>NZ_JBFUKR010000002.1:0-352841 GCF_056400745.1 Rhizobacter sp. P5_A1
CCGCCGGTGCGCCGCCGCTCGCGCCGCCACCGCCGCCACACGCGGCGAGCCACAGCGCCGACAGCGTCGCCAGCGCGCTGCGTCGATTGCCGCGGGTCATTCGGCCTCCGTCACGCGCCTGGGGGCTGCCCGCTCGCCGAGCGCGATGTCCAGCATCATCTGGTTCGCGAGCACTTCGACCTTGCGCCGCAGTGCATCGAGCGCGAGCGCCTTGGGCACGAGCAGATGGGCGGCCACCTTGAACGACGGCTTCGCGGACGCGCCCGCGCCGACGATCTCGGTGTGAATGTGCTCGATGCTGATGCCGCACTCGGCGAGGATCCCGGTCAATCGGCTGACGATGCCCGGCCGATCTTCGCCGACGAGTTCCAGGTCGATGCCGCGCAGCCCCTCGGGCGCCTGCGCGCCTTCGGTCCGCGCGATCGTCAGGCGCAGGCCCGACGAGCCGAGCGCGTCGAGCGCGGCGGCGAGCGCGTCGACATTCGCGCGCGGCACCTCGAAGTGGATCATCCCGGCGAACTCGCCGGCCAGATTCGCCAGGCGGCTGGCCGCCCAGCTGGCGCCGTGGCGCTGCGCGCAATCCGACAGGAGACGGACGATTCCCGGCCGATCGCGGCCCATCACGGTCACGATCAGCGAGGTCGTGGTCGACGGTTGATCTTCGGTCAGCACGATCGAGCGGCGGATCATCGGCGCGCGGGTCGCGAAGCGCTGGTCTTGCGCGAGGGCGGGCACTTCGCCGAGCTGCTGCGCATGGCGCACGACGCGCGCGAGCAGCGCGAGGCCCATCGGCGCGAGCGCCCGTTCCCACAGCTCGCGCGCGGTCTCGCCCTTGGCCACGAAACACCAGTCCTGCGCCGCGACGGCGCCCGCATCCCAGCCATCGGCGAGGTGGTAGATCGAACCGCCGGCGATCGCGTCGCCCTCGAGGATCGTCCATTCGACCGCGGCGATGCCGCGGTGTCGCGGCAGCAGCGACGGGTGATAGCCGATGCCGCCCAGGCGCGATCGAGCCAGCGCTTCGTTGCTGACGCGCGCGTGCGTGTGCGCGGCCAGGATCAGCTCGGTATCGGCCGGGATCGCTTCGCCCGGCACGATCTTCGGGTTGTCGAGCACGAGCACGTCGATCCCGAGCGCACGTGCCGCGGTCGCGAGCCGATCGTCCGCCGCCGGCACGACGACGCGGCTGAACTTCGCGACACCTTCGTTGTGCAAGGCTTCGAGCACCGTCGCCCCGAAAAAGCGCGAGCCGACCAGAACACACTTCATCGAGACACTCCCGAGCGGCCGAAAGACCGCCGCTGTGCGCAAGCCGCGCGGGCGCCTATCCTAAACGCCCGAACGCGGGGGCGCGCCGTCGTAGGCGCGCTGCAGCAGCGCGCGCAGCGGCCCGCGTTCCAGTGCTCGGGGGTTGGGATACGGCATGCTGGCCGCGAGATCGGCCGCGCGGTCCAGGCCGTCGGCCGGCATCCCGATCGCGGCCAGCGATGTCGGGGCGCCGTAGCGGCGCGCCAGCTGCTGCAGCGCAAGCGCCGCGTCGCCGGGGCCGCCGAGCGCGCTGGCGATGCGCGCCATCGCGTCGGGCGCCGCCGCGGCGTTGTAGGCCAGCGCGTGCGGCAGGATCACCGCATGCGTCTCGGCATGCGGCAGGTTGAAGCTGCCGCCCAGCGTGTGGCAGAGCTTGTGATGCAAGCCCATCGCGACACTGCCGAGCACGGTGCCGCACAGCCAGGCGCCGTACAGTGCGTCGGCGCGCGCCGCCAGATCCCTCGGATCGGCCTGCAGCGGCGCCAGCGCGGCGACGCAGGCGCGGATGCCCTCCTGCGCCATCAGCGCGACGATCGGGTTGCCATCGTGCGCGTACAGGCCTTCGGCGGCATGTGCGATCGCATTCAGCACGCTCGTCACGGTGGTTGCGAACGGCAGCGTCAGCGTCAGCTCGGGGTCGTAGATCACCGTTTTCGGCAGCACGCGCGGGTCGCGGCCGGTCTTCTTCAGGCCGCCTTCGGTGACGCCGTAGATCGAGGTCACCTCGCTGCCGGCGTAGGTCGTCGGAATCGCCAGGATCGGCAAGCCGGCGTCGAGCGCGATTGCCTTGCCGAGCCCGGTGGTCGAGCCGCCGCCGATCGCGACCGCGCAGTCGGCGCCGAGGCGCCGTGCCTCGGCGCGCGCTTCTCGGACGGTCTCGATCGGCACATGCATCACGGCGCGCGCGAAGACCCCGGCCGCCCTGGCACCCAGCAGATCGGCGATGCGCTGCGCGGCATCGGCCTGCCCGGGCGTGGAGAGCACGAGCGCGCGCGTGGCACCGAGCCGTTCGATCTCGCGCCCGAGCTGCTGCAGCGCGCCGGCGCCGAAGACGACGCGTGTCGGGGACGCCGTGTAGGTGAAGTTCTCCATGCGCGCGATTGCACCAGCCGCCGCGCGGCGTGGGAAGCGCCGGCGGCTGAAGAAGTGTTTTCCGCCGCGCGCCGCGTTGCTGCGGTGCGGCCCCGGTTGGCACGCGAATCGGCCGGTGCCATGATGGCCTCGCCCTTCGATGCACAGACAACGCGCGCGAGCGAGAACACCATGCTCTTCCCCACCACGATCGTCGGCAGCTTTCCCCAACCCGACTGGCTGATCGACCGCGAGAAGCTCGCCAGCCGCTTTCCGCCGCGCGTGCGCGCCCGAGAGCTCTGGCGCGTCGCCGAACCCTACCTGCAGCAGGCCTGGGAAGATGCCACGCTGCTGGCGATCCGGGCGCAGGAAGACGCCGGCCTCGACATCATCACCGACGGCGAGATCCGGCGCGAGAGCTACTCGAACCGCTTTGCGACCGCGCTCGAAGGCGTCGATCTCGACAACCCCGGCAGCGCGCTCGACCGCTCGGGCCACCCGAACCCGGTGCCGCGCATCGCCGGCAAGATCCGCCGCAAGCATGCGGTCGAGGTCGAGGACCTGCTGTTCCTGAAGCGGCACACGACGCGCAAGGTCAAGATCACCGTGCCCGGGCCGTTCACGATGAGCTGCCAGGCGCAGAACGACTTCTATGCGTCCGATGCCGACGCCGCGATGGACTACGCCGCGGCGGTCAACGCCGAGATCCGCGACCTGTTCGCCGCCGGCGCCGATGTCGTGCAGATCGACGAGCCCTACATGCAGGCGCGGCCCGAGAAGGCGCGCCAGTACGGGCTCGCAGCGCTGAACCGTGCGCTCGACGGCATCACCGGCACGACCGCGGTGCACATCTGCTTCGGCTACGCCGCGATCATCCACGAGCGGCCGAGCGGCTACTCCTTCCTGCCCGAGCTGCGCGGCTGCGCTTGCAAGCAGGTGTCGATCGAGACCGCGCAATCGAAGCTCGACTGCTCGGTGCTGGCACAGCTCGACGACAAGCAGATCATGGTCGGCTGCATCGACCTGTCGGACCTGGCGATCGAGACGCCCGAGCAGGTGGCCGCACGGATTCGGCGCGCGCTGCCCTTTGTGGCGAAGGAGCGCGTGATCCTGGCGCCCGACTGCGGCATGAAGTACCTGCCGCGCGAGGTGGCCGTCGGCAAGCTCGCAGCGATGGTCGCGGCGGCGAGGATCCTGCGCGTGGAGCATGGCGAAGGGTGACACATGAAAGACGATCAACAATTGATTCGTGAGCTCGTCGCCACCTGGATGGCCGCCACCAAGACCGGCGATGTCGACACCGTCCTGGGCCTGATGGCGGAAGATGCCGTCTTCCTCGTCCCCGGCCGGCCGCCGATGCGAAAGAGCGAGTTCGCGGCGGCCGCGAAGGCCCAGGCGGCACACGCGGCGCCGACGTTCGACGGCAGCAGCGAAATTCAGGAGATCAAGGTGCTGGGCGACTGGGCGTTCATGTGGGCGAAGCTCACGGTCACCGCCACGCCACCCGATGGCTCGCCGCCCAGCGCGCGGGCGGGGCACACGCTCAGCGTTCTCAAGAAGGAGAACGGCAAGTGGCTGCTGGCGCGCGACGCCAATCTGTTGGCGCCCGTTCCCAAGCCGCCCACCGAGGTGTCCCATGTCTAGCCGAACCGCCTCTTGTTCCTGCGGTCAACTCCGAATCGAAGTCGAAGGCGAGCCGCGCGGCGTCGGCGTGTGTCACTGCCTGGCCTGCCAGCGCCGGACCGGCAGCGTCTTCGCGACGCTTGCGGGCTTCGCCACGCCCTACAAGGTCTTCGGGACGGCCACCGAGTACGTCCGTACCGGCGACGCTGGTGCCCGCTTCAGGTTCAGGTTCTGCCCGGTCTGCGGATCGACCGTGTTCCACACCGAAGAGGGCTGCGAAGACGCGTGGGTGGCGGTGGCTGTCGGCGCGTTCGCCGACCCGGGCTTTCCTGCGCCCGAAGACTCGGTCTACGACTGCCGTCGCCATGCGTGGGTTCAATTGCCTGCCGGGATCACGAGCTACGACAGGAATCCGACCTAGCAGACGGCATCCGCCTCAGGCCGTCCAGCGCCTTTCGTAGTCCAGCTCCGCAAACTTCTCGACCAGAAAGTCGACGAAGCAGCGCACCTTGGCCGGCAGGTGGCGGCGCGTCGGGTAGGCGATGTTGATCGTCAGGCGCTGCAGCTCCCACTCCTGCAGCACCGGCACGAGGCGGCCGGCGACCACGTCGTCGTGGATGATGTACATCGGCTGCAACAGGATGCCCAGGTGCTTGATCGCGGCGGCGCGGATGACCTGGCCGTCGTTGGCCTCGAGCACGCCTTGCACCGGCAGCAAGGTCTCGGCGCCGTTGCGCATGAAGCGCATCTGGTGCGGCTGATTCGCCAGGTTGTAGATCAGCAGCCGGTGGTTCGCCAGTTCGTCGGGCGTGTGCGGCGTGCCGTGGCGCTGCAGGTATTGCGGTGACGCGGCCAGCACGCGCTTGGTCTCGGCCAGGCGGCGCACCGTGATCGCCGAGTCGTTCTCGAACTCGCGGTTGCGGATCGCGACGTCGATGCCGCTCTCGAGCAGGTCGTGGTAGCGGTTCGACGCGACGACCTCGATGCGCATCGCCGGGAAGCGTGCGTTGAACTCCAGCAGCAGCGGCGCGATCACGATCATCGAAAACGACAGCGAGGCCTGCACGCGCAACAGCCCGGCCGGCTTGAGCACCGCTTCGTTGACCGCGGTTTCGGCTTCGCGCAGCTCGCCGAGCAGCGGCTTGCAGCGCCGATAGAAGGCCTCGCCGACATCGGTCAGGAACAGGCGCCGCGTGTTGCGCTGCACCAGGCGTGCCGTCAGGCGCGTCTCGAGCGCGGCGAGGTGCCGGCTCGCCGCCGCGTTGCTCAAGCCCAGCGAGTCCGCGGCGCGCGACAGGCTGCCCAGTTCGGCGACCTGCACGAACAGTTCGATTTCGGTCAAGCGATCCATGTTTACCCGGAGTTTTCCTCTGCGCGGAAGAAAGCTTTGCTGCAGCGCGCTTTGACCTCCATGAGTGGAAGTCTAGAGTCGGCTTGGTGTCCTGTCGCACGGAACAACCCGGCATGCGCAACATCGACGAAGACAACATTACCCAGGCGGTGATCGCGCGCCACGCGGCGGCCGGCGACGCACGCGTGCGCGAAGTGATGACGAGCCTGGTGCAGCATCTCCATGCGTTCGCCCGCGAGGTCGCGCTGACCGAAGCCGAGTGGGCCGACGGCGTTCGCTTCCTCACCGAATGCGGCCAGCTCAGCAGCGGCGGGAGGCAGGAGCTCGCGCTGCTGTCCGACACGCTCGGCCTGTCGATGCTGGTCACGGCGCTGAATCATCGCAAGCCCAAGGGCTGCACCGAGGCGGTGTCGTTCGGGCCGTTTCATCCCGGCGGCGCGCCGCGTCATGCGCGCAGCGGCGCCGTCGATCACGCCGCCGGCGGCGAGCCCTGCTACGTGCGCGGCCGCGTGCGGGCCCTCGACGGCACGCCGATCGCAGGCGCCGAGGTGCAGGTCTGGTACGCCGACACAGACGCCGACGGCCCGAACGACGGCCCATCGCGCACGACGCTCGCCAGCGATGCCGACGGCCGCTTCCACTTCAAGTCGATCGTCGCCGAGCCCTGCCCGATCCCGCACGACGGCCCGGTCGGGCGCATGCTGCAGGCGCTCGGTCGCCACCCGTGGCGCCCTGCGCACCTGCACTTCATGATCACTGCGCCGGGTTACCAGCGGCTCGTCACGCACGTGTTCCGCAAGGGAGACCGGTACCTCGACTCCGATGCCTTGTTCGGCGTGCGCAGCTCGCTGGTGGCCGACTGGGTGCACCATGCATCGGGCCGCACGCCCGACGGCCACACCAGCGCGGCGCCGTTCACCACGCTGGATTTCGCGTTCGTTCTCAACGCCACTACAACGACATCCACAGGAGACAAGACATGAACAGCCATCCGTTGAACCGCCGCACCGTTCTCGGCGCCGGCATCGCCGGCCTCGCCGCCGCGTCGGGACTGTCGCAAGCGCAGGGCTCGCAGCCGATCCGCATCGGCGGCACGCTTGCACTGACGGGGCCGCTGTCGGCGACCGCGCAGATCCACAGACTCGTCGGCGAGATCTATGTCGAGCAGGCCAACAAGCGCGGCGGCTGGCTCGGCCGACCGCTCGAGTGGATCCTGAAGGACGACCAGTCCAAGCCCGACCTGGCGCGCACGCTGTATGAACAGCTGGTGACGGCCGACAAGGTCGACCTGCTGATGGGGCCCTATGCCACCGGCGCGATCCTGTCGGCGATGGGTGTCGCGCAGCGCTACAACAAGGTGCTGGTGCATCACACGCTGGGGGTGCCGTCGCTGGCGAAATACGAGTTCGCGTTTCCGGCCTGGTCGCTCGGCTCCGATCCGGCCGTGACCGTGCCCAACACGCTGTTCGACGCGCTCGCCGCGGGGCCGAAGCCGCCGAAGACGGTGGCCGTCGTGACGAGCAAGTTCCCGTCGATCCAGTTCATGTCGGCCGGTGCACGCGAGGTGCTGAAGAAGCGCGGCCTGACCGAGGTGCTGTTCCTCGAGTGGGACTTCGGCAACCGCGACTTCGGACCCATCGCGAACCGCATCAAGGATGCCAAGCCCGACTTCGTCTGGGTCGGCGCGATCGGCCTCGACGGCAACCTGCTGCTCGATGCGATGAAGAAGATCGAGTACCAGCCGCCGCAGCACTTCTACCTGTACCCCGCCCCCGGCCCGCTGGTCTCGATGCCCGAGGCGAAGAACGCGCTGTCGGTGACGATCTTCGAGGAGCAGCCCCCCTTCAGCAACGCACCCGGCGCGGCCGAGTTCATCAGGCTGTACCACGAGCGCGCGATTGCCGCGAAGCTGCCCGACCCCTCGGTCGAGGTGCAGGCCGGCGCGTCGTACACCGCCTGGCAGATCCTCGAGGCGGGCGTGACCGCGACCAAGAGCCTGGACGACAAGGCGATCGGCACCTGGCTCAAGGCCAACCGCGTCGACACGATCCAGGGCAAGCTGCGCTTCAACGGCGCCGGCAACTACGGCGACGACCTGATGCGCATCAAGCAGGTCCAGAACGGCCGCTGGACCGTCGTCTACCCGAAGGAGTTCACGTCCGGCGGCGCCACGCTGCTGGCCTCCTGACGCGCCATGTCCGGCTTCACGCTGCCGAGCGCCAGCCTGCTGGCGCAGAGCATTCTCTCGGGCATCTTCGTCGGCGCCCTCTACGGCCTGCTTGGGCTCGGCCTGAGCCTGTCGTGGGGGCTGCTGCGGCTGATCAACCTGGCGCACTTCGCGTTCGCTTTCCTGGCCGCCTACCTGTGCTACCAGATGGCGACGATGGGCATGGACCCGCTGCTCACGCTGGTCGTGATCGTGCCGCTGTTCTTCGCGATCGGCGCCGCGCTGCATGCCGCGATGGCGCGCTTCGCGATCACGCCGTTCAATTCGCTGCTGGTGACCTTCGGGCTGACCGGCCTCGTCGAAGCCTTGATCCAGACCGTCTGGACCGCCGACTTCCGCAAGCTCGAATCGGGCTACGGCGAACACCGCTTCAAGATCGCGGGCCTGTTCGTGCCGCTGCCCGAGCTGATCACCTTGGTGCTGGCCGTGGGCCTGTCGTTCGCGGTGTGGGCGGTGCTGCGCCACACCGACCTCGGCAAGGCGCTGCGCGCCTCCGCCGAGGACTCAGCCGTAGCCGCCGCGTTCGGCATCCACCAGCAACGCAACGCGCTGCTGCTGGCCGGCACCTGCTCGGCGCTGGCCAGCGTCGCCGGCGTGTGCCTCGCGCTCGGCTTCACGCTTGCGCCGTCGCAGATCTACGCGTGGATCGGCGTCGTCTTCGCCGCGGTGATGCTGGGCGGCCTGGGCCGCGCGCTGGCACCGCTGATCGCCGGCGTCGTGATCGGCGTCAGCGAAGCGGTGACGATGGCGGTGACCGCGCCCTCGTGGGCGCCGCTGGTGTCGTTCACGCTGCTGATCGCGATTCTCTTGCTGCGACCGGGGCGGGCCGCATGAGTGCTTCCTTGAATGAGTCCTCCCCGGGAGGGGCGCCGCTGGCGGCCCGGCAGAGCCGGATCCGCGGCGTCCGCTTGGGGGCTCACCGAACCCCTGCGGCCATCGTCGCGATCGCCATCGCGCTGGCCTTCGTGCCGCGCCTCGGCCTGCCGG
This sequence comes from Rhizobacter sp. P5_A1, assembly GCF_056400745.1. Lineage (NCBI taxonomy): Bacteria > Pseudomonadati > Pseudomonadota > Betaproteobacteria > Burkholderiales > Sphaerotilaceae > Rhizobacter > Rhizobacter sp. P5_A1. The sequence continues at coordinate 8,568 of NZ_JBFUKR010000002.1, forward strand.
CGTTCTACGACTCGCTGCTGTACCTGATCCTGCTCTGGATCGTGCTGGCGACCTCGTGGAACATCCTGTCGGGCTACGCGGGCTACTTCTCGTTCGGGCACGGCGCGTTCTTCGGCGCCGGCCTGTACACGACGAGCACGCTGCTGTCGCGCTGGAACTGGCCGTTCCTGTGGACACTGCCGGTCGCCGCCGCGGTGGCCTGCGTGCTCGGCGTCGCGCTCGGTGCGATCGTGTTTCGCGTCAGGGGCATCCGCGGCGAGGTCTATGCGCTGCTGACGCTGGCGGTCACCTTCGTGATCGGCACGATCGTCGTCAACACGCCGATCGACGGCGGCAACGGCGTGTCGCTCGCGGCCGTGCCGGTGCCGGCGATCGGCCCGAGCGCGTCGTCGACCTTCTACCTGCTCGCACTCGCCGCGGCGACGCTGACGATGCTGGTCGCATGGGGCGTCGCGGTGTCGAAACTCGGCGTCGGCCTGTTCGCGATCCACGACGACGAGGACGCCGCCGAGGTGATGGGCGTGCCGACCTACCGCTACAAGCTGATCGCGCTGGCGATCTCGTGCTCGCTCGCCGGCGTGGCCGGCGGCATCCACGCGCTGTTCCTGAACTACGTGACGGTCGGCGAGGTGTTCACGATCACCGTGCCGCTCACCGTCGTGCTGATGAGCGTGCTCGGCGGCACGCGCCACTGGGCCGGGCCGGCCGTCGGTGCGGTCGCGATCACGCTGCTGCTGTACAGCTTCACCGCGGCGAATTACGCGGTGGCGGGCAAGGCGATGGTCGGCGTGATCCTGATCGCGGCGATCCTGTTCATGCCCGATGGCATCCTGCCGCGGCTGCAGCGCGTCTTTGCGCGGCGAAGCGGGCCGGTGCCGTTGCCCGCAGCGTCGGCACCGCTGCCGGTGCGGTCGGTCGCCGTCGCGCCGGGCGAGGTGCTGCTCCGCGCACGCGGCCTCGCCAAGTCGTTCCGCGGCGTCAAGGCACTCGCCGGCGTCGACGTGGAAGTGCGGCGCGGTGAAATCCTCGGCCTGCTGGGCCCGAACGGCTCGGGCAAGTCGACCTTCATCAACGTCGTCAGCGGCCATTACCTGCCGACCGGCGGCAGCATCGTGTTCGAGGGCCAGGAGCTGGCCGGCCGCGAGGCGCACCGCATCGCCAGCGCCGGCATCTCGCGCACCTACCAGATTCCGCGGCCCTTCGGCCACCAGACGGTGCTCGACAACGTCGCGTTGGCCACCCTGTTCGGCGGCGGCGTCGCGTCGCCCGCGGTGGCACGCCGCGAGGCGATGGCCTGGCTGACCTTCACCGGGCTGCACGAGAAGGCGCACGCGCACCCCGCCGACCTGAACCTGCATCAGCGCAAGTTCCTCGAGCTCGCGCGCGCCCTCGCCTCGCGCCCGCGCCTGGTGCTGCTCGACGAGGTGCTGTGCGGCCTGACGCCGAGCGAGATCGACAGTGCGGTGGCGCTGGTGCGGCGCATTCGCGACCAGGGCTCGACGGTGGTCTTCGTCGAGCACGTGATGCGCGCGGTCATGGCGCTGACCGACCGCGTCGTCGTGTTCGACCATGGCGTGCTGCTCGCCGAAGGCCCGGCCGCCGAGGTGATGCAGCGCCCCGAGGTGATGACGGCCTACCTCGGCCAGCCGCAGGCCGTGCCCGAGCGGCCGGAGCCGGCGCCGGCTGCGCCGCAGGCGAAGCTGCTCGACGTGCACGACCTGCAGGTCGCCTACGGGCAGGCGCCTGCGCTGTGGGGTGTCTCGTTCGAGCTGCGCGAGGGCGAGCTGCTGTGCGTCGTCGGCCCGAACGGCGCCGGCAAGACGACGCTGATCAATGCCATCGCGGGCCTGCAGCGTGCGCGCGGCGGCCGCATCGTGTTCGAAGGGCGCGAGATCGCCGCGCTGCCGCCGCACCGCTTCTGCGAGGCCGGCATCGCGATCGTGCCCGAGGGGCGGCGGCTGTTCGGCGCGATGAGCGTGCGCGAGAACCTCGAGATCGGCAGCGTGCTGCCGGCGGCGAAGGCGCGGCGTGCCGAGTCGCTCGACGCGGTGCTGGCGCTGTTCCCGGCGCTCGAGCCGAAGCTGGCGCAGGCGGCCGGCGAACTCTCGGGCGGCCAGCAGCAGATGGTCGCGATCGGGCGCGCGCTGATGGCACGACCGCGCCTGCTGCTGCTCGACGAGCCCTCGCTCGGCCTGTCGCCGCTGATCGTGGGCGAGATGTTCGGCGCGATCCGCCGCATCAACCAGGAAGGTACCGCGGTGCTGCTGGTGGAGCAGAACGTCTCGATGGCGCTGCGCGTCGCCGACCGCGCCTACGTGCTGGAGCAAGGCCGCATGGTGGCCGAGGGCACGCCCGACGCCTTGATGCAGCGCGACGAGATCCGTCGCGCCTACCTGGGCGTGTGAGGGCGTGATGATCTACGTGCTGCACCTGCTCGACCGATCCGACGGCGCCGCGTTGCGCCAGCAGGTGCGCCCCGAGCACAAGGCCTACCTCGGTGCGGTCGCCGATCGCATCGCCTTCGCCGGCCCGCTGATGGCCGACGACGGCGTGACGATGATCGGCAGCCTGCTCGCGATCGAGTTCGAGAGCCGCGCCGCCGTGCGCGCCTGGCTGGACGACGAGCCGTTCACGCGCGCCGGCCTGTATGCGAGCGTCGCGGTGCACGCCTTCGTGAACCTGTGGCCGCAGAAGGCCGGCTTTGCGCCCGCGGCCTGACGACCATGCTGAAGCACATCGTCATGTGGAACGTGCGCGGCGACGACGCCGCGACCCGTGCGCGCCACATCGCGCAGGTGAAGACCGCGTTCGAGTCGCTGCGCGGCCGGGTGCCCGGCCTGGTGCACGTGGAGGTCGGCGTCGACGAGAGCCGCATCGACTACGCCTGCGACGTGGTCCTCTACACCGAGTTCGATTCGCGCGAAGCGCTGGCCGCGTATGCCGACCATCCGGAGCACCTGCGCATCAAGCGTGCGCTGGGCGACCTGCGTATCGCCCGCCACCAGGTCGATTACGACGCCGGCGGCACGGCCACCAGCGAACCGATTGCGCGCGAAGGCGCAACAACCCCCACCGCCGGGTCTTGCGTGGCGGATGCCCAACCACAACCAGGAGACACCGATCATGTGCAGACTCTGCGATGAAGGCCGCCCGCAACGGCACTGGGATTCGAGGCGCGGCTTCCTGAAGGCCACCGCCGCGGCCGCAACGATGGCCAGCGCCGGCGGTCTCGCGCTGTTCGCGCCGCGCCCGGCGCGCGCGAACGAGGGCGCGGCGCCCGAACACAGCGGCCATTTCGGTCGCCGCTACCTGATCCGCGGCGGCGCGGTGATGTCGATGGATCCCAAGGTCGGCGATTTCGCGCAGGCCGACGTGCTCGTCGAAGGCAAGAAGATCGTCGCCGTCGGCCCCAGCCTCGCGGCCCCCGGCATCCCGGTGATCGATGCGCGCGGGCGCATCGTGATGCCGGGCTTCATCGACACGCACCATCATCAGTTCGAGACCGCGCTGCGCAGCTTTCTCGCCGACGGCATCCTGATCAACGACGGCTCCAACACGCCGAGCGGCAACCAGACCTACTTCGAGTACATCCTCTCGCGCTTCGCGCCGGTGTACCGGCCGCAGGACGTCTACATCAACGAGCTGTTCGGCGGCCTGAGCCAGCTCGACCACGGCGTCACGACGGTGCACGACATCTCGCAGATCCACCACACGCCGCAGCACTCCGACGCGGTCGCACAGGCCCTGTTCGACACCGGCCGGCGTGCCGCGCTGGGCTACTTCGAAGGCGCGGGCTCGACGCACAGTGCGGCCTACGCCTACCCGCAGGACGCGACGCGCATGGTCAACAAGTGGTTCTCGTCGAGCGACCAGCTGGTGCACATGATCATGGGCGGCGAGGTCTACCTCGGCGCGCCGACCTACACGCAGTCGTGGACCCTCGGCCGGCAGCTCGGCCTGCAGGTTGCGGCGCACATCCTGTCGCCGTTCGGCATCCGGCCGATCATGGACCTGCTCGCGCAGGGCAAGGGCGGCGTCAACGGCGACATCGGGCTCGGGCCGGACAACCTCTTCGTGCACATGACCGGCATGTCCGACCTGGCCTGGCAGCGCGTGAAGGACGTCGGCGCCAATGTCTCGCTCGCGGTGCCGATCGAGATGAACATGCGCCACGGCACGCCGCCGATCCTGAAGATGCAGAGTCTGGGGCTGGAGCCCTCGCTCAGCGTCGACGTCGAATGCACGATGACGGCTGACTTCTTCACGCAGATGCGGTCGATGATGACGATGCAACGCATGATGGTGAACCAGATGATCCTGGACCCCGGCTTCGCGAGCGGCAACTGGTGGCCCACGCCGCCGGCCGGCACGCCGGCGCTGCTGAACACGCGCGACGTGCTGCGCTACGCGACGATGAACGGTGCGAAGCACCTGCGCCTGGATCACAAGGTCGGCTCGCTGACGCCGGGCAAGGAGGCCGACATCATCATCCTCGACGCGCAGGCGCTGAACGTCGCGCCGCTGAACCAGGTGCCGGGGGCGGTGGTCTCATTGATGGACCGCGGCAACGTCGAGACCGTGATCGTCGCGGGCAAGGTGCGAAAGTGGAAGGGCCGCCTGCTCGACGCCGACATCTCGCGCCTGCGCCAGGAGCTCGAGGCCTCGCGCGACTACGTGTTCGCCGCGGCCGGCATCCCGCAGAATCTTTTCAACCCCAACTGAGCGCGCGACCCCGCGGCCCGACCTGCAACACCGAGACCCGCATGAACCAGCACCAGACCTCCGACATCACCCAGGCCGTGCTCGACCGCCTGGGCGACGACACCGACCCGCGCTTTCGCGAGATCATCACCGGCGTCGTGCGCCATGCGCACACGCTGGTGCGCGAGCTCGACCTGAAGCCCGACGAGTGGATGAACGCGATCCAGTTCCTCACCAAGGTCGGCCAGACCTGCGACGACAAGCGGCAGGAGTTCATCCTGCTGTCGGACACGCTGGGCATCTCGATGCTGGTGGTGCAGCTCGAGCAGGCGCGCCGCTCGGCGCAAGCGCTGGCCGACCGGAGCGCGCGCGTGCAGCCCACCGAAGCCACGGTGCAGGGCCCGTTCTACTGGGAGGGCGCGCCGGTGCTGCCGCTGGGCAGCGACATCGGCCACGGCATGCCGGGCGAGCCGTGCCACTACAGCGGCCGCATCACCGACACGCACGGCGCGCCGATCGCGCGCTGCTGCGTCGATGTGTGGTCGGGCGACGGCGAAGGCGTCTACGACATGCAGAAAGGCGGCGACGCCGGGATGGCGCTGCGCGCGCGCTTCCATACCGACGACGACGGACGCTACCGCTTCTGGTCGATCAAGCCGACCTTCTACCCGGTGCCCGACGACGGCCCGGTCGGCGACATGCTGCGCGCGATGGGCCGGCACCCGAACCGGCCCGGTCACATCCACATGATGGTCTACCGCGACGGCTACGTGCCGCTGACCACGCACCTGTTCGCCGCCGACAGCCCGTACCTCGACTCGGACGCTGTGTTCGGCGTGCGCGACAGCCTGGTCGTCCCGTTCGAGCGCCACGAACGCGGCACCGCGCCCGACGGCCGCACGCTGGACCGGCCGTTCTATTCCGCGCAATACGACTTCGCGCTCGCACCGGCCTGAGTCGGTCCTGGCAATCGAAAGCACCCCATGAAGATCGGCAAGGCCACCGTTCCCGAATCGGCGATCTGCACCTACGACGAAGAGACCATCGTCGTGCGCGGCGCCGACCTCTGCGAAGACCTGATCGGCAAGCTCGGCTTCGTCGACTACTTCCACCTCCTCGTCACCGGGCGCCGGCCCGACGCGATCGCGAGCCGCGTGCTCGACGCCACGCTGGTGGCGATCGCCGAGCACGGCCTGGTGCCGAGCGTGCAGGCCAGCCGCATGACGCTGGCGGCCGCGCCCGATGCGATCCAGGGCGCGGTGGCGGCCGGCATCCTGGGTTGCGGGTCGGTGATCCTCGGCGCTTCCGAGACCGCGGGCCGACTGTTCCTGCGCGTCGATGCGCTCGCGAAGGAGAAGTCGCTGTCGCTCGAAGACGCCGCCCGCGAGGTCGTGCGCGAGCTGCGCGAACGCAAGGAGGCGATCCCCGGCTACGGCCACCCGCAGCACAAGGCGCGCGACCCGCGGGTCGCGCGCCTGTTCGCGGTGGCGGCCGAAGCCGGCGCGACGATGCATTTCGTGCGCATCGCCGAGGCGATCGAATCGGTGCTGCCCGCGCTGACCGGCCGCGACCTGCGCCTCAACGTGTCGGCCGCGATCCCCGCGGTGCTGCTCGACGTCGGTTTCCCGGCCGAGGCACTGAAGGGCGTGCCGATCCTGGCGCGCTGCGCCGGGCTGATCGGCCACCTGACCGAGGAGCTGAGCCACCCGATCGGCTTCGCGCTGTCGTACCAGGCGACGCGCGAGCAGCACTACACCGGCGAGCTGCCGCCGGGCTTCACGCCGAAGACAGCGGTCTGAGGAAACACGACCCATGAGCAAGGTTCTCGCAGGGGTGCGCGTGGTCGAGCACGGCACCTTCATCACCGGCCCGGCGGCCTCGATGCTGCTCGCCGACCTCGGCGCCGAGGTCATCAAGGTCGAGCAGCCGGCCGGCGACCCGTTCCGCGCGTTCCGCGGCGGCCTGTACAGCCCGCACTACCAGACCTACAACCGCAACAAGAAGAGCGTCACGCTCGACACGCGGCAGAAGGACGACCTCGCGCGCTTCGAGGGGCTGGTCGCCGAAGCCGACGTCTACATCCAGAACTTCCGACCCGGCGTGGCCGAGAAGATCGGAGCCGGCGAGGCGCGGCTGCGCGAGCTCAACCCGCGCCTGATTTACTGCGCGATCAGCGGCTTCGGGCCCGACGGCCCGGCCGCCGCGCGGCCGAGCTACGACACCGTCGCACAGGCGGCGAGCGGCTTTCTGAAGCTGTTGATCAACCCGGCGAATCCGCGCGTCGTCGGGCCGGCGCTGGCCGACGCAATCACCGGCTTCTACGCGGCCTACGGCATCCTCGGTGCGCTGTACGAGCGCGAGAAGCAGAAGACCGATCGGGGTCGCCCGAACTCCGAAGGCGGCGCCCGGGGGCGCCGCGTCGAAGTGTCGATGTTCGAGGCGATGACGCACTTCAACCTCGACGCGTTCACGCACCTGTTCTCCGAAGGCGAAGTGATGGGGCCGTTCAGCCGGCCGAGCGTCTCGCAGAGCTACGTGCTGCCCTGCGCGGGCGGCAAGTGGATCGCGCTGCACATGTCGTCGCCGCCGAAGTTCTGGGAAGGCCTCGCGAGCGCGATCGAGCGACCGACATTGTTCGAAGACCCGCGCTTCGCGACGCGCGAGGCGCGCATCGCGCACCAGAGCGAGCTGATCGAATTGCTGAGCGCGATCTTCCGCACCCGCGAGCGCGCCGAGTGGTGCCGCCGCCTGGAGGCGCTCGACGTGCCGTACGCGCCGGTGTACGACACGAACGAGGTGCCCGACGATCCGCAGGCCAGGCACCTGCAGCTCTTCGTCGATGCGGCGCACCCTGCCGATCCGCAGGGCGGCCGCTGGCGCACCGTGCGCTCACCGGTGAGCTTCGACGGTGAGCGGGCGCTCGAAGTCACCGCGCCGCCCCTGCTCGGCGACCACAACGAGGCGCTGCGTTCGGGCGTATCGCCGTGGACGCCACGCGCGCCCGAGTGAGCGCGCCGGTTCGCTGCGCGAACCGCTACTGCACCGAGATCGCCGTCGACACCGGCGTCGCATCGAAGATCAGCTTCGACGGCCAGGCCGGCCAGGTCACGCCGAGCGCCGCCGGCGCGTTCGGATCGCCGCTGCGCGCGAACGCAGCGAGGCTGGCCATCATCGCCTGCGACAGCGCGAGCCGGCCCGGGCGATTGGCCGTGGAGTTCGCGATGTTCGAGAACAGCGACGGCCCGAAGTTGCCGAAGAGGAACGCCAGGTCGAAGGCGTGCGCGGCGCCGTAGATGTCGTTGAACGGGGCCGGCTCCTGGTCCCAGTCGAAGCGGTAGTACCAGACCTCGTTCTGCTGCGATTTCAGCGCGGCCAGCACGTTGTCGGCGGCCGCGACGAGGAAGATCTGGTTCAGCAGCTCGGTCTTCGCGTTGAAGCCGGTCACCGGCGTCGTGACCGGCAGATAGGCGGCCGGAATCCACTGCCCGATCGTGATCTGCGGCGGCGCATCGGGCTGGTAGGCCTGCTGGATGTCGAACAGCTGCTTGTCGGTGACGAGGCGGCCGCTCGGCCCGCCGAACAGCGTCAGGAAGGTCGGGAACAGCTTGCCTTCGTCGCGCGTGTTGCTCGCGAGCACCGGCACGTGCGCGTAGTTGCCGGCGGCGATCGCGGCGATCGGATCGACCGGCAGCATCGCGCCGTCGGGAATCGGCCCGGAGCCGGCCAGCCCGAGCGGGCCGAGCTTGGTCAGCAGCGTGAACAGCAGCGTCGCCGGCGTCTTCGAGCGCAGGTAGGCCGCGACCTGCGCGGCCGGTTGGCTCGCGACCCAGGCGGTCGCGCCGGCGAGGTCGGGCGCCAGGCCGTCGGCGATCACCAGGCTGTACAGCAGCCGGTTGCCCTGGGTCAGGTAGAACGACGCGGGGTTCAGCGTCGGCAGGCGGCCGGGTGGCAGGTTGGTCGCGAGCGAGATGCCGCCGCTCAACGGTGCCGCGCGATGGAACAGCCGCGGGCGGGCCTCGACGGTGCTCGGCGTCGTCAGCAGTGCATAGACATCGATCGCGCCGGCCGACTGGCCCATCAGCGTGACGTTGGTCGGGTTGCCGCCGAACTTGGCGATGTCGTGCTGGATGAACTTCAGCGCCTTGATGATGTCCTGCAGCGCGAAGTTGCCCGAGTCTTCCTGCGCGTCGGTGCCCGACTTGAGTTGCGGCACGTCGAGAAAGCCGAAGATGCCGAGTCGGTAGTTGACGCTGACGACGACCGCGTCGGCCGCCTTCGCCAGCGCCGCGCCGTCGTAGACCGGGTCGGCGGTGTAGCCCGAGACATTGCTGCCGCCGTGCACGAAGACGATCACCGGCCGGCCGCCGCGCCGATCGGCCGGGCGCCAGATGTTCAGGTACAGGCAATCCTCGCTGCCAACGGCCTGGTTCAGCGTCGTGCCGATCGTCGCGTCGTAGCGGTTGTTCGCGCCGGGACCGTAGATGCGCCCGTATTGAACGCAGGCATTGCCGAACTGCTGCGCGGGCCGCGGCGCGGCCCAGCCGTCGGGGTCGACCGGCGCCTTCCAGCGCAGATCGCCGACCGGCGGCTTCGCGAACGGCACGCCCTTCCAGGCATAGGTGCCGGTGGCGGAAGAGTCGTCGACGCCGACGACCGCGCCGAAGCGGGTCTGTCGCTCGACGACCGGCGAGGCGCCTTGCGCCGAGGCCGTGGCCTGCCACGCGAAGGCAGCGCACGCGACAAGGAGTGAGATTCTTTGCATTTCGTCGGCTCCCGTTGGTTCGGGCCTGACGGTACGGGCCAACTTGTGCCGGCCCCCATCGGACAAACCCTGAGCGAGCCGAGCGCATCCACCCGTTCGCGGGGAGGCCCAGAATACCGAGCCGATCCGGCGCATGGAGTGCTCATGAAAAGACGTCAGCTTCTGACCGCGGCGGCCGTGGCCGCGTCCGTCCCGGTGTCCGCCGGCGCCGAGTCGAGTACCCGGCGCGGGCTTTCCATCCTCACGGTCAGCGGCGCGATCGGCAAGACGAACCGCGGGCCGCTGGACCCGGCGCTCGATCAGCTGATGGTCAAGCACGGTGCCGGCTTCGAACGCGCGTTCGAGTTCGATTCGGCGCTGCTCGGCCGGCTGCCGGCGATCACGATCGAGCCGACGCTCGAATACGATGCGCGCCCGCACAAGCTCAGCGGCCCGCTGCTGAGCTCGGTGGTCGAGGCCGCCGGCGTGCGCCCGAATGCCTCGGTGGTGCTGGCCCTGCGCGCGCTCGATGGCTACACGATCGCCATCAGTCTGGCCGACGCGCGCAGCTACCGGATGATCGTCGCCGACCGCATCGACGGTCATCCGATGCGCATCGGCGGCCTCGGGCCGCTGTGGGCCGTCTACGACGCCGACCGCGTGCCGGCCTTCAGGGACAAGCCGCTGAAGGAGCGCTTCGCGATGTGCCCGTGGGGCCTGTACGCGATCGAGGTCAAAGCGGTCTGAGCCGCTACGGGGCTTGCAGGCGTCGAAGCAGATCCGGCGTCGGGTAACCGTCGGCAGGCACGCCGATGCTGCGCTGGTAGCGACGCAGCCCGTCGCGCGTGGCCGGACCCAACATCCCGTCGGGCGTGCCGCTGGCGAAGCCGCGCTGGTTCAGCGCCGTCTGCAACGCCAGCAACTCGCTGCGCGACAGCGCCGGCAGATCGCGCGGCCACGGCGCCTGCACGCCCGGACCACCGAGCAGGCGCTGCGCCAGCAGGCCGACCGCGAGTGCGTAGCTCGCCGAGTTGTTGTAACGCAGGATCGCGCGGAAGTTGCGCCCGACCAGGAAGGCCGGCCCGCGCGCACCGGCCGGCAGCAGGATCGCGGCATCGGTCAACTCCGGCAACGTCGCGCCGTCGATCGTGCGCACCCCCTCGGCGGCCCACTGCGCGCTGGACTGGCGCAGCGCGTCGTCGGCGCGGCCGGGATCGAAGCCCGGCGGCAACCGGACCTCGACCGACGATGGCTGCCCCGCCTGCCAGCCCGAGCGCGCCAGGAAGTTCGCGGTCGACGCGATGACGTCGGCCATGCTGCCCCAGACATCGCGCCGGCCATCGCCGTCGGCGTCCACCGCGTAGGCCAGAAAGTTCGACGGCAGGAACTGCGTCTGGCCCATCGCGCCGGCCCACGATCCGACCATGTCGGCGCGGGCGATGTCGCCGCTCTGCAGAATCTTCAACGCCGCGAGCAACTGGCCGCGCGCCCAGTCCTCGCGCCGGCCCTCGAAGGCCAGGGTCGCGAGCGCGTCGATGGTCGGCGTGTCGCCGTAGTTGCTGCCGAAGTTGCTCTCGATGCCCCAGATCGCAACGATGACGTTCGCTGGCACGCCATAGCGAGCGGCCGCGGCATCGGCCACGCCGCGCAGCTGCGCCAGCTTGTCCTGACCCGTCGCGACGCGTTGCGGCGTCACGGCGCTGTCGAGGTAATCCCAGACCGTGCGCGTGAACTCGGGCTGCACGCGATCCTGCTCGACGACGCGCGGCAGGTACTGCACACCATCGAGCGCGGCATTCAGCGTCACGGCGTCGATGCCGGCGGCGCGCGCGCTGGCGCGGAAGCCGGCGACCCAGCGCGCGAAGCCTTGGCGCAGCGCTGCCTCGTCGGTCGCGGCCTGGATCGGCGGCGCACCGACGGCCGGCAGAGGCGGCGGCGTCTGGGCTTCGCTCGACGGCGCCGCGGCGCAGCCCGACAGGGCCGCCAGCAGCAGCAGCAGCGCGATCGAAGCGGGCCGACCGCGTCGCGGCGGCGGAGAAATGAGTCTGTGCATCCTTGGATTTTCGCCGACGACCCGCGTGGGCTTGCCGGTCACCCGATGCAGATCTTGCCCACCAGCACCGACACCGCCATCTTCACGCCTTCGCGCAAGATCACGACCTGCAGCAAGGCGCCTGGCGTGTGGGCATCGCGCCAGACACTCGGGTTCAGCACGATGTCATCGTGCCGCAGGCCGGCCCGGGATGCCGGGGTGTCGTCGCCGACGAGAATGATGCGCTCCGAGCCCGGGTCGGCGGTGACCCCGACCCCGATGTAGCTGCTGCCGGCGCACACGAGTCCGCTCGTTGTCGACAGGCCGGGACTGATGTCGACGCTGACGATCTGCTCGCCTGCGCCGTGGAGCCTGTCGGCGGTGGCTTCCTGCTCGGCCGGCGGTTGCGGTGGCGGCCTGACCGCGCTGGGTGCGGCGCGCATCAGCGCGAACACGATCAGCAGGTGCAGCAGCACCGTCAAGATCGCAGCGATGGCACGGGACTCGGCGTGCATCGAATCATTCTGCGCCTGAAGCGAGTGCCTTCAGAACTTGCCCAGCGACATCACTTGTTCGCACACATGATGCGAACACCACCGCCCGTGCGCAACCCGTCCTTGCGCCGCGCGAAGTAGCGCAGGTTGAGATCGTCCGGCGTGGCACTCGCTGCGGAACTGAAACCCAGCTCGAGCAGCTGACTCTGCAACTGCGCGGGATCGAAGGTCGACAACCATGGCTCACCGAGCGCCGCAATCTGCAGCTCGAGGACTTCACTGACCACGCGCTCGATCGGGTTGAGCATCGTCGGCGGAACGCGGTAGTCGAAGCACAGGCAGCTGCCCGCGGCAAAGCCGGCCACCGTGCCGAGTGTCCTCAGCACCGCGTCGGCCGTCAGGTACATGGTCACGCCCATCCAGCTGACGCAGGCCGGCTGGTCGCCCCGAAACCCCGCCTGCCGCAGCGCGCCGCCCAGATCGTCGCGCTCGAAGTCCACTGGCACGAAAGTCAGCGACGCAGGCACGCCGATGCCGGCCTCGGCCAACAGCTGCTGCTTCCAGCGCTGTGTGCCCGCATGGTCCACCTCGAACACCCGCAGGCCCTCATCGCCATAAGGATTGCGATACGCGAAGGTGTCGAGACCGGCGCCCAACAAGACGTACTGGCGCGCGCCCGCCGCCACGCAGCGCGAGAGCTCATCCTCGACGAACCGGCTGCGCACGACCAGTGCGCCGCGAAGGCCCCGCGACATCGGATCGTTCAGCACGAACGGATCGTCCCGCAGCGCGGCCTCGGCGGACGCGCCCAGCAGAGGCAGCGCCATCGGATCCGCGAAGACCAGAGGCTCGTCGAGCAACTGGTGCACAGCGCGCAACGAGGCAACCGTCAGCGCCGAGCGGCTCGGCTCGCCCTGGCGAACGATGTTGGTCGGCAACGTGGACATCGGGAACCTCCTGGTGAAGTAGACATCCGATCGTCCACCCTCACGTTGCGTGAGGGTCAAGGGCCGCGGCCCGCCACACGTAGCGCCGTACTTCCGGCGTGAAGGCCGTTCCAGCTTGGAGCAGCGGCTCGTTCTCGTAGGCCGCGAGCAGCTTTGCGCGCAAGGTGGCGTCGTGGCCCACCATCCGGTCCAGCAGAGCTTGCCATTCGCGCGCCAGCTGGCGTGCTTGCGCGGAATGCGGCGGCACGCCATCGGCCATCAGGCGCTCGACGCGCTCTGCGAGTGCGCGCCACTCTGGATCCAGTGTCTTGTCCAGGCGCTGCAGTTCGTCCGCACTGATGTACTTGGCAACCACAGCGAGCCGCAGCTGAATCGCCTGGTCGATGTACCCCAGCAAGGCGCGATCCATCCCGCTGGGCAGCGGCAGACCGGGCTGCTCGCGAAACATGCTGCCCCAGCGCTTCAGAAGCGCGATGTCGCCGTTCATCCAGCGCGCCGACACGTCGATCCATCGCCGCGCCAGCGGCTGCAACTCGATCGAATCGGGCGCCACGGCGCGTTCCATCGCGTCGCGGATCGCCTGCAACAATGGTGGCCACTCGGCCTCGATGCGCTTCCACCGCTCGAAGACGAGCTTGAGCTCGCCAGCGCTGAAATACTGCTCGAACGTGCTCATCATCGACAGGCTGGCGAGCCAGTCGTCGATCTCCGGCTGACCACCCCTCGCGAGGATCATTTGCATCACGCGGAGCCGCTCGCGCAATGCCTGGGCCTGCGCGATCTCCTGATCCAGCGTCCCGATCTGCTGCGCAAGGATGGCCGGTAGCGTCACAGCGCCGCCGTCAAGCAACTGCGCCACATCGCCAAGCGCCAGGCCCATGCGGCGCAGGGTCTGGATGCCATGCAGTCGCGCAACATCGTCACGGCTGTACAGCCGATAGCCGCTGTCGGAGCGCCCCGAGGGTCGCAGCAAACCGATGCTGTCGTAGTGATGCAATGCGCGCACGGTCAGACCGGTGCGCTTGGCCAGTTCGCCGACTTTGAGGAGCATGCGGTGAGTATCCATGCACGGCGCGCCAGCCATTCGGAGACACCGAGGAACTCAGGTCTTGCGGCGCCGACGGAGTCCCTCTGACATCCTTGATGGAGGCGTCAAGGTTGACGCCGGCGCGCGCTCCGTGAGTGGTCGGTCGCGAATGACTCCTTGCGCGTCAAGGTGCTTTCGCATAAGCCGCCATGAACACCCGCACCGCCTCCCGCAGCAGTGCCCTGTCTTCCCTCGCGTCGGGCATTTCGAGCATCAGCAGCCCGCGGATGTGGCCATCGCCAAGGAACATCGACAGGAACAGATCCGCCGCCTGCCGCGGGTGCCGTACGTTGAGCGCGCCCTGCGCATCGGCGCGACGCAGATAGGCCGCCAGGTCGCCGATCAGCCTGTCGGCCCCCTGCCTGTAAAAGGCGCGGCACGCCTCGGGCTGTGACCCTGCAGCGCCGTAGAGCGAGCGAAACTGGCCCAGCGCCTCCGCTTCGCGCGCCAGCGCCAGGAATTGCTCTCCGACGGCCAGCAGAGCCTTCTGAGGCTGCGCCGGGTCCAGCGCTTCGACGCCGGCGACTCCGCCCATCACGCGGTCGGTGCGATCGCGAATCACCGCCTCGAACAGCCCTTCCTTCGAAGCGAAGTGGCTGTAGATGGTCATCTTCGAGACGCCCGCGTCGGCGGCGATGGCGTCGACGCTGGCCCGCTCCAGGCCGTGCGCATTGAAGTGGCTGTGCGCGGCTTCCACGATGCGCCGCAAGCGCTCGGGGTCGCGCGGCCGGCCGCGACGCGGTGGGGACTCGACTTGCTTCTCGGTTCGGGGCATCGGCGTCTTTTCTGTACTTGACAGTCCATTATATGTCACTATACTTACTGGACTAAATCGTACAGTATATGAAGCCTTTCACAACGCCCGCCTCGCACCGCCATCGCCAGTCCGGTGTCCGACCGATCCTCCTCGTGCCGGCCGCCGCGGCGCTGGCGATCCTGTCGGCCTGCTCGGTGCCGCCACTGCAGCCGCCGGCGCCTTCGGTGCCGCTGTCCGCCGCATTCACGCAGGCCGGGTCGGCTGGCGCCGCTGTCTTCGATGGCGCCTGGTGGGCCGGCTACGGCGATGCGACGTTGACCGCACTGGTCGAAGAGGGATTGATCGCCAACCAGGATGTGGCGATCGCGCTGCAACGTGTCGCCCAGGCTCGCGCCGCACGCGATGCTCAGGCATCGCGTCTGTGGCCCACCGTGGGTGTGCAGGCGTCCGCCTCGCGCAGCGACAGCGGACTGCCCGCACCGGTCAAGCAAGGCATGCCAGATGCGCGTGCACTGCGCGCGGGCGTCGATGTGGCGTGGGAGATCGACCTGGCCGGTGGCGTGCGTGCGGCGCGCGACGCGGCGCAGGCCGATGCCGCCGCCGCAGCGGCCGGTGTGGAAGGCGCACGGCTGCTGCTGGCCAGCGAGGTGGCGCGGCAATATTTCGTGCTCCGAAGCGCCGAGGAGCGTCTGCGCATCGTGCAAGCCCTCGCCGCGGCCCAGCGCGAGACGGCCAACCGCGTCGCCAGCCGTCAGCGCGAAGGCGAGGCCAGTGCCTTCGACCTGGACCGCGCGCGCGCCGAGGCCAACGCGCTCGATGCGCAGGTACCTCCGTTGCGGACGCTGGCGGGCATCTCGCAGACGCGGCTGGCCGTGCTGCTGGGCCGCAACCCGTCGGCCCGCGTCGTCGGTGAGAACGCAGGCTTCGCATGGCCTGGGGCGCGCGAGATCGGCACCGGCCAGCCCAGCGAACTGCTGCGGCGTCGTCCCGACCTGATCGCTGCCGAGTCGCGCGTCGCGGCCGAGACGCTGCGCGGCGCGGAGGCGCGAGCCCAATATTGGCCCAAGCTCTTCCTGAGCGCCCTGTTCGGCCGCGAGGACCTGCGGCTGAATGCGCTGGATCTCGCGCCGGTGCACTTCTCGAACGTCGCGCTGGCCTTTGCCGCGCCGATCTTCAACGCCGGCCGCATCGACGCCGGCATCCGCACGCAGTCCGCGCGGGCCGACGAGGCGCTGCTGGTCTGGCAGAAGGCGGTGCTCGTCGCCGTGCAGGAGGTCGAGGACAGTCTGCTCGTGCGCGCCCAGGAGGCCGAACGAGCCGCTGCGCTCGCCAGCACGGTCGACCACCGCCGCCGTTCGCTGCAACGCGCGCAATCGCTGCAGCGTGAAGGACAGATCGACCTGCTGGTGCTGCTGGATGTGCAGCGATCGGTGCTGTCCAGCGAACTCGCACTGTCGGACAGCCGCCTGCAGCAGGTGCTGGCCGACCTGCAGCTCTACAAGGCGCTGGGCGGCGGCTTCGTGCCGGCCAACGCCGACCGCACTGCCATGACTTCGCCTGCCGAGAGGACCCCTCAGTGAACAGAACTTCCCCCCATCTGGCCCTGGCCGCGGTCGGCGTTCTGCTGGCCGCCTGCAGCGGCCCGCCCGCGCCTGTCGCCAAGCCCAAGCCGGTCTTCGTGACGACCGTGACCGAGGCCGTGTCCTCGCAGACGCGCTCGTTCACCTCCGTCGTCCGGGCCCACGTCGAAACGGACCTGGGCTTCCGCGCTGCCGGCAAGGTGGTGGATCGCCTGGTCGAGGTGGGCGACGCGGTGAAGGCCGGCCAGCGACTGGCGCGGCTCGATCCGGCCGACTACCAGTTGGCCGCGAGTGCCGCCGCCGATCAGATGCAGGCGGCATCGGTCGATGCGCAGCAGGCCGCATCCGACGAGGCCCGCTTGCGTCGCTTGCTGGCCGACGATTCGGTCGGCAGTGCCGATCACGAGCGCCAGAAGGCCCGCGCCGAAGCGGCCGCGGCCCGGCTCGATCAGGCGCGCCGCCAGCTCGACCTGGCGCGCAACCGGCAGGGCTACACCACGCTGGTCGCGCCCTATGCCGGCGTCATCACCGCGCTGCGTTTCGAGCGTGGCCAGGTGGTCACGGAAGGCCAGCCCGTGCTGTCACTGGCCCGGGACGGCGAGCGCGAGATCGTCGCCGATCTGCCGGAGGAGTGGGTGGGCCGCGTGCGCACGCTCGCCGCCACGGCCACGCGCTGGCACGACACCCAGCCTTCGCTGCGGCTCGTGCTGCGTGAGCTCTCTCCGGTGGCCAGCGCGCAGGGCCGAACCTTCCGCGTGCGCTATGCCGCGACCGCCGAATCAAGCGCAGCGGCCGCCGCGCTCCCGCTGGGCAGCACCATGCAGCTGAACCTGTCCAGCCAGCCCACCGGCGCGGCGGCCGCAGTTCTGCCGGTCACCGCGCTGGTGAAGGCGAGCGGGTCGGAAGGCGTCTGGGTGCTGGACGCCAAGGGATCCGGCCTGGTCTTCAAACCGGTCCAGGTGGTGCAGATGGACGATGCCTCGGTGCAGGTCACCGGCCTGGCCGCCGGCAGCCGGGTCGTCAGCGTCGGCGCACAGAAGCTCGATGCCGGCATCACCGTGCGCGCCATCGAGCGCACGCCCGAAGGCGCGCTCGCCCGCATCGCGAAGAGCAATTCATGAAACGCTTCAACCTCTCGGAATGGGCCGTCACGCACCGGCCGATGGTGCTGTTCCTGATCATCACGACACTGATCGTCGGTGGCTTCTCGTTCAGCCGGCTCGGCCGCCTGGAGGACCCCAATTTCGACGTGCCGCAGATGACGGCCGTCGTCGTTTGGCCAGGCGCTACCGCACAGGACGTGCAGGACCAGGTGCTCAACCGCATCGAGCGCAAGCTGCAGGAGCTGGATCACTTCGAATACGTGCGCAGCTTCGCGCGCCAGGGCTACGGTGGCATCACGCTGTGGATGAAGGGCGGCAGCAGCAAGGCGGAGCTGGACGAGGCCTGGTACCAGGTGCGCAAGAAGATCGGCGACGTGCGGCAGGAGTTCCCCGACGGCGTGCGCGGGCCGTTCTTCAACGACGAGTACAACGACCGCTACAGCGTGCTCTATGCGCTGAGCGCGCCGCAGCTGTCGATGGCCGAGCTGCTGGTCGTCACCGAAGAAGTAAAGCGCAGCCTCCAGGGCGTGCCCGGGGCCGCCAAGGTCGACGTGCTGGGCAAGCAGGCCGAGCGCGTGTATGTGGAGCTGTCGACGCAGCGGCTGGCGGCCCTGGGCATTCCGCCCACGGCGGTGTTCGACGCGCTGGCACGGCAGAACCTGGTCGCCCCGGCCGGTTCGGCAGATGCCACGCACGACCGCGTGCAGGTGCGCGTGGATGGCGGGCTGCGCAGCGCCGCAGACATCGCCAACGTGACGCTCGAAGTGGGCGGCCAACTGCTTCAGCTGGCCGACATCGCGACCGTGCGCACCGGCTACGAAGATCCGCCGAGCCTGACCATCCGCCACAACGGCGTGCCAGTGCTGGCCATCGGCGTGACCATGCAGGCCAACGGCAACGTGCTCGACTTCGGGCACGCGCTCGAGCAGCGGCTGACGCAGGTCCGGCAGGAACTGCCGGCGGGTGTGGAGATCCAGCAGTACGCCGACCAGCCGCGTGTGGTGGCGGAGTCGGTCTGGGAGTTCGAGCGCTCGTTCCTGGAGGCGCTGGCCATCGTGCTGGCGGTGTCCTTCCTGTTCCTGGGCTGGCGCACCGGCATCGTCGTCGCCGCGTCGGTGCCGCTGGTGCTCGGGCTGGTTGCGGCCGTCATGTATGCCGCCGGCTGGAACCTGGACCGCATCTCGCTGGGCGCACTGATCATCGCGCTGGGCTTGTTGGTCGACGACGCCATCATCGCGGTGGAGATGATGGTGGTGAAGCTGGAGGAAGGCTGGGACCGCCTGCGCGCCGCCACGTACGCGTACACGACCACCGCGTTTCCGATGCTGACCGGTACGCTGGTCACGGCCGCCGGCTTCATGCCGGTGGGGTTCGCGAAGTCGATCGCAGGCCAGTACGCGGGCGGCATCTTCTGGGTCGTCGGCGTCGCGCTGATCCTGTCGTGGGTCGTGGCCGTGGTGTTCACGCCGTACCTCGGCGTCTTGCTGTTGCCGAAGAACCTGGCCGGCACCCACCACGACGTTTACGACCGGCCCGTCTACCACCGGCTGCGACGCGTCATCGACTGGGCGGTGCAGCACCGCACATGGGTCCTGGCCCTCACGGTGCTGGCCTTCGCCATCGCCGGCGCCGGCATGCTGAAGGTGCAGCAGCAGTTCTTCCCCACCGCGTCGCGGCCGGAACTGCTGGTGGAACTGCGGCTGCGCGAGGGCGCGTCGTTCGCCGCCACAGAGCGCCAGGTGAAGCTGCTCGAGGCGCAACTGGCGAAGGACCCGGACATCGAGTTCTTCACCGCCTACACAGGCGCCGGCACGCCGCGCTTCTACCTGTCGATCCAGCCCGAACTGCCCAACCCGGGGTTCGCGCAGTTCGTCATCAAGACGGCCGACACCGAGGCCCGTGAACGGGTGCGCGCGCGGCTGACGGGCTTGTTCGCCCGCGACGAGGTCCTGCCCGACGCAACGGCCCGCGTGCTGCGTCTCGAGTTCGGCCCGCCGGTGGGCTTCCCGGTCCAGTTCCGTGTCATCGGCCCCGACAAGGCGCAGGTGCGCGAGATCGCCTACCGGGTGCGCGACGCCGTGCGCCGCAGTCCGCTGGTGCATGACACCCAGCTCGACTGGAACGAACAGGTCCGCGCCGTGCAGGTTCACGTCGACCAGGACAAGGCACGGCTGCTGGGCCTGTCCACCGCCGACATCCAGGGCCTCGTGCAGACCACGCTGGATGGCGCCCCCGTGACGCAGATTCGCCGCGGAGAGGAGCTCGTGGACGTCGTCGTGCGCGGCACGCCCGAGGAGCGCAAGCGCATCGGTCAGCTCGGCGACCTGCAGCTGTTCACGCGCAGCGGCGTGACCGTGCCGCTGTCGCAGGTGGCGCGCGTGGAACCGGGCTTCGAGGAGCCGGTGCTGTGGCGACGCAACCGCGACATGGCGCTCACCGTGCGCAGCGATGTCGTCGACGGTGTGCAGGGGCCGGACGCCACGGCGCAGATACGGCCATCGCTGCAACCCATCGTCGACAGCCTGCCCGCGGGCTACCGCATCGAGGAAGGCGGCGCGATCGAGGAAAGCGACAAGGCCAACAAGGCGCTGTTCGCGGTGTTCCCGGCGATGTTCGCGGTGATGCTGACACTGCTGATGATCCAGCTGCAGAGCTTCTCGCGGCTGTTCATGGTGTTCATGACCGGGCCGCTCGCGCTGATCGGCGTGGTGCCGGCGCTGCTGCTGTTCCAGGCGCCGTTCGGCTTCGTCGCGCTGCTGGGCGTGATCGCGCTGGGCGGGATGATCATGCGCAACGCGATCATCCTCGTCGACCAGATCGACCAGGACATCGCGCGCGGCATCGCGCCCTGGGCCGCGATCGTCGACGCCACGGTGCGGCGCTCGCGCCCGGTGGTGCTGACGGCCGCCGCCGCGGTGCTGGCAATGATCCCGCTCACCCACAGCGTCTTCTGGGGACCAATGGCCATCTCGATCATGGGCGGCCTCGTCGTGGCCACCGCGCTGACCCTCGTTTTCGTGCCGGCGCTGTATGCCGCGTGGTTCCGCATCCGGCGCGACAGCCCGGCGCGAGCACCGGACGCGGCACCGGTGCCGGCCGTCGCGTGACAACAGATTTCAACGGAAAGTGAGACACGAAATGTCAAGAGACCAGAAGCAGCAAGCGCAACCCGTGGCGATCGTCACAGGGGCAGCGACGGGTATCGGGGAGGCGACCGCGCGCGCGCTGCACGCGGCCGGATACCGTGTGTTCGGGACCTACCGCAAGCTCCCGGCGACGAAGGTTCCGGGCGTCGACTATGTGCTCTGCGATGTGACCAGCGACCAGGCGGTCGACACCGCGGTGCGGGAGATTCTTGCGAAGGCCGGCCGCATCGATCTGCTGGTCAACAACGCGGGCGTCGGGTTGGTGGGGGCAGCGGAGGAGTCCTCGCTCGAACAGGCCAGGTCGGTCTTCGACGTCAATCTGTTCGGCGTGATTCGCATGATCAAGGCGGTCCTGCCCTCGATGCGCCACCAGCGGTCGGGACGCATCGTCAACATCAGCTCGGTGATGGGCCTGATTCCCTCGCCCTTCATGGCGCTGTATTCGGCCAGCAAGCACGCGGTGGAGGGCTACTCGCAGGCGCTGGACCACGAGGTCAGAGGCTGCGGAATCCGGGTCGTTCTCGTCGAACCGGGCTACACCCGCACCACGTTCGAGAGCAACGCGCTGGCAGCCGACCAGCAGAGCGAACACTACGCGCTGGGCCGGGCGAACGCCGAAACCGTGTTGCGCACCGAGGTCGCGAAAGCCGACCCACCGGACGTGGTGGCCCGGACAGTCATCACCGCCGCTGGCGCTGCGACGCCGCAGCTGCGATACACGGCCGGTCGTGACGCCACGACGGTCAGTCTGCTCAGGCGCTTCGTGCCGGCGTCGGCGTTCGACAAGAGCTTGCGCAAGCGGATGCAGATGCCGGTATAGGCCTGCGTTCTGGGAAGAGCCGAAAGTCCAGCACCCGCAGTCGACCCAAACCGGCCGAACTACGCCACTGTCTCCCGGCCCCAAAACCGTCATTCGCTGCGAGTTGCGAGCCGACTTGCAAACTAGCGCTTCTTGCGTCCCTTCAGGGTTGGAAACGTCGACCTCGGATCGGCGACCACGCCGGTCGATTCAGTCGCCTGGTAGCCCGGCAGCCGGTTCACCGTGCGCTTGAACTCGTCGCCCTGGATGATCGCCAGCATCTCGCGCACGACAGGGGCTTCGAGCGAGCGCTCCTCGCACAGAAGGAAGTAGCGCTCGGTCTGGATCGGCACGAAGTCGAGCTTGAACTGGCGTGCCGGCGTCTCGACGCCAAAGCCCACGTCGGCCATGCCGCTGGCCACGTAGGCAGCGACCGCCGCGTGCGTCAACTCGCACTGTTCGTAGCCGTGCACGCGCGCGGGGTCGACGCCCTCCTTGCGCAGGAGCAGGTCGAGCAGGAAGCGCGTGCCCGAACCCGACTGGCGGTTGATGAAGCGCAGGTCGGCGCGCGCCAAATCCTTGATGCCATAGACCTTCTTCGGGTCGCCCCGGGCCACCATCAAGCCGAGCCGGCGCGTTGCAATGCCGATCACCTTCTGCGACGCCGGCTTCAGCCACTGCGCGTAGTGCGCGACCGCCTCGGCCTCGAACTCGCCGATCGGCACGTGAAAGCCCGCGATCTCGCAACCGCCCATGTTCAGCGAGGCCACCGCCTCGGTGCTGCCGCAGTAGCGCAGTTCGGTGACGATGCCGGCGCGCCCCAGCGCATCGTGCAGTGCCTCGATCGCGAAACCGTGGCTGGCGTGGATTCGCAGCAGCGGCGGCACGCTCGTCAGCACGCGGTCGATCTCGGCCTGAAGCTCGGACGCCAGCGAGTCCAGCATCGGCGACAGCCGCGCCGCGATGCGTCGATCGGCCCACACCAGCTTCTCGGCCAGCGGGCTCAGCGATGAACCCTTGCCGCGCTCCATGTGCAACAGCGACGCACCGAGAAGCTCCTCGCCCTGGCGGATCAGCTGCCAGGCGTGGCGATACGACACCTGCATCGCCTGACACGCTTTCAGCAAGCTGCCGTGCTCGGCCACGCTGACCAGCAGCGCGACGGTGCGCTCGGCCAGCGCACCGCCGTCGGGCCGCGCGATCGTCCATTGGGGTTTGATGTTGACCTGATGCACAAGGGTTCTTGCTTATGTCGGCCAACGCCTATGACGTCGACCGATCCGATCATATTGCGGGATGTTAGCGGTGTTCCTACAGTGTCCGTATGCTCGGAGCGCTTATGTCGACGAGCACCTATATGGAGACCGCCGATGATCCCGACCCCCGCGAACGTGACGCAAGCCGTGCTGGCCCGGCACGCCGGCGAGCCCGGCGCTCTGCTGCCGATCCTGCACGACGTGCAAGACGAACTGGGCCACATCCCGCGCGAGGTCGTGCCGCAAATCGCCGATGGCCTGAACCTGTCGCGCGCCGAGGTGCATGGCGTGGTCACCTACTACCACCACTTCCGCGCCGAGGCGCCGGGCCGGCACGTGGTGCAGGTCTGCCGCGCCGAGGCCTGTCAGGCCATGGGCGCCGACGCGCTGATGGCGCACGCTGAACGGACGCTGGGCTGCCTCACGCATGGCGGACACGGCAGCACCAGCGCCGATGGCCGCTACACGCTGAACCCCGTCTACTGCCTCGGGCTGTGCGCGTCGTCGCCGGCCATGGTGGTGGACAACAAGCTGCTTGCGCGCGTGACGGCGGCCAAGTTCGACAGTGTCATCAACGCCCTCGGAGACCAGCCATGAATGCGGTCACCGTCTACGTGCCGCGCGACTCGGCCGCGCTCGCGGTCGGCGCCGACGAGGTCGCAGCCGCGCTGCAGGCCGAGTGCACGCGTCGCGGGCTCGGACTGAACCTGGTGCGCAATGGCTCGCGCGGCATGTTCTGGCTGGAGACGCTGGTCGAGGTGGCCACACCGCAGGGCCGCATCGCCTACGGACCGGTCGAAGTCGATGATGTGCCGGCGCTGCTCGACGCCGGCCTGCTGAGCGGCGCGGCGCATGCGCTGTGCCACGGCGTCACCGAGCAGATCCCGTATCTCGCGAAGCAGGAGCGCCTGACCTTCGCCCGCATGGGCATCACCGACCCGCTCTCGATCGCCGACTACGAGGCGAACCAAGGCCATGCAGGCCTGCGCGCCGCACTGGCGCTGCAGCCCGAGGCCATCGTCCAGCAGGTGCTCGATTCCGGCCTGCGCGGCCGCGGCGGCGCGGCCTTTCCGACCGGCATCAAGTGGAAGACGGTCGCGGCCGCACCGTCTGCACAGAAGTACATCGTCTGCAACGCCGACGAAGGCGACTCGGGGACCTTCTCGGACCGCATGACGATGGAAGGCGACCCGTTCATGCTGATCGAAGGCATGACGATCGCCGCGATGGCGGTCGGCGCGACGCGCGGCTATGTCTACATACGCAGCGAGTATCCGGATGCGGTCGCGACGATGAACGAGGCGGTCGTTCGTGCCACGGCTGCAGGCTTCCTCGGCGAGGATGTGCTCGGCTCCGGCCGCGCCTTCCACCTGACGATCCGCAAGGCCGCCGGCGCCTACGTCTGCGGCGAAGAAACCGCGATGCTCGAGAGCCTCGAAGGCAAGCGCGGCATCGTGCGCGCGAAGCCGCCGCTGCCGGCGATCGAGGGGCTGTTCGGCCAACCGACCGTGATCAACAACGTCATCAGCTTCGCCAGCGTGCCGCTGATCCTGGCGCGCGGCGCGGCGTTCTACCGCGACCACGGTGTCGGCCGCTCGCGCGGCACGCTGCCGATGCAGCTCGCCGGCAACATCAAGCACGGCGGCCTGGTCGAGAAGGCCTTCGGCGTGACATTGCGCGAACTGATGTTCGACTTCGGCGGCGGCAGCGCCACCGGCCGGCCGATCAAGACCGCGCAGGTCGGCGGCCCGCTGGGCACCTACCTGCCCGAATCGCAGTGGGACCTGCCGCTGGACTACGAGGCCTACGCGGCCGTCGGCGCGGTCGTCGGCCATGGCGGCATCGTGGTGCACGACGACACGGCGGACCTCTCGAAGCTCGCCCGCTACGCGATGGAATTTTGCGCGATCGAGTCCTGCGGCAAGTGCACGCCGTGCCGCATCGGCTCGACGCGCGGGGTCGAAGTCATCGACAAGATCATCGCGCCCCCATCACCCAAGACCAACAAGCCTCAGCAGGTGCAGCTGCTGCGCGACCTCTGCGACACGATGGTCCACGGCAGTCTGTGCGCGATGGGCGGCATGACGCCGTACCCGGTGCTGTCCGCGCTCAATCACTTCCCGCAGGACTTCGGTCTTGCCACACCAGACCGCGAGGCCGCTTAGGAGAACGCCATGCTCGAACATCTGAAGGTCAGCGACTTCGGCACGCCGAAGCGCGAGTCAGCACAAGAGGTCACGCTCGAGATCGACGGCAACCTGGTGACGGTTCCCAAGGGCACGTCGCTGATGCGCGCCGCAGTCGACGCCGGCATCCAGGTGCCCAAGCTGTGCGCGACCGACAGTCTGGAGCCGTTCGGCTCGTGCCGCCTGTGCCTGGTCGAGATCGACGGCCGCAAGGGCTTCCCGGCGTCGTGCACCACGCCGGCCGAAACCGGCATGAAGGTGCGCACGCAGAGTCCGAAGCTGCAGGAGCTGCGCAAGGGCGTGATGGAGCTCTACATCTCCGATCACCCGCTCGACTGCCTGACCTGCAGCGCGAACGGCAACTGCGAGCTGCAGGACATGGCCGGCGTCACCGGCCTGCGCAATGTGCGCTACGGCTTCGACGGCGCCAACCACTTGAAGAGCGAGAAGGACGAATCGAACCCGTACTTCACCTACGACGCGAGCAAGTGCATCGTCTGCAACCGCTGCGTGCGCGCTTGCGAGGAAACGCAAGGCACGTTCGCACTGACGATCTCGGGCCGAGGCTTCGAGTCACGCGTGTCGCCGGGCATGGACGAGCCGTTCATGGAAAGCGAGTGCGTCAGCTGCGGCGCCTGCGTCGAGGCCTGCCCGACCGCCACGCTGCAAGAGAAATCGGTGATCTGGCTCGGCCAGCCCGAGCACAGCAAGATCACGACCTGCGCCTATTGCGGCGTCGGCTGCGGCTTCAAGGCCGAGATGAAGGGCAACGAGGTCGTGCGCATGGTGCCGTGGAAGGACGGCGCTGCGAACGAAGGCCACAGCTGCGTGAAGGGCCGCTTTGCCTGGGGCTACGCGACGCACCAGGACCGCATCACCACGCCGATGATCCGCAAGAAGATCACCGACCCGTGGCAGGCCGTCAGCTGGGAAGAGGCGATCGGCTACGCCGCCGGCGAGTTCAGGCGCATCCAGGCCAAGCACGGCCGCGACTCGATCGGCGGCATCGTCTCGTCGCGCTGCACCAACGAAGAGGGCTACCTGGTCCAGAAGCTGGTGCGCGCCGCGTTCGGCAACAACAACGTCGACACCTGCGCCCGCGTGTGCCACTCGCCGACCGGCTACGGCCTGAAGCAGACGCTGGGCGAATCGGCCGGCACGCAGACCTTCAAGTCGGTCGAGAAGGCCGACGTGATCCTGGTGATGGGCGCGAACCCGACCGACGGCCACCCGGTGTTCGCCTCGCGCATGAAGAAGCGGCTGCGCGAGGGTGCGAAGCTGATCGTGATCGACCCGCGCAAGATCGACATCGTCAGGTCGCCGCACATCAAGGCCGAATACCACCTGCAGCTGCGGCCGGGCACCAACGTGGCCGTCGTCACCGCGCTCGCGCACACCATCGTCACCGAAGGGCTGCTGGCCGAGCAGTACGTCGCCGAGCGTTGCGACGACAAGTCGTTCAACGAGTGGCGCGAGTTCGTGAGCCGCCCCGAGAACTCGCCGGAAGCGACCGAAGCCACCACCGGCGTTCCGGCGGCCGACATGCGCGCCGCCGCCCGCCTCTACGCCACCGGCGGCAACGCCGCCATCTACTACGGCCTGGGCGTCACCGAACACAGCCAAGGTTCGACCACCGTGATGGGCATCGCGAACCTCGCGATGGCGACCGGCAACGTCGGCCGCGAAGGCGTGGGCGTGAACCCGCTGCGCGGCCAGAACAACGTGCAGGGCTCGTGCGACATCGGCTCGTTCCCGCACGAGCTTCCCGGCTACCGGCATGTCTCCGACACCACGGTGCGCAACGAGTTCGAGGCCGCCTGGGGTGTGACGCTGCAAAGCGAGCCGGGGCTGCGCATCCCGAACATGTTCGACGCCGCGATCGACGGCAGCTTCATGGGCCTCTACTGCGAGGGCGAGGACATCGTGCAGTCCGACCCGGACACGCAGCACGTCGCGCATGCGCTCGAGGCGATGGAATGCATCGTCGTGCAGGATTTGTTCCTGAACGAGACCGCGAAGTACGCGCATGTGTTCCTGCCAGGGTCGTCGTTCCTCGAGAAGGACGGCACCTTCACGAACGCCGAGCGCCGCATCTCGCGGGTGCGCAAGGTGATGCCGCCGAAGGCGCAGTACGCCGACTGGGAAGTCACGATGCTGCTGTCGAACGCGCTCGGCTACCCGATGAACTACAAGCACCCGGAAGAGATCATGGCCGAGATCGCGGCGCTGACGCCCACGTTCTCGGGCGTCAGCTACAAGCTCATCGACGAACTCGGTAGCGTGCAGTGGCCGTGCAATGCGGCAGCGCCGAACGGCACGCCGACGATGCACATCGACCAGTTCGTGCGCGGCAAGGGCAAGTTCATCATCACGCAGTACGTCGCGAGCGACGAGAAGGTGACGCGCAAGTTCCCGCTGATCCTGACGACCGGGCGCATCCTGTCGCAGTACAACGTCGGCGCGCAGACGCGGCGCACCGAGAACAACCAGTGGCACAGCGAGGACCGGCTCGAGATCCACCCGCACGATGCCGAAGATCGCGGCATCCACGATGGCGACTGGGTCGGCATCCAGAGCCGCGCTGGCGACACCGTGCTGCGCGCGATCGTCAGCGATCGCATGCAGCCGGGCGTGGTCTACACGACCTTCCACTTCCCCGAGTCGGGCGCGAACGTGATCACGACCGACAACTCCGACTGGGCCACCAACTGCCCCGAGTACAAGGTGACCGCGGTGCAGGTGATGCCGGTCTCGCAGCCGTCGGAATGGCAGCGGGAGTTCAGCCGCTTCGACAAGGTGCAGGCCGAGTTGCTCGGCCTGCGTCACGCGGCCGAAGTGGTGGGCGGCAAATGAAGCGCGACAACTTCGACATGCCTGTCGGCGGCGCACGCGTGGCCCCGGTCGTGCGCTGGCGTGACGGTGCGCGCAGCGAGGCCGACGACTGGCTCACGGAGGAAGTGCCGGTCGCGCTCGAGTTCAACGGCATCTCGCACGCGGTGATGCTGGCGACCCCGGCCGACCTCGAGGACTTCGCGCTCGGCTTCGGCCTGAGCGAGGGCATCTTCGCGAGTGCCGCCGATCTCTACGGCTGCGACGCGAGCACGTCGGCGCAAGGCATCACCGTCCGCATGGAGGTGTCGGCGCGCAGCTTCGCTAGTCTGAAGCAGCGGCGTCGCACGCTGGCGGGCCGCACCGGCTGCGGCGTGTGCGGCACCGAGAGCCTGGATCAGGTGCTGCGCCCGGTGCGGCCGGTGGCAGCGGGCATGCCGGTGCAGTCGCGCGCCATCGCCGATGCGATGCGTGGAATGCACGCGCGCCAGCACCTGAACCAGGCGACGGGCTCGGTGCACGCCGCAGCCTGGTGCGGCGCCGACGGCGCGGTGCAGATGCTGCGTGAGGACGTCGGCCGTCACAACGCGCTCGACAAGCTGATCGGTGCGCTCGCCGGCGCAAGCATCGCCGCTACCGACGGGTTCATTGCCGTGACCAGCCGCGCCAGCATCGAGATGGTCCAGAAGGCCGCCGTCGCCGGCGTTTCGCTGCTCGCGGCGGTGTCGGCACCGACGCTGCTGGCCGTCGAAACGGCACGAGCCGCCGGCATGGGCCTGGTCGGCCTGGTGCGCGGCGACGATCTGGTCGTCTATGTCGGGGCCGATCACGTCGTTCTCGGCACCATGATGAGCTGAACCCATGAACAACGACAACCTGGTCCGCATGGTCAACCGCATCGGTGCGTTCTTCGCTGCCATGCCGGACCGCGAGGAAGCGATGCGCGACTTGGCCCAGCACGTGCGACGATTCTGGGAGCCGCGCATGCGGCAGCAGCTGTTCGAGCATCTGGAAGTGCGCCACGGCGAAGGTGTCGACGAGCTCGTCGTCGATGCGCTCCAACGCCACCGAGCGTTGTTCAACTGAGCTCCGACACGGCTGTCCCCCTGTCCGTCCTGAGAGGTCGATCGCACTCCTGCGCCCTGGCACCAGAGTTGATCGGACACAGTCTCACGAACGCAGCCATTGGAAAGTCATGCCGGAAAGACCGGCTCTCCCAGGTTCAGCATCAAGCGGTTGGCCCAGGCAAAGATCGCCGCCGCATGCACGAGGTCCAACACCTCGAGTGGCGTCAGGCCCGCGGCGCGAACGGCCTGCAACTGCGACGCGTCGAACCGCGCCGGCGCCCGCGTCAGGTCGGTCGACAGTTGCACGACGGCGCGCTCGCGGGCGTTGGTGCCGGCGCCTTGCGGCTCGGTGAAGAGCTGCACGATCACGTCGTTGCGCTTGGTCAGTTGCTCGAAGCGCTGTGCATGCACCGATGCGCAGTAGACACAGCCGTTGACGCGCGAGACCGCCGCGCTGGCCAGTTCGCGCTCGGCGCGCGACAGCCCGCCGGGCGCATACATGATGGCGTTGAAGACCACCGATCGCTCATGCAGGATGCGCGGCTGGTGCACCAGCACGCGGTAGTAGTCCGAGGTCTTCGCCTTCGGGTGACTGCTCTCCAGCACGGCCAGTTGTTCGGGCGTGGCCGACACGAGGTCGACCACCGGCAGCCAGGCCTTCCACCCGAGGGTTTCGCTGGTGTAGCCATTCACGCGCACGGGCTCGCCGGGCTGTGGCAGGTTGGCAGGGTGGACGAAGGGCGCCGCCGTTTCGTCGGACTGCGTCTGCGCGGCCGCGGCGTCGGCGGGGTCCATCGCAGCCATCGCCTGCAAGCCAGCGACCACGCGCACCTGATAGGCGACGAACGCGATCAGTTGCGCCAGCGTGATGACCTCGGGCGTGCTGAGACCGGCCGCCGGCAGCTTCTGCAACGCGATGCGGTCGCCTTCCACCGGATGCTCGGTGAGCACCTCGGCGAACGCGAGGATGGCCTGCACACGCTCACCACCCGGTGGCGTTGCGGGCAGGCGATCGAGGCGATCGCGATAGTGGACCTGCAGCACCGTGCTGCCCGACAGGCGCGCGACGGTTTGCGCTGCTAGCAGGCGCTCGGCCATCGACAATCCGGGCAGCGCCGGGTCGAAGATCGCGTCGTAGCTGCCCTGCGTCGCCGCCACGACCTTCTCGCGCTGGTGGCGAACGGCATGCAGCGGGCTGGCAGCGTGGAGCGGCACGAGGGCGTCGATGACATCGGACATGGCAGTGCTTTCAAGGTGTTTGATCGAGTGCTCTATCGAGGAAGTGCAGCACCCCCGCCCACGAGGCTTCGTCGGCCTGCGCGTTCGCAGCCGGCGTGCCGCCCGTGGTACTGAGCCGGCCGGACACCGGGTGGGCGTAGACGAGTTGCGTGGTCGGGACGTAGGGAAAGACGATCGAATGCCCTGCCCCTTCGAAGTCCAGGTGCTCGACCCCAAACGGACGCTGGAAGCGGGCCAGCCGCTCGACGACCATGCGGCCGTAGACGCTCGAGGGCCACGAGCCATCGTCGGTGGCCGACAGCAGCAGCACCGGGCCGCGGATATTCTCGACGCGGATGCGCGCACGCTCGACCGCATCGGTGTCTTGCAGCGCGGTCAAGAGGGCGTCGGCGTGACGGCGCGGCGATGGGCCACCGTCCCACGGTGCCCAGGTGGCCGTGCGATTGTCTTGCCACAGGTGCGGCAGCGGCCGGCCACGAAAGATCCACGCCGGGCCTTCGCGGCCGGTCTTCGGGTCGCAGGCGTTCTGCGCGCTGTGCACCAGCGCCGCGGGCACGTAGCCGATCACCGCCGACACGAACTGCGGGAACGTCGACCCCAGCAGCAGCGCCAGTTCGCCGCCGCGCGACTGGCCGCTCACCGCGACGAAGCCCTGCCACGGCCGCAGCGTGCCGTGCAGCCACGCGAGCGCGCCCTCGCAATACTCGAGCGGCGTGTTCGAGATGTAGTCCGGCAGCCCCTGCGCCTTGAAATAGCCCAGCGCGAGCGCCGCATAACCGTGTGACGCATAGAGCGCGGCGCGCGGCTCGTTGATGCCGCCGCCCGAGCCGTTGAGCACCAGGATGGCGGGGTGCGCACGCCCGTCGGCGCGGTCCGGGGGCTGGAACAGCGTGCCGACGAGGCCGTCCTCGCGGAGCTCGCGGCGCGTCACGCCGGGGCCTGCGAGGCGCTGCAGGAGACGACCGTGCAGCGGCAGTGATCCATGACGCTGAACCGTGATCTCGGTGCTCAAGAGCGCCGCAGGTTCGGCGGCGAACACGTCGCGTGGTGCGCCGGCCTGCTCGGGCTCCTGCGACCAGATCAGGCCCATCGCCGACACGCCGGCGTAGCTGCCGTCAACTGGAGCGTCGCGCTCGAGGTCGACCTCACCGTGGCCATCCGCGCGAAAGACTGCGGCCGATCGCCAGACCACCCCCGGCCCACGCACGGTGCGGGCGTGCAGCACGACCTCTTCGCCGGGCGACAGCGCCGTCACCGCGATGCGGCGCGGCACGTCGATCAGTGCGTCTTCGGGCGTGACCCGCAGCATCGCTGCGGCCTCACTTGCCAACCGGGGCCACCTGCATCGCCGATGTGCGATCGCTCAGCAGCGGCACGACCTTCAAGCCCTTCTTCGCAGCCCAGATGTTCTGGTAGTGAAAGAGCGGGATGTGGCCCACGTCATCGGTCACCAGCTTCACGGCATGCCGGAACATTGCTTCGCGTCGCGGCGCGTCGAACTCCACCGTCGCCGCGTCCAGCGCCCTGTCGACCGACTCGTTGCTGTAGCGCCCCCAGTTGTTGGCGCCGCGGCCGCGCTTGGCGTCGTTGGTGGCCAGCGTCTGCAGCAGACCGTAGCCGGCCTCGCCGGTGCCGTTGCCCCACGCGATCACGCTGACGGCGTAGTCGTTCTTCGTGGCGCGGCTCGAATACACCGACCAGGGCACGACCTCGACTTTGGTTTTCACGCCGATGCGGGTCCAGAACTGGGCCACCGCCTGCACCGTCTCCGGCGCCTGCGGGTAGCGGTCACCGGGCACGTGGATGCTGAGCTGGAAGCCCTGCGCAAAGCCGGCGTCGGCCAGCAGCTTCTTTGCCTGATCGGGGTTGTACGGAATGTCCTTGACCTCCGGGTTGTAGCCGAAGGTGTTCTTGGGCATCCACTGGTTGGCTTCGGTCACGGTGCCTTGCAGCACACGGTCGGCGATCGCCTTGCGGTTGATCGCCAGCGACAGCGCCAGGCGCACGCGCAGGTCCTGCAGCGGGTTCTTCGCCAGCGGCTTGCCGGCGTTGTCGGTGATGAACTCGTTCGGCCCCGACCGATGGCTCGGCTGCAGCAGCAGCACGCGCAGGCCGGGGTAGGTGTAGACGCTGACCGACGGCGTCTTGCGGAGCTTGTCGACGTCGGTCACCGCGACCTTGTCGATCACGTCGACGTCGCCGGCCAGCAGCGCCGCGGTGCGTGCGGCGCCGTTGTTGATGAAGCGGTAGTTGACCTTGTCCCACAGCGGCTTCGGGCCGTAGTAGGTCGAGCTGCGTTCGAACACCGTGCGGTCGCCAGGGCTGTACGAGACGAACTTGTACGGGCCGGTGCCGATCACCGCGCGGCCGGCGTTGTAGTCCTCGGTCTTGGACTTTTCGCCGACGTGCTTGCTGACAATGTAGATCGACGCGATGTCCAGCGGCAGCATCGGGTTCGGCGTGTTGGTCTTGATGACGATGGTCTGCGCGTCCTTCGCGGTCGTCGACTCGACCGTGCGCAGCGCGCCGGTGTACGACGCCACCGTGCCCGGCACGTTGCGGGCGCGCTGGAACGAGAACACGATGTCGTCGGCGGTGAACGGCGTGCCGTCCTGCCACTTGACGTCGCTGCGCAGCTTGAATTCCCAGGTGCGATCGTCGAGCGCCTTCCAGCTCGACGCCAGCGCGGGCTCGAGCTTGCCGCCGTCGCGCGAGTTGATGATCGAGTCCCAGAAGTGCAGCGCGAGCGAGCGGTCGCCGGCGTGGTTGTTGAGCTCCGGGTCGACCGACGAGACCGGGTCGGCAAAGCCGATCGACAGCGTCTGCGCGGTCGCGGCGGTGCCCGCGACCAGCAGGCCGGTGGCCAGCACGAAAAGCTTGCGATAGTTCATGGGACGTCCTTGCAAAGAATTGAGGTCAGGCCGCATCGTTGAGATGGCAGGCGCTGGCGTGGTGGATCGCGATGCCGCGCAGCGTGGGCACCTCGCTGCTGCAGCGTGGCATGGCCTGCGGGCAGCGCGGGTGGAAGTGGCAGCCCGACGGCGGCGTGATCGGGCTGGGGATCTCGCCGCGGATGGTGTTGAACGCCGTGCGCCGCTGGTCGATGCGCGGGATCTCGGCCAGCAGCGCGCGCGTGTACGGGTGGTTGGGCCGCGCGAAGAGTTCGTCGACGGGCGCACTCTCCACCACTCGGCCGAGGTACATCACGGCGACGCGGTCGCACAGGTGGCGGATCACGCCGAGGTCGTGGCTGATGAAGAGATAGGCCAGGCCGAGCTCGTCGCGCAGGTCCATGAACAGGTTCAGGATCTGCGCCTGGATCGACACGTCGAGCGCCGCCACCGCTTCGTCGCACACCAGCATCTTCGGCTGCACCGCCAGCGCGCGTGCGATGCCGATGCGCTGGCGCTGGCCGCCGCTGAACTGGTGCGGATAGCGGTGGCGCAGCGCCGGGTCGAGCCCGGCACGCTGCAACTGCGCGCTGACGTAGTCGTCCTCGCCCGCCGCGTCGGTCAGCCCATGCAGCCGCGCCGCTTCGCCGACGATGCGCGAGACGCGCAGGCGCGGGTTCAGGCTCGCGAACGGGTCCTGGAACACCATCTGCACGCGCAGTCTCGCGGCGAGGCGCGCGTCGGCGTTCAGGTCTTGCAGCGGCTGACCGTCGACCTGCACGCTGCCTTCTGACGGCGCCAGCAAACCCGCAGCGATGCGGCCCAGCGTGGACTTGCCGCAGCCGGATTCACCGACCAGGCCAACAACCTCGCCCGGGCGCACGGCCAGGTCCACGCCATCGACGGCGTGCGTCACCACCGGTGGTTTGCGCCAGCCGAGTCGTCGCAAGGCTTTTCCGACGGCTCCCGGCGGCGGCTGCGCGCCGAAGCGCTTGCTGACGCCTTGCAGGTCGACCAGAGGCAGCGCGGTCGAGGTGCTCATGCCGAGGCCTCCGCGGCCACCGGGCCGGGGTGAACGCAGCGCACGCGGTGGCTCGGCACATCGGCGCGTGGTGCGCTCATCTCAGGTCTTGTGGCGCAGGCCGCGCTGGCACGCGCGCAGCGCGGTGCAAAGGCACAGCCGGCAGGCATCTGCAGCAGATTCGGCGCCATGCCGGGAATCTGACGCAGCCGCGCGCCCCGGCGCTGGGTTCGCGTGTTCGCGCTCGGCAGGCTGCCGATCAGGCCCTGCGTGTACGGATGCTGCGGGTTGTCCAGCACCTGGTCGACCGTGCCGTGCTCGACGATCCGGCCCGCGTACATCACCGCGATCTCGTCGGCCAGGCCGGCCACCACCGAGAGGTCATGGCTGATCCAGATCAGCGAGGTGCCGCGCGCGGCCACCAGCTTCTGCATCTCGGACAGGATCTGCGCCTGGATCGTCACGTCCAGCGCCGTGGTCGGCTCGTCGGCAATGATCAGGTCGGGCGCGTGCAGCAGCGCGATCGCGATCGCGACGCGCTGGCGCATGCCGCCCGACAACTGGTGTGGGTAGGCACGCAGCCGCTCTTCCGCATTGGACAAGCCCATCAGCGCCAGCGTGTCGGCGGCCTGCCGGCGCGCGGCCGCCGTCGAGACGCTGCGGTGCGCCAGCACCGTCTCGATCATCTGGGTGTCGACCCGCAGCACCGGGTTCAGCGTCGCCATCGGGTCCTGGAAGATCATCGCGATGCGGTCGCCGCGCAATGCGCGCCGTTCGGCGTTCGACATCTGCAGCAGGTCGCTGCCCTGGAACAGCACCTGGCCGCCTTCGACGCGCCCCGGCGGGTCGACCAGCCCCATGATCGAGAAGCCGGTCACCGACTTGCCCGAGCCCGATTCACCGACCAGCCCCAGCACCTTGCCGCGACGGAGCGTGAACGACACGCCGTCGACCACCGGCAGCACGCCGTCGCGCGTGTGGAAGCGCGTCTGCAGGTTGCGCAGTTCGAGCGTGGGCGCGTCTGCTGTCATCGCTGCAGCCTTGGATTCAGCACGTCGCGCAGCTGGTCGCCCACCAGGTTGATCGCGACGATGGTGGTCAGCAGCGCCACGCCGGGGAAGAAGCTGATCCAGTACTCGTTCGACAGCAGGTACTGGTAGCCGTTGGAGATCAGCAGCCCCAGCGACGGCTCGGTGATCGGCACGCCCAGCCCGAGGAACGACAGCGTCGCCTCGAGCGTGATCGCGCGCGCGATCTGCAACGCGCCGATCACCAGCAGCGGCGGCAGGCAGTTCGGCAGGATGTGGCCGCTGAGAATGCGCCACGGCGGGATCCCCTGCCCGCGCGCCGCTTCGACGTAGTCGCGGCGCGTTTCGACCAGCGCCTGGCCGCGTGCGGTACGCGCGTAGTAAGCCCATTCGAGCAGCACCAGCGTCAGCACCACGTTGCCGACGCCTTTGCCGACATAGGCCAGGATCATCAGCGCCATCAGGATGGTCGGGAACGACAACAGCAGGTCCACCAGCCGCATCAGCGCCGCGTCGACCTTGCCGCCGGCGTAGGCCGCGAGCAGGCCGATCCCGGTGCCGAGCACCGCCGCAATCGCCGCCGAGCCGATGCCGACGAGCAGGCTGATGCGCAGCCCGTAGACGATGGCCGAATAGAGGTCGCGGCCCTGGCCGTCTGTCCCGAGCCAGTAGGTGTAGCCAGCGGCGCTGCTGGGCGTGCCGGGCTTCAGGCGCGCGTCCAGCACGTCGAGCTGCATCAGGTCGTAGGGGTTCTGCGGCGTGATCCACGGTGCCGCGATCGCGGCCAGCGCGACCAGCGCCAGCACTGCGAGCCCGGCGATGGCGACGCGCGAACGCAGGAAGTCGGCGGCCACGCGCCACCAGATCGAGTGCTCGTCGAAGCGAGGGCGCCAGTTCATCGCGCGCCCTCCAGCCGCACGCGCGGGTCGAGCAGCTTGTAGAGCAGGTCCACCACCAGGTTCAGCGTGACGAAGATGACCACCACCACCATCAGGTAGGCGACGACCACCGGCCGGTCGAGGCTGTTGATGCTGTCGAGGATCAGCTTGCCGGCGCCGGGCCAGGCGAAGATGGTCTCGGTCACCACCGCGTAGGCGATCGTCGAGCCCAGTTCCAGGCCGAGCACGGTGACGAGCGGGATCAAGGTGTTGCGCAGCACGTGCACCCCCACCACGCGCGCCGGCGACAAGCCTTTGGCGCGCGCGAACTTGACGAATTCCTGCGGCAGTACTTCGCGCACGCCGGCGCGCGTGAGTCGCAGCACCAGCGAGATCTTGAACAGCGCAAGATTGAACGCTGGCAGGATCAGATGCTGAAGGCCGTCGAGCGTGAGCCACGACCACTGCACGCCGAACAGCTCGCGCGTGGCACCGCGGCCGCTGGCCGGCAGCCAGCCGAGCTGCACGCTGAAGACCATGATGAACATCAGTGCGACCCAGAACGCGGGCAGCGAGAAGCCGACGATGCTCGCCGCCATCAGGGCCTTGGCCAGCGGGTGGTCGGGCTTCATGCCGGCGAACAGCCCGAGTGGCACGCCGATCGCGACTGCCAGCAGCAACGCACCGACCGCGAGTTCCATCGTCGCGGGCAAACGATGCAGGATCAGGCGGATCGCGTCTTCCTGGTAGACGAAGCTCTTGCCGAGCTGGCCGTGCAGCGCCCCGTCGACGAAGGCGAGGTACTGGCGCCACAGCGGCTGGTCGAGCCCGAGGCGAGCGATGGCCTGCAGCCGCTCCTGCTGGTTCAGGTCTTCGCCGATCAGGATGTCGATCGGGTTGCCGATCGCGTGCAGGCCGACGAAGACGATCGCCGTCATCAGCAGCACGACCAGCGCCGCCTGCGCGAGGCGGCGCAGCAGCCAGCCGGTCACCGGGTGCCCTCGCTGCAGTCATCGCAGGCCACGTAGGCCGGAAATGCCGCGAGCGTCCACTCGTCGCCGATCAGCTCGGGCTCGTCGTAGCGGCCCATCGCCGCGAAGTGCTGCGCCACGTCTTCGGACAGCAACCGCCCCGCCAGGCCACGCGCCAGCCGCTGCGCACCGTCGCTGATCTGCGGAATGTCGCCAGTGGCCGCGCCATGCGACAGCGCCGCGGGGTAGCAGAAGCAGTGCACACGGTCCAGCCCCGGGCAGGCGCCCGGCGTTTTTTCCTGGAACTCGAACAGCGGCCCGAGATCGGGCGAAGTGGCGAGCTCGGCGTCTTCTTCGCCGGCCGGCGGCGTAAAGCGGTCCTGCCACAGCCGCACATGCGGTGCGAACGGCGCGAACTCGGGGCGGAGCGACCAGTCGGTGCGAAAGCCGGTGCAGAAGATCAGCATGTCAGTCGCCAGCGGCCCCTTCGCGGTGTCCACACGCAGCGCGCCGTCGGTGCGCAGCACGGCCGAACGCACCGGCGCGCCGAGGT
Source organism: Rhizobacter sp. P5_A1 (assembly GCF_056400745.1). Lineage (NCBI taxonomy): Bacteria > Pseudomonadati > Pseudomonadota > Betaproteobacteria > Burkholderiales > Sphaerotilaceae > Rhizobacter > Rhizobacter sp. P5_A1. The sequence goes on from NZ_JBFUKR010000002.1 coordinate 45,874, forward strand.
GGAAGAAGGCGTTCGCATGACGCGACACGCGCAGCGTGCTGCCGTGCGGTGGCGGCACCTGCTGCACGTTGATGTAGTGACGAAGGCGCCACTTCCATTCGTCAGGCAGGGTCCAGAAGCCGTGGGCCATGCCGGGACTGCCGGCCCCCTTGCCCTTGTTGATGCGCGGCAGGTCGGGCCGGCGGATCAGCAGGTCGACACGCCGGGCGCCGCTCTCCAGCGCGGTGGCGGCGGCATCCATCGCCGACGCGCCGCCGCCGATGACGGCCACACGCAGACCCCGCAGCGATGCGCCCTCCCACTCGTCGGACGAGTGCTTCCAGCGTTCGCGTGGCAGTGCGTGGGCCCATTCGGGCACCCACGGGCCACCGAGGCCGTCGCGGCCCGCGGCCAGCGCGACATGACGGGCCAGCACCCGGTAGGGCTGTCCGTCGCGGTTCTCATCCGACAAATCCAGCTGCACCAGGCCATCGGCGCGCGGGCGCACAGCGAGCACGCGCTGGCGGTTGCGCACGTCCAGACCGAGCACCTGCCGGTACCAGCGCAGGTAGTCGGCCCATTGCAGGCGCGGGATCTTGTCCATCGCGTCCCAGGCCGCAAGCCCGAACTGGGCTTCGAACCAGGCGCGAAAGGTCAGCGCCGGCAAGCCCAGCGCCGGCCCGGTCAGCTCTTTCGGCGAACGCAGCGTTTCCATGCGCGCGGTGGTGGCCCACGGCCCTTCGAAACCTGCGGGCGCGCGATCGAAGATGCGTGCCTGGATACCCAGGTGCGTGAGCGACGCGGCCAACGCGAGGCCGGCCATGCCACCGCCGACGATGGCCACGTCGAGCACCTCGGTCGCGTCGGGCACTTCGGAGCGCGGCGCTGTCGGCACCCAGCGCCGCGCCGGCACGCCCAGCCACTGCAGGTCTTGGCGCAACCGCGCTTCGAGCGCCGGCAGGCCGGCGGACGGTGCTTCGCTCATCGAATGGGTTTCCGCGAAGCAGCGCGCTTGACGGCGCCGTCGTCCAGCAGCCGCGCATGGTCGGCCAAGTCGCGCTGCACGAACCCCGGCAACGCAGCGGCCGCTTGCAGCAAGGCATCGGCCAGCGCTTGCACGGAGTCGGTCAGCGGCCGCGATTCCGGCGTGACGACGCCGAAGAAAAACGGGATGTCGGTATCAATGGGGCGCACGACCAGGCCGGCCAGCGGCGTACCGTGCGCCGTCAGCGGCTCCAGCACCGCGACACCGAGGCCGGCGCGCACCAGAGCCTGGGCGCTGGTCGATGAGTTCGTCTCGATCAGCGCGGCGTGTCGATCGGATACACGGCCGGCGCGCGCCAGTTCGGCATCGAGGCGGTGGCGCAAACGGAACGGATTGCTCATCGTGACGATGCGCCGCTGTGCCAGTGCGGCCAGCGGCACGACCGCGTGCTTGGCCAGCGGATCACGCTGCGGCAGCACCGCCACGCACGGCAGCTGCGCGATCCAGTGCACCTTCAGGCCGCGGTGCGCCAGTGGCAGGCTGCAAACGCCGAGCTGCACGGCACCGGTCAGCACCGACTGCAGCACCTGCTCGGGCGCGCCGGTGCGCAGCTGGATCGGTGCCGGCCCCGTCTGCGCTTCGACGCGCTTCAAGGCCTGCGGCAGCAGACCGACCGCCAGCGCCGATGTCGCTGCGAGCAGCAGGGGCGGCGCATCGCCACGCGCGATCTCGGCCGCGCGGAGGTGGAGCTGTCGCAGCCCGGCGAGCGCGCGCTCGGCGTCCTCATGCAGCAGAAAACCCTGCGCCGTGGGCGTGACGCGCGGGCCGTGGCGCGTGAAGAGGGCGTAGCCGATCTCGGCTTCGAGCTCCTGCACCAGGCGCGTGATGGCCGGCTGCGAACGCGCCAGCAAGCGTGCCGCGCCGGTGACGCTTCCGGTCGACATCACAGCGGCGAAGGCTTCAAGTTGGCGCGGTTCCATGACTCAATCATGCAAGATGCGGATCATCATGCATGGAGTATGCCAATTGCAAATACTTTGTGCTGGATAGCTTATTGGCGGTCGGCCTCAGCGGGACCGGCCAATGACGCCCAGCGGCAGCGCCGTCGTAGACTTGATCTGCTCCATCGAGAACGCCGACGAGACGCCGGTCAGCTGCGCCGCCCGGATCAGCTTCTTGTAGAAGGCGTCGTAGCCGTCGATATCGGTCGTGACCACCTTCAGCAGGTAGTCGACGTCGCCGCTCATGCGGTGGAACTCCAGCACCTCGGGCAGCGTCGCCACCGCCGCGGCGAACTTCTTCAACCACTTCTCGTCGTGCTGGCCCGTGCGCACGCTGACGAACACGGTGACGCCGAGGCCGACCTTCTTGCGGTTGACGATGGCGACCCGCTTTTCGATGAAGCCTTCGTCCTCGAGACGCTTGACGCGCTTCCAGCACGGCGTGGTGGACAAGCCTATGCGCTCGCTCAACGCCGCGATCGACAGCGCGCCGTCCTCCTGCAGAGCGGTGAGGATCGCTTGATCGAATTTGTCGAGTGAGTTCATACCACCAATTAGAGCATTTGGGGAACGTTCATTCTATGCAGTGGACGATTCAAGGTTTGACTTGGTATGTCTTCACCGCTACGACGATGCACACTGCTGCCGAACAGAATCCTTCTTGCCCGTCATGGCGACCGACATCTATCTCGACAGCAATGCCACCAACCACGTGCTCGCGGCGGCGGTAGACGCCGCCAAGCAGGTGATGGAGCAGGACTTCGGGAACCCCAGCAGCACACACGAGGCAGGGCTGCGCGCGAAGGCCGTGCTCGAGGCAGTGCGGACGAAGGCGGCGCGCGTGCTCGGTGCCGGAGACGGTCGCCTGATGTTCAACAGCGGCGCCACCGAAGGCATCCACACTGCCGTGTTGTCGGCGCTGGTCGCGCTGCGCGAGCGCCGTGCTCGTGGACAGCCCATCGGCCGCTGGCTGCTGCACGGCGCGACCGAACACAAAGCGGTGCCCGAGAGTCTCGCGCACTGGAATCGCCTGCTCGGACTGGACCTCGAGATCCTCGAGCTGCCGGTCGATGGTGACGGCCGGCATGACCTGTCCCACTTGCACGCCGTCGCGCCCGAGTGCGGGCTGGTGTGCACGATGGCAGCCAACAACGAGACCGGCGTCATCTCCGACCTCGCCGGCATCGAAGGCGCGCTGGCCGCGACCTGCAGCCCAGCCTACTGGCTGGTCGACGGCGTGCAGGCGCTCGGCAAGCTGCCGCTGAACTTGGCAGCCACGCGCATCGACTACGCGCCCTTCTCCGGCCACAAGCTCTACGCCCCCAAGGGCATCGGCATGCTGTACGTGCGCGCGGGGTCGCCCTTCACGCCCTTGATGGTGGGCGGCGGACAGGAAGCCGGCTGGCGTTCAGGTACCGAGAACATGGCCGGCGTTGCCGCATTGGGCGCCGTGCTGGACGGGCTCGAAGGCGACCGCACGCTGCGCCATCCGGATGAGCTGAGAGCCATGCGCGACCAGTTGGCCGACGCGCTGCGCGCTGCCTTCCTGGGTCTGCAATTCAACACGCCTTTCGACAAGGCCTTGCCGACGACGCTGAACTTCTCGGTGCCTGGCCACGCCAGCCCCGAACTGCTTCAGCTGTTCGACGCCGCCGGCATTCGCGTCAGCGCGGGCAGCGCCTGTTCGTCGGGTCAGGCCACGTCCAGCCATGTGCTGGAGGCGATGCACCTTCCACGGTCGCGCAGCGCCTCGGCGATCCGCATGTCGTTCGGCCCGCTCGTGGACACGGCAACGATAGCGGCCGCCTGCGACGCCATCACGCGCTGCGGCGCTGCGTTTGCCGCGCAGCCGCTCGGCCCGGATCACGCGATCCCTGACACCGCGGCGCTCGACGCCTTCCTACGTTGGCACCCGGATGCCACTTTGGTGGACGTTCGGGAAGCCCGCGAATGCGCCGCGGACGGAGGATTCCAGCATGGCGGGCGAACGGCCTTCAACGTGCCGATGGCACGATTGAGTGCACACGCCGCCGAGTGGCTGCGTGCCAGTGGTGTGCCGCTGGTCTTCGTCTGTCGAAGCGGCCAGCGTGCCCGCCGGGCCGCAGCGTCGATGCGCGACCGAGGACACGAGCACACCTGGCATCTCGCAAGCGGTCTGCTTGCCGCCCCTGCGCCGTGTCTTGGGACCTCAGCCCTTGACGGCGCTGTATGTGGCCGACTCAAGGTTCATGTAGCCGACGAACGACGCCGGATCGCCGAACGGCAGGATCTGCGTTGCCCAGAAACCCCCGAGGCCGTTCTGCCGGTCGATCCAGTAGAAGAGGTTGGCCAGACCGGCCCACCCCTGCGCGCCAGCCGGACGACCGGTGGGGGCCCGCTCCTCGTTGATCATGAACGCCAGCGACCAGGCCTTGGGTTGGCCGGGGAAGAACTCGGCGTCGTTTGACAGCGTCTTGATCACGCCCGGCAGCATGGTCACTTTCAGCTTCGGATCGAGGTGGCGGCGGCAAGCCATCTCCACCGTCTCCGCCTTCAGTACCCGCCCGTTGCCGCCGGCGCCATCGTTCAGCCACATGCGGATGAACTTCATGTAGTCGCCTACCGTGCCGTACAGGCCGTGGCCGCCGAAATGCACTTCGGGCTTGGCCGGCAGCTCGAAGTCCATCGCCTCCAGGTGGCCGTCGGGGTGGCGTGCATGCATGCTGGCCAGGCGGGCACGGATGCGGTCGTCGATCTCGAAGGTCATGTCCTGGATGCCCAGTGGATCGAAGATGCGGGTCCTGAAAACCTCGCCAAGGCGGCGGTCGGTGATGCCCTCCACCACCTGACCCACCCAGTCGATGTTGGTGCCGTACTCCCAGCGCTCGCCAGGATCGAACAGCATCGGCGTCTCGAGCGCTGCGCGAGAAGCGGTGATGACGCTGGGCTGCTTTCCCGCGTCGGCCAGGCGCTTGTAGTTCTCGTTGAAGAAGTCGTAGCCGAAGCCGCCGGTGTGGGTGAGCAGCTGTCGCGTGGTCACCTGGCTGCGCGGCGGGCGCAGCTTGGCGTTGCCCTGCAGGTCCACACTCTCGATCACCTGCAGCTTGCCGATGGCCGGCGCGTACGTCTGCGCCGGGGCATCCAGGTCGAGCTGGCCGCTTTCCACCAGTTGCAGCGCCGCGGTCGCGGTGATCGCCTTGGTGGTCGAGAAGATCGCGAAGGTGCTGTCGGCGGTCATCGGCGTGGCATCGCCCAGGCGGCGCACGCCCGCCGCCCCTTCGTACAGGTTGGCGTTCCGGTCGGTGACCATGGCCACCACGCCGGGCACGTTGGGGTTGCCTTTCACGGCTTGTTGCAGCACGGTGTCGAGTGCCGACTTCAGTTGTTGGCTCATCAATGCTCTCCAGGAGTCAGGGTTGGGGGCGCGACCGGCTCGCGGCCGGCGCGCCGTTGGCGGTCACTGCATGTCGAAGCCGGGATAGCCGGCCTTGGCCACCTCGCCACAACGCCGCTTGTACTCACCCACCCCGCCGGTGTAGGACAGCACGCGCCGCGGCTTGCCCGGCACGTTGGAGCCCACGTACCAGGACGACGTCTTGGAGATGAGATTGGCGCCGGCGGTCTCGTCGTGGTGGCGTACCCAGGCGTCCTCGGCCTCGGCGGTGGGCTCGACCACCGTCTTGCCGGTGGCTTGCATGTGGCCGATCAGGCCGCTGATCCACTCGGTCTGCTGCTGCAGGCAGGTGGTCATGTTGCACAGTGCGGCCGACGGCGCCAGAGGCACCGCCGTGGTCAACAGGTTGGGATAGCCGTGCTTGGCCAGACCCATCGTGGTACGGATCTCGGTGAACCAATCGTCGCGCAGCGAGCGGCCCTCGCGGCCACGGATGTCGATGCGGGTGAGCGCACCGGTGCCGGCGTCGAAGCCCGTGGCCAAGATGATCACGTCCAACTCGTGCACGGTGCCATCGGCCAGCTGGATGCCCTGCGGCACGATTTGCTGGATGGGGTTGGACTTGACGCTCACCGCCTCGACATTGGGCCGGTGGTAGACCTCCAGGTAGTTCGTCTCCAGCGGCACCCGGTGCGTACCGAAGCCATAGTCCTTGGGGATGAGCAGGTCGCACAGGCGCTTGTCCTTCAGGCGCTCGCGCATCTTCTCGCGCACGAACTCCGAGATCTCTTCGCTCACCTTCTCGTCGAAGAACATCTCGGCATACGAGGCCAGCCACAGCTTCAATGAGCCGTCGGCGTGGATCTCCTCCAGGACTGCGCGGCGCTTCTCTGGCGAATCTTTGGCCCACTGGTGCACGAAGTCGTACTCGAAGCCGGTGAAGGTGTTGGGCAGGTTGCTGCGCAGTTCCTCGAATCGCGCCTTGTACTTGGCGACTTCGCGTTGACCGTACTTCGGGTTCTTCATCGGCAGCACGTACTGCGGCGTGCGGACAAACACCTTCAGCTGCTTGACCTTGTCGGCAATGGTCTGGATGACCTGGATGCCGGTTGCGCCGATGCCGACCACGCCCACCCGCTTGTCCGACAAGTCCAGTGTCTCGCGCGGCCAGCGGCCGGTGTGGAAGATGCGTCCCTTGAACGCATCCTGGCCCGCAAAGACCCTTTCCATCGGTGCCGAGAGCATGCCGCCGCAGGTGATGAAGAACTGCGCATCGATCTGCTCGCCGCCGCTGGTGTTGATCTGCCAGCGGCCGCGCGACTCGTCGTACTGCGCACGGATGACGGTGGTGTTGAACTGGATGTCGCGCCGCAGGTCCAGCCGCTCGGTGACATATTGCAGCCAGCGCTCGATCTCGGCCTGCCCCGGGAAGCGTTCGCTCCACGACCAGTCCTTGTACAGCTGCTCATCGAACAGGTACTGGTAAATGTAGGACTCCGAGTCGAACTTGGCGCCGGGGTAGCGGTTCCAGTACCAGGTGCCACCGACATCCGAGGCGGTGTCGTAGACGCGCACTTTCAACCCCTGCTTGCGCAACTGGTGCAACTGGTACAAGCCGGCGACGCCGGCGCCGATCACGACCGCGTCGAAGCGCTGCGCGGCGGGGGTCGGGGCAGATTGGGAAGCTGTCATGTCTCACTCTCCTTCATGTGACTTGAATGCCGGATCACGCAAGCCTTGCGGGTCATGCGATGCGCTGTGGCAGGCTTCCTTTTGCACATCGCAGACCACCCGGCGCGGACCACAGAACTCAGGGCTTTCACCAGAGCCTTCAGCGCACGGACCCGCCGCGCGGGCGCCGCGACGCCTGTTCAGGCCGATTCGTCTGTCTTGGCGTGGACACGGCTGTCCCAGTGCTCGGACACCGGCAAGACGAACCCCGCCGTGTCCGATTTGCGGGACACCGGGCGCTTGCCATCAGGGATTTGGCTGGCTTGATCGAATCTCGCCAACCCGCTCCAATGCGGGCCAGGAGACGCCATGAAGCCCGACTCAAGTCCCTACGTGGGCTTCCACAAGGACCTGCGCGGCGTCCACAGCCTGTGGGAGCGCTTCAACGCCGGGCTGATCGACGTCGAGGAATGCCGCACCCCCTACCACCAGCTTCTGGTCGGTGAGTGGCAGCGCTGCACCGCGCTCGGCGTCGACGTCGCGATGACCAAGGGACGGCGGCTCAGCGACGAGGAGTTCCGGCACCGCCGCAAGGCCGAGCAGTTGCTTCTGGAGACCTCGGTGCCCATCGTGCAGGATGTCGGCCACTTCCTGGTGGACGTGCCCGGCATCATGATCCTGACCGAGCGCACCGGGACCGTGTTGCACATCACCGGCAACCAGAAGGTGCGCGAGCGTGCGGCGACCCACTCCGGCATCGTCGTGGGCTCCGAATGGACCGAGATGGCGGCCGGGACCAACGGCATGGGCACCGCGCTTGCGAAGGGTCAACCGGTCCACGTCTTCGCGACCGAGCACTTCTGCGAGCACTGGCATTCGTGGTCCTGCGCCGCAGCGCCGATCTTTGACACAGACGGACAGACCCTGCTCGGCATCATCGACTTCACCACCGTCGAGACCGACTTCCGCGATCAAGCGCTGGGGCTGACGGTGTCGGTAGCCAATTCGATCCAGGCGCGCATGGCGCTGCACCGCGAGTTGGAGCGTCGTCTCATTCTGAGCGCCTTCAGCGAAACCGCCCGCCACTATCCGCACGACGACATGCTCGCGCTCGATCACGCCGGCCGGCCCGTGATGCATTCGCCGAGCGAGCGGTGCCGGCAAGTCGCCGAGCGCTGGGGCTCGTCCGCTCGCGACGCGGTGGTCGCCGTGCAAGCAACGATCGAAGTCAAGGCCCCCGGCACCGGCGCGTGCATCGGCTCGATCGTGCTGCTCGCGAAGCCCGCCGGTTACCCGAAGGTGTTCCGCCACGAGGAAAGGCCGGCGCTTTCCACGACGGTCGAATCGATCGGCCGCTTCGGCGAGTTCGCGTCGCGCGACCCGCAGACGCGGCGCATGCTCGACGATCTGCAACGCATTGCCACGGCCGATGTGAACCTGCTGATCATCGGCGAGACGGGGACCGGCAAGGAGCTCCTCGCTCGCCATGTGCACGCCTGCAGCAGGCGCCGCAATGAGCCGTATCTCGCGGTGAACTGCGGGGCCATCAGTGAACACCTGATGGAAAGCACCTTCTTCGGCTATGTGAAAGGCGCGTTCTCCGGCGCCGATCCACGCGGTCGCGCGGGCTACTTCGAGTCTGCCCAGGGTGGCACGCTCTTTCTGGACGAGGTCGGCGAGCTTCCGCCCGCGATGCAAGCGGCTTTGCTGCGCGTGCTGGAAGACGGCAGCTTTCAGCGCGTCGGCTCGTGCGAGACGCGACACGCGTCATGCCGCATCGTCGCCGCCACGCACCGCGACCTCGAGCACTTGATCGCGCAAGGCCGCTTCCGCCAAGATCTGTACTTCCGCCTCAAGGTGGTGCAGCGGACCATCAAGCCGCTGCGGGAGCGCCCATGTGACATCAACCTGCTGGCGGATCAGTTTGCCGAGACCGTGCGCCGCAAGCACGGCCTCCAATCCGTGGACATCACGCCCAAAGCTTACGACGCGCTGAGCTGTTATCACTGGCCAGGCAATGCGCGCGAGCTGCGCAATGCAATCGAAGTGGCAATGCTGTGCGCCGATGGGACCATCGACAGAGACTGCCTGCCACCGGAGGTACTACACGGTGGCAGCGCGGACGCCGATACCAGGGGCGCGCCAGCCTCTCCCGACGAAAGCCTTGCATCACTGCGCGACTACGAGCGTCAGATCATCGTCGGCATGCTGCGCAAATACCGGAAGGTCAACAAAGTGGCGCACGTGCTTGGACTGGCTCGCTCCACCCTGTACCGCAAGTTTGCCGAACTCAATATCAATCAGAGCGAGTTCATCGGCTCGACAACAGACGTTGATTGACTGTTTCGGACTGCGCTGCCGAGCGCAATGCAGTCAAGGCAAAGCGCGGCGCGTTGACGCGACAAGAGCCGCTCGCTAAGATCGCGCCCCTTCACTGCCCCGAGCACGATTCCCATGCGGATGTAAGCCTTCCCCCGGATGCCGTTCCACGCTGCCCTGCGGCGTGGCATGTCTTCGTTCGAACGGAAAGCTTGCAATGTCATCGTTCTCGACGGGCCGCACTGCGCCCGGAGCGCCTGCTCCTGCTACACCAGGTCTCTGCTCTTTTCAGCTCCACGACGTCCAGTGGCATCTGCCCAATGGAAGGCCGCTGTGGCAAGAGCCGCTGCACTTGTCCATCGGCCGCGAGCGCTTGGGGCTGGTCGGCCGCAACGGCGTGGGCAAGAGCGTGCTCGCGCAGATTCTTGCGGGCCGCATGCCCTCGGCCGGCACGGCATGGCGCAGCGGCCGCGTTCACCTCGTCGCCCCGCCGCTGCTGCCACAGGACAGACGCAGTGTCGGCGAGGCGATGGGCCTCGGCCCGGTGCTCGCAGCCGTGGAGCGGGTCGCGGCCGGGCTGGCAACGCCGGACGATCTGGTCCTGGCCGATGGCCATTGGGACCTGCCCGCCCGCGTGGCGCAGGCCCTGGCCGAAGCGGGCCTGCCCGGCTTGCAGCCCGCAGACGCGGTGGCCGGCCTGAGCGGCGGTGAGCGAATGCGCGTGGCCCTGGCAGGCGCCATGGCGACCGACGCTCACAGCGTCATCCTCGATGAGCCCAGCAACCACCTCGACGCGGAGGCCCGCGCCTGGCTGCTGGAATGGCTGCAGGCCGCCAAGCGAACCGTGGTGGTCGTGAGCCACGATCGGCAGCTGTTGCGCGCCGTGGACCGCATTGCCGAACTGAGCCCGCGCGGGCTGGCGCTGTACGGCGGCAACTACACGCTCTACCGTGCCCTGCGAGACGGCCATGCGTCTGCCGCCCAAGCGGCCCTGCAGCATGCCCGCGCGGAGCGCGACGCAGCGCTCGCCAAACAGAGTCGCGAACAGGCCGCACGCAAGCGGCGGCAGGCACGCGGCCGTCGCATGGCACGCACGGCCAATCTGCCCGCGATGACGATCAACTGCCTTCGCGAAACCTCCGAAGCCACCGCCGCACGCGACGCGCAACGCGATGCCGACAAGCGCCGGTCGATGGACGGCGCCGTGCGCGCCGCCGCCGAGCGGGCGGAGCAGCCGCCGGCCATGTCTCTGGCACTGCCCACCAGTCGCGTGCCGGCCGACAAGCCGGTACTGCAACTGCAGGGGCTGCGCCTCCCGCACGTCGGTGGCCCGCTCATCGATGCAACGCTCGTCGGGCCAGTACGTGTCGCCGTGACTGGCCCGAACGGCTGCGGCAAGAGCACGCTGCTGCGCGTGATCGCCGGTGCGCTCGCACCGCAGCAAGGGAGCGCGACAACACAAGTCCGAACCGCCGCGCTCGACCAAGACGGCGGCGACACATTGCCGCCGCACAGCTCGCTGCTCGAATGCCTGCGCACGCTCGACTGCCCATTGCGCGGCAGCGAGCTGAGAACCCGCTTGGCCCGACTGCGTCTCGACGCGGGACGCGTGCTGCTGCCGATGGGCCTGCTCAGTGCAGGCGAACGTGTGAAGGCCGCGCTGGCTTGTGCACTGTGGCGCAAGGAACCGGCCCGGATGCTGTTGCTCGATGAACCGACCAATCACCTCGATCTGGACACGACCCTGGTGCTGCAGGGTGCGCTGCAAGCTTTCGAAGGGGCGCTCATCGTCGCGTCGCACGACGTGGAGTTCATCGAGGCGTTGCGGCCGACGCATCGGTGGGAATGGCGCGACGGTCGACTGGTGATGCGGCAATCCTCGATGGCCAGGGTGGTTCGAGAATCCGTCGCGGCGCATCTCCAAAGTTAATCCGCCCGAGGCCGATCGCTGAAGATCAGCCGACGCGGACTGTCCGCGTGAGAGCCCCGGCGGCATCGGGCATGCCTGAACGGCCACATCCAACGCCTCGAAATTGCACTGCCGACCCACAGCGGTCCTTCCGCAAAACGGTCTCGCCACTAGCGGTCGTTCAGCGCATCGAACGGTTTACATGAGAGGCGCTTAGAAGCCGAACGCCGGAAGGCGTCCTCTCGATGGAATCTACGCGACATGACCCATCTCCGCGTCAGCGCGCGCGCCTGTAGTGCATGGCGACCGCGCCGCTGCGGAGCGGCTTCGCCGAGATCGACGACACTCAGGGTCAGGATCGAGTGGAGGCAGACAAACTGCGCAGGGCGATCGCACACGACTTGCAGCGAGCCGACCGAGACTCGACCTCCTGGAGGATCTCAAGTACGAGCCTGCCGCCGACGTGGTGCTGCAGGTCATCGACGAAGTCAGACAAGTCTTCGACTTGGACGATCGCTGTCTGCTTGCATTCCCCGGTCCTGGCTTGATGCCGCTGTGGGGCGCGATGATCGCGACGATCGTCGTCGTTGCGATGCCGCCGTGGTTCCTCGGGCTGCTGGTGGCCGCGCCGGTGCTCGGCCACGCGTCGTGGCACGCCAGTGACCCGCAAGGCCGGCCGTGCCGCGATCGACATGCCAACGCGCAATGATGCTGCCAATGATCAGCGGACAAATCATGAGCCCGACGAGGCTCGTGTCACGCTCAGATCGGGAACCGAGTCGTCGACAGCACTTGCTTCAACACCATGAACGATCGTATCTGCCGCACACCGGGCAGGTGCAGCAGTTGCTCCGCGTGCAGCCGGTTGAAGCTGTCACTGTCACGCGTGCGCACCAGCATGAAGTAGTCGAACTCGCCCGTTACCACATGACACTCCATGCAACCGGACACGGTCACGGCCGCCTTCTCGAAGTCGGCAAACGACTGCGGCGTCGACCGATCGAGCACGACGCCGATCAGCACGAGCATGCCGGCGTCGAGCGCCTGTGGGTTCAGCAACGCGACGATGCCCGTGATCAGCCCCATCTGCTTGAGTCGCTCGACGCGCCGAAGGCACGCCGGCGCACTGAGGTTGACCTTGGCCGCGAGCGCCACGTTCGACATCGAGGCGTCACGTTGCAGCGAGCGCAGGATGGCCTTGTCGGTTCGGTCGATCTCGTGCGGGAGAGGCCCTGGAGGCGATGGCTTCCCACGAACTTTTGTTGCGCTCATGCGGATCCTGTAGAAATTGTTCCGATGAATCGAATCGTATTTCATCGCAACGTTGCTCGGGCGCGGCTCACTTTGCAACCCTGAAGTTCGCCTTCTTTCCTACCATTCATGCGTCATCGGCAGCGATGAATGTGCTTCGGCACACCCTCCCTGTTCGCCCGCATCGAATGCCTGGGCGCCGCCCGCAACTTCACGATCAAGAGCCATGAACCTGAAACGTTTTCCACGCCATTCGTTGACCTTCGGCCCCACACCGATCCAGCCCCTGAAGCGCCTGAGCGCACACCTCGGCGGCGAGGTGGACCTGTATGCGAAGCGCGAAGACTGCAACAGCGGCCTGGCCTTCGGCGGCAACAAGACGCGCAAGCTCGAGTACCTGATTCCCGAGGCGTTGGCTCAGGGCTGCGACACGCTGGTGTCGATCGGCGGCATCCAGTCCAACCAGACGCGCCAGGTCGCCGCCGTCGCCGCGCACCTGGGCATGAAGTGCGTGCTGGTGCAGGAGAACTGGGTCAACTATTCCGACGCCGTGTACGACCGCGTCGGCAACATCGAGATGTCACGCATCCTCGGCGCCGACGTGCGCCTGGACGCCGCCGGCTTCGACATCGGCATCCGCCCGAGCTGGGAGCAGGCGATGGAAGACGTGCGCAAGGCCGGCGGCAAGCCGTTCCCGATCCCGGCCGGCTGCTCCGAGCATCCGCTGGGCGGCCTGGGCTTCGTCGGCTTTGCCGAAGAGGTTCGTGCGCAGGAGGCCGAGCTCGGCTTCAAGTTCGACTACATCGTCGTCTGCTCGGTCACCGGCAGCACGCAGGCTGGCATGGTGGTCGGCTTTGCGGCCGACGGCCGTGCCGACCGCGTGATCGGCATCGACGCCTCCGCGAAGCCGGCACAGACGCAGGCGCAGATCCTGCGCATCGCGCAGAACACCGCCAAACTGGTCGAACTGGGTCGCGAGATCACCGACGAGGACGTGGTGCTCGACACCCGCTACGGCGGCCCCGAATACGGCCTGCCCAACGCCGGCACGCTGGAGGCGATCCGCCTGTGCGCGCGGCAGGAAGGCATGCTGACCGACCCGGTCTACGAGGGCAAGTCCATGCACGGAATGATCGACATGGTGCGTCAAGGCGAGTTCCCTGCCGGCTCGAAGGTGCTGTATGCCCACCTGGGCGGCGTGCCCGCACTCAACGCCTACAGCTTTCTGTTCCGCAATGGCTGAGCGGGCAAACACACCGGTTCGGTTCGTCGCGCTCGCTTCGGTCTAGGCCAGACTCAGGATGGTTCCGACCAGAGCCTGTGCGCGCGGCACCAGCGTGTCCAGGCAGCAGTACTCGCCGTCGGTGTGTGCCCTTCCCCCGACCGGCCCGACGCCGCACAGCGTCGGAATGCCCAGCGACGCCGTGAACCCGGCGTCCGAGCAGCCGCCGGTGAACTCGCCATCCACATCGAATCCGACCCGGGCGGCACTGGACTTGTAGCGCTGCATCAACTCGCCGCTCCACTGCGGCTCCAGCGGCAGGAACTCCGAGGTCTGCGTGAGGCGGGCTTCGGTTCCCGGGACGCCGGGTGCGTCGACGATGGCCTTGACGCGCTCGAAGATGAACTCGCGCTGCTGCAGCGAACAGAAGCGCACATCAAGCTTGGCCTGCGCCGACGGCGCGACGGTGTTGGTCGACATGCCGCCGCTGATCAGCCCGACGTTGGCGGTGATGCCGGACGCATAGTCGGTCAGCGCATGCAGCGCTTGCACCTTGCGCGCCAGCGTCTCGATCGCACTCGCGCCATCGGCGTGGTTCACGCCGGAGTGCGCGGCGCGGCCGGTCACGTCAATCGCGAAGGTGGCACCGCCCTTGCGCGAAGTAACGAGGTTGCCGCTGACCCGGCCGGGCTCCGCATTGAACGCCGCCCGCGCGCCGCGAGCGTGCGTCTCGATGGCGATGCGGCCGCGCTGCGAACCGATCTCCTCGTCCGCGGTGAACAGGCCCAGCACCGGGAATGGCAGCAGCGGCAAGCGCCGCAGAGCCATCAGCACGAAGCATTGCAGCACCAGACCCGACTTCATGTCCGACACGCCGGGCCCATAAGCGCGATCGCCGACAACGCGCCACGGCCGTTGCGCCACGGTGCCGGTCGGGAACACCGTATCGCGGTGACCCATCAGCAGCACCGGCGCGGCGGTGGGCACCGCGCCGCGCAAGCGCACCAGCAGCGCGTCGCCATCGTCGGGATCGGCCCGATGTTCCCCCTCGATGTCGGCGTCGCGCAGCCAGTCCAGCATGGCCTGCGCGACGCGGTCGGTGCCGGCCTTGTCGTGGCTGTTGGAGTCGATGTCGACCAGCGTGGCCAGCCCCGCCTGCATCGCGGGGCGCTGGCTCGACAACCACTCGATCGCGGCGTTCATGCGCGCTCCTTCATCACCGCTGGGCCTTCTTCGGCCAGGTCCCAGAACATGCCGGCCATGATGTGCAGCGACTCGCGCGTGAGGTCGGCGAGGATGTGTTCGTTCGGCGCATGCTGCGAGCAGGCCGCATACGAGTGCGGCACCCACAGCGTCGGCAGGCCCAGCGTCTCGGCGAACACGTCGTTCGGCAGCGAGCCGCCGAGGTTGGGCAGCAGCGCGGGCCGCTTGCCGGTGCTGCGCTCCATCGAGGCCAGGCCCCAGCGCACCCAGGCGTCGTCGGGGTCCAGCCGGGTCGCGGCCATGTGCACGTCGGTGGCGCGCAGCTCGACGTCGTCGAAGCCTTGGGCATCGAGATGCGCTCGGATGTGCGTGAGAAAGTTCGCCACGTCGCTGCCGACGACGAAGCGCATGTGGCAATGCGCACGCGCCTCGGCGGGTATCGCGTGCACCGGCATCGCGGGGTTGCCGGTCGTGAAGGCCAGCACCTCCAGGCTGTTCCAGCCGATCACGCGCTCGGCAGGGCTGAGGCCGGGCTCGCCCCAGTCGGGATCGATCGCGGGGTCGCCGGGGCCACCGCCGACTTCGATGTCCTTCAGCGCGGCGCGAACGCTTGCGGGAAGTTCGCTCGGCAGCAGCCCCGGCACGAGGATGCGGCCGTGCGCATCGATCAGGCTCGCGATCGCGTGCGCCAGCCGAATGCCGGGGTTGCGCAGCAACCCGCCCCAATTGCCTGAGTGATGGCCGCCATCGCGCAGCTTCACATGCAGATCGAAATTGAACACGCCGCGCGAGCCGAGGAACATCGTCGCGCGCGAGGCCGCGACGCGCGGGCCGTCGGAGGCGAGAAAGAGATCGGCCGCGAGCAGCTCGCGGTGCTGCGCGCAGACCTCGTTCAGGCCGGGCGAGCCCGCTTCCTCGCCCATCTCGAGAATGATCTTGACGTTGTAGCCGAGAGTGCCTCCGCGCACCGAGAGCACCTGCTCGAGGGCGACCAGGTTGATCGTGTGCTGGCCCTTGTTGTCGGCCGTGCCGCGCCCGTACCAGCGGTTGCCGTCGACGACGATCTCCCACGGGCTCAGGCCCGCGCGCCACTGCGCGTCGTAGCCGCGCACCACGTCGCCGTGGCCGTAGCTCAGCAGCGTGAACGCGGCGCCGGGTTCGATGCGCTCGGCGAGCAGGAACGGGCAGCGCGGCGTCACCGGGTTCGCAACGATGCGGCATGTGAAGCCCAGGCGTTCGAGCTGCGGCGCGATCTCGTCGCTGAGGTAGGCGTGCAGCGCGGGGCCGCTGGCCTCGTCCTGGCTTTCGGTGCGCATCGCGACACGGCGCGCCAGCACCTGCTGGAAACGCCCGTCGTCGAAACAGGCGAGGGTCTTGGCGATGGCTTGCTGGCGGCTCATGCGGTGATGCCTTCCGGGACATGGATTTCAGGGATCCCGAGGCCGGGCTCGGGCGACAGCGCCGAGGCCAGCAGCGCTCGGGTGTACGGGTGTTCGGGCCGCGCGAAGATCTGCTCGCGCGTGCCCAGCTCGACGATCGCGCCGCGGTGCATCACGGCGACGCGATCGACCAGGTGCTCGACCACGCCGAGGTCGTGGCTGATGAAGAAGTAGGTCAGCCCGAACTCGGCCTTCAGGTCCATCAGCAGGTTCAGGATCTGCGCCTGCACCGAGACGTCCAGCGCCGAGGTCGGCTCGTCGCAGACCAGGATGTCGGGGCGCAGCACCAGCGCGCGTGCGATCGCGACACGCTGACGCTGCCCGCCCGAGAGCTGGTTCGGATACTGCTGGTGCGTGCGCTCGGGCATGCCGACGAGATCGAGCGTCTCGCGCACCGTGCGCTGCTGTTCGGCGCGCGAACCCACGTGATGAATGCGCAGCGGCACGCCGACGATGTCGGCGACGGTGCGGCGCGGGTTCAGCGACGAGTACGGGTCCTGGAAGATCGGCTGGATCTGGCGCGCATGGGCTCGGCGCTGGCGCGGGTCGATCTCCTGGCCGTGCAGCAGCACGTTTCCCGAGGTCGGCGCGAGCAGGCCCAGCAGCATCTTGGCCAGCGTGCTCTTGCCGCAACCGGACTCGCCGACCAGGCCCAGCGTCTCGCCCTTCGCGACGCGCAGCGTCACGTTGTCGACGGCCTTGATCTCGCCCGGCGCGCGGAACAGGCCGCGCTTGAGCACGAAGCGGCGGCTCAGCGCGCACAGCTCGAGCGCACAGTCCGACGACGTCATGCTGCGGCCTTCGACAGCACGTCCGACGACCGCGCCGCCACGCAACGGACCGCGTGCTGCGGAGCCAGCCACACCTGCGGCGGCGTCTGTACGCAGGCTTCGCGAACCTCGGTGCAACGGTTCGCGAACGCGCAGCCCGACACCGACCCGATCAGGCTGGGCACGACACCCGGAATGGCCTGCAGCCGACTGCCCGGCAGCGTCTTGCCGCGCACCGGGATGCAGCTCAGCAGCCCGCGCGTGTACGGGTGCGACGGGCGCGCGAACAGTTCGGCGACCGGCGCGGTCTCGACGATCTCGCCGGCGTACATCACGGCGACGCGATCGGCGATGCGCGCGACCACGCCGAGGTCGTGCGTGATGAAGACGACCGCAGTGCCGAACTCGCGCTGCAGCTCGCGGATCAGCCGCAGGATCTGCGCCTGGATGGTCACGTCGAGCGCGGTGGTCGGCTCGTCGGCAATGATGAGGTCGGGCCCGCACATCAGCGCCATCGCGATCATCACGCGCTGACGCAGCCCGCCGGAGAGCTGGTGCGGGTATTGGCGCAGGCGATCCGCGGCCTGCGGAACGCCAGCGCGTTCGAGCAAGTACACAGCCCGTTCGCGTGCCTGTGATGCACTCACGCTGCGATGCGCCCGCAAGGCCTCGCACAGCTGATCGCCCAGCGTGTAGGACGGGTTCAGCGAGGTCATCGGCTCCTGAAAGATCATCGCCATGCGCGCACCGCGCAATGCGTTCATCTCGCGCTCGGGCAGGCCTTGCAGGTCGACACCGTCGAAGCGGAGGTGGTCGGCATGGCGTTCCGCCTTGCGCGGCAGCAGGCTCATCAGCGCGAGCGAAGTCATCGATTTACCGCAGCCCGATTCGCCGACCAGGCACAGCATCTCGCCGCGCCGCACCTGGAAGTCGATGCCGCGCACAGCGTGCAGCAGGCCGCGCTCGGTCGGCAGGTCGACGCGCAGATTCTTCACGTCGAGCAGCAGTCTGTCGTCGGGCACGCTCATCGTCATTCCTTCAATTGCGGCCATCCGGTGCGGTCACATCGCGCAGGCCGTCGCCGACCAGGTTGATGCCCAGCACCAGCAGCGCCAGCACGACACCGGGAATCACGATGACCCAGGGCTGGAAGAACATGTAGGCCTTGCCCTCGGCCACCATCAGCCCCCACGACGGCGTCGGCGGCTGCACGCCCAGACCCAGGAAGGACAGCGTGGCCTCGAGCAGGATCGCGTGCGCCATCTCCAGCGTCGCGACCACGGTGAGCGCGCTCATCAGGTTGGGCAGCAGCTCGCGCAGCAGGATGTAGGGCGTGGACGCGCCGAGCGCCTTGGCCGCAGCGATGAACTCGGCGTCGCGCAGCTGCTGCGTCGCCGAGCGCGTGACGATCGCGAAGCGGTCCCAGAGCAACAGCCCGAGCAGCACGATCACGACCTTCAGCGAGCCTCCCACCAGCGAGGCCATCGCGAGCGCCACCAGCACGACAGGCAGCGCCAGCCGCGTCGTGACGATGTAGCTGACGACCGCGTCGACGCGGCCGCCGTAGTAGCCGGCGAGCACGCCCATCGTCGTGCCGATCAGGCCCGAGATCAGCGCCGTCGCGAGGCCGATGAACAGTGACACGCGGGCACCGTAGAGCAGCCGGCTCAAGTAGTCGCGGCCGAGCTTGTCGGTGCCGAGCAAATGTTCCCAACTGCCCTTGCCGTACCAGGCCGGCGGGATCAGGCGCTGCGTCACTTCTTGCGCATACGGGTCGTGCGGGCTGAGCCAGGGCGCGAATAGTGCGGCGAGCGCGATCAGGGCCAGGATCACGCTGCCGAGCACCAGGCCGCGGTGGCCGAGGCTGCGCCGCAGCCCGCGGCGCCACGCGGGAATGAGCGGCAAGGGCAACGGGGCCGACAGGACAGAGGTGGTTGACATCGTGCGGTCCTAGCGCGTGCGCATGCGTGGGTCGAGCGCGGCGTTGAGCACGTCGGCGACGAAGGTCAGGCCGATATAGAACACCGCAATGATCAGCACGACCGCTTGCACCACGGGATAGTCGTTGCGCGAGATCGAGTCCCATGCGAGCTGGCCGAGCCCTTGCAATGAGTAGACCGACTCGATCACGACCGAGCCGCCCAGCATGAAGCCGAGCTCGACCGCCGCGAGCGCCATCACCGGGATGATCGCGTTGCGCAACGCATGCTTGAACACGACGCGCGCCGGGCTCAGGCCCTTGGCGCGCGCGGTGCGGATGTAGTCGGAGCCGAGCACGTCCAGCATGCCGGCACGCGTGAGCCGCATCAGCGATGGCATCGCGTAGTAGCCGAGCGCGATCGCAGGCAACACGAAGTGCTGCCAGCTCGTGTTGCCGGCCACCGGCAGCCACTTGAGCCCGACCGCGAACACCAGGATCAGGCTCAGCGCGAACCAGAAGTTGGGCATCGCCTGGCCGACCACCGCGACCAGCAGCGAGAGCCGGTCGATCCAGCTGTCGCGGTAGATCGCCGCCAGCACGCCGAGCGGAATCGCCACGACCACCGCCAGCAGCAGCGCGACGCCGCCGAGCTTGAGCGTGACCGGCAGGCGCTCGCCGATCAGCTCCATCACGGTGTTCTGGAAGTAGAACGAGCGCCCGAAGTCGAGCCGCACCGCCGCGCCCAGCCAGTCGGCGAACTGCGTCGCGATCGGGCGGTCCAGGCCGTACTGCACGCGCACCTTGTCGACATCGGCCGCGCTCGATTCGGGCCCGGCGATCGCAGTCGCCAGGTCGCCCGACAAGTGCAGCAGCATGAAGCTGACGACCGCCACCGTGAGCATCACGCTCAAGCCCACGAGCAACCGACGGAAGACGTAGCGCAGCATGGTGTGGTCGCCGCAGACGTGCCTACTTCCAGCTCGCCTGGAAGAAGCGCGGCAGTTCGTCGGGCTGGGCCTCGAACTTCAGGTCGGAGGTGAACGCATAGTTGGTCGAGTACGAGAACAGCGGCGCCCACATCGCCTGCGTCGAGATGCGCTGCAGCGCCTGCGCGTACTTGGTCTTGCGCTCGGCCTTGTCGACGGTGGCGTCGGCCGTCTGAAGCAGCGCGATGACCTGCGGGTCTTTCGCGGTGTCGTCCGGCCCGCCCTTGAAGAAGTTGCCGACGAAGGCCGACGCGTCGTTGACGCCGAACGAGCCCCAGGCCTGGAACGACAACGGTGCACGGCCGGCGCGCAACTCGGTGCGCAGCGCCGGGTATTGCACGAAATGCAGGCGCGCGCGGATGCCGACCTTGCGCAGGTCGCCGATGATCGCCTCGGCGTAGTCGCGCTCGCGGTAGGCCCACAGGTCGGTGTCGAAGCCGTTCGCATAGCCGGCCTCGGCGAGCAGGGCCTTGGCCTTCGCGGGGTTGTGGTCGTAACTGGTCACCTTGGCCGTGTCGCAGCCGAACTGGGTGCGGAAGCACGGCGCATAGACCGCCTGGCTGCCGCCACGCACCAGGCTGTCGGCGAGCGCCTTGCGATTGATCGCATGGTTGACGGCCTGGCGCACGCGCGCGTCCTTGAACGGCAGGGATTCGGGCGTCGTGCCGTTGTTGTTGATCGAGACGAAGCCCACGCGCATGGTCTCGCCGCTGAGCACGCTCATGTTGGGCGAGGCCTTCAGCGACTCGGCCTGGTCGGCCGGCACGCGCCAGATCCAGTCGACGGCGCCGGTCATCAACTGGGCCGCGCGGGCCTCGGGGTCGCGCACCACCGCGAACTTTACGGTGCCGATGCGCGGCTGGCCCAACGGGCTGTCCTTGAAGTAGGCGGGGTTCTTCACCATCGTCACGCCCTGGCCGGGCACGACCGCGGTGATCTTGTAGGGGCCGGTGCCGACCGGCGCCTTGCTGTAGCCCTCGATGCCGACCTTCTGGAAGTAGGCCGCCGGGTAGATCGGCGTCGGGCCGGCGAGGTATTCGAGCGCGGCCGGGAACGGCGTCTTCAGGTTGACGCGCACCTGGTACTCGCCGACCTTCTCGGCGTTCTTGATCCAGTCGGTGTTCTGGCGCGTCGCGATCTTCGCGTCGGGCGCGGTCACGACGTTGAAGGTGTAGACCACGTCGTCGGCGCTGAACTTGTCGCCGTTGTGGAAGGTGACGCCCTGGCGCAGCGTGAGCAACAGCGCGGTGGGCGACTCCCACTTCCACGCGGTCGCGAGCTGCGGCTTGTACTCGCCGGTCTTGGTGTCGCGGTAGACCAGCGTGTCCCAGGCCATGTTGGCCAGGATCACGCCCTCGCGCATGTTGTTGTGATAAGGGCTGACGTTCTCGACCTCGTTGTCCGAGGCGTAGACCAGCGTGTCGTTGGCCTTGCCGGCGTGCGCGACACCGGCGCCGACCATCAGCGCCAGAACCAGGCCGTGCGGGTGCAACGCCGCGATGGACAGATGCTTCATCGAGAAACTCCTTCGTCGTGCCGAAACTGGAAACCTGCGCAGTTTGAGCAAGAACGGGACCGGATGAGCGTTTCATCTGCTAGAGAATATCGATGCATCCGTTGCCGTATCGGCAATGCTCAGGACACCGTATGCCGACACCGCCACTCGTCGCCCGCCAGCTGCAGGACACCGCGCTGCGCTACTTCCTCGAGGTCGTTCGCGGCGGCTCGATCCGCGAAGCGTCGCAGCGCCTGAACGTCGCCGGGTCGGCCATCAGCCGAGCCATCTCGCAGCTCGAAGACCTGCTGGGCGTGCAGTTGTTCGACCGCCATGCACGCGGCATGGTCCCGAGCGCCGCAGGCGAGGTGCTCGCGGTCCACGCGCTCAAGTCGGCACACGATTCGGAGCGCGTGGTTCACGACATCCAGGCGCTGCAAGGCATGCAGCGCGGGCGGGTGCGCATCTCCGCGACCGAAGGCTTCGCGATGGAGTTCATCCCGCGGCTGACCAGCGACTTCGTGAAGCGGCATCCCGGCATCCAGTTCCACGTGGGCGTGCATCCGCCGGCCGAGTGCACGCGCCGCATCCTGCATGGCGACGCCGACATCGGCATCACGATGAGCCGCACGCCCGAGAACGGGATTCAGGTCGAACACACGCAGCCCTCTCCGATCCTTGCCGTGATGCGGCCCGACCATCCGCTCACGCGCTTCAAGCAGATCAGCCTGTCTCAGCTGCTCGCCTACCCGATCTCCCTGCCCGAGCCCGATACGACGGTGCGCCAGCTGTTCGACATCGCCTGCAGCCGCCAGCGGCTGAACTTCGAGCCCGTGCTCACGAGCAACTACATCAGCAGCCTGTTCGGCTTTCTGCGCCACCACCAGGACGGCGTGACGATCGCCGGCGAGATCTCGATCCGCTACCAGGTCGAACGCGGTGAGGTGGCTTGGGTCGCGTTGCGCGACCGCGGGCTGGACCTGCGCAACATCGAGGTGCAGACGCTGATGGGCCGCACGCTGTCCAGTGCGTCGCAGGCTTTCCTGAAGTTTCTCAAGGAACGGTTGTCCGAGTAGGCACCGTGAGCTGCAACGTCGCACGTTGTCGCGCTCGCGCTCGGAGGCCAGCTATCGACCAGGGAGCGATCGCGGCAGTCGTCGGCTTTGGCCTCCAACTTCGCCAAGTCAAGAAGACGCGTCTTGAAAACGAAAAGCTTCTGTTGGAGATTGCCGCACTGAAGGAGGCTAGCTCCGCGCGCGACCATCGAATCCATTAGGTCACCACGGAAGAGGTTCTTCGCTACACCGGCAGAGATGAGGTTCTATTTGGCCGCGGGCCGAATCCCGGGCCAGAGTCGCCGCCACAACCAAGCACCGCGTTGTCGCGCCTTCGAGACCATGCTGTCACCGCAGCGTTCCTGTTGGTGGTCGCACTCGTGATTGGCTACGCTGCGTACGACCTCTACCGCGCTCTTCGATGGCTTGCCAATTCGCTTTGATCCTTTGTGTCGCTACGTGGTGAAGTCCTTGAGCACCGCGTGGGCGACGTTCACGAACGGGTGCTTGAGTTCGTAGGGCACCCACGAGTAGCCCGACGCTTGCTCCGGCTCTGAGCCTTCGGGCGCGGTCACGAACCGCAATCCCGGCAGGTAGTCAGGATGCAACTGCAGTTGTCGGTTCAGTTCCGCAAGGTACTCAGTCCGGGTGACCGTCTGCATGCTCTCTGCTCCTTCGTGCGGGTGGTTCCACACACACAGAGTAGCAGTGCGGCATGGCGCCCAGGGCGCAGGCGTACTGGCAAACGGAAAAGCCCCCGAGACGGCCAGTTACGGCTACCTCGGAGGCTTCTTTTTTCTACTTCTGATGCACCCTCGGCATGCACCCCCGCAGGCTTGAAACCCGCGTGGATGCTTGCTCTGGATGACTGGTGCGGCTGGCAGGAATCGAACCCACGACCCCTTGGTTCGTAGCCAAGTACTCTATCCAGCTGAGCTACAGCCGCGCAGCCATGGAGTATAGCAGGATTGCCGTGGCCTCAAGCCAGCCGTGCGGCGGCCTCGAAGCACTCGGCGGCGCGCGGCAGGTCGCCTTCCTGCTGCGCGAGCGTCGCGAGCGCGAGCCAGGCCTTGCGGCGCGAGGCACTGCCGAGCGCGCTGTCTGCCGCGGCCTGCTCGAGCAGCCGGCGCGCCTTGCCCCACAGCTGGCGCTCGGCCAGTGCGCAGCCGACCGCGAGCGCCACCGCGCCTTCGCGCGTGTACGCGATCGACGCGGCCTCGAGCCGCGGCAGCCATTCGGCGCCGATGCCCGAGACCGCGTTGACGAGACCGAGCGAGACCGCCGCGCGTTCCTCGGGTCCGAGTTCGCCCGGCTGCTCCCAGAACGGCCGCAGCCAACCGCGTGCGTCGTCGAATGCGCCGAGCACTGCGGCGCGATCGGCAGCGCGCGCGGCGACGAAGGCGTCGCGCCGGTCGACCGGATCGAACTGAGCCCAGACGCGCTTGAGCTGGTCGATGTCGTGTGCCGTGTCGAGCGATTCGAACGCGAGCGAGCGCAGCAGGCCTTGCGCGGCGATGCGCGAAAAGCCCTGGTGCTTGGCGAGCAGGCGCGCAGTCTTCAGCGCGTCCTGCGGCTGGCGGCCCAGGCGCGTGGCCTGCAGACGCAGCCGCAGCGCGTGGGTGCGGCGCGCCACGCCCATCGGCAGTTCGCCGAGCAGTTCGAGCGCACGCGGCGCGTCGCGGTCGTCGAGCGCCCACTCGGCCGCGAGCAGGCGGGCGCCCTCCTCGGCCGAGCGCGCCGCTGCGCTGCGGCGCGACAGCTCGAGCGCGCGGCGCAGCTGCTCGTCGCGGCCGGCGCGGTCCTGCAGCCGGTGCGCGCTGCCGGCGGCGAGCAGGTGGCTGAGCACGGTGAACTCGTTGTCCTGGGCGAGCTCGGGCGTGTCGGCCTGGATCACGAGCGCGCGCTGCGCCGATCGCTGGGCGCGGCTGTAGCGGCCGCCGAAATACTGTGCCAGCGCGTCGCGCAGCGCGGCCTGCGCGCTGCGGTCACGGCGCGCGACGCGCCACTCGCGCGCGCGCTGCGGCAGCCCGACGAGCGAGCCGATCGCCTGGATCGCGACGACGATCACGATGCAGGCGCCGATCAGCGCGATCAGGAACAGGTTCAGCGACACATCGGCGCGCCAGGCGCGCCAGTAGAACGTGACCAGCCCGTCGTTGGTGCCGAGCGCCGAGGCCGCGACGACCGCGGCGCTTGCGAGCAGCAGGATCCAGATGACGCTGCGCACGTCAGCGGCCCGCCGACGCGGCGGTCAACGCGGCGAGCGTGTCGTCGGGCCGCGGCACGCCGACGTGGCGCGCCTGCCCTGCCACTTGCCGCATCAACTCGGTCGCGAGCACCGTGCGCTTCGAGCCGCGGTCGAAGTAGCGGTCGACCGTCGTGAGTGCGGCCTGAAGATCGGCCTGCGCGGTATCGAACTGCCGGCTCAACAGCGCGAGGCGCGCATTCAGCAGCCGCAGCTTCAGGTTCTCGCGGACGAAGAACGATTGCTCCGGCGCGAGCAGCATCGCCTCGGGGTGATCGATGCGCGTCACGCGAACCAGTGACTTCGCCTCGTCCCAGACCTTGTCGGCGAACGCGTTCCAGGCCACGCCGAGGCGCCCGCCGAGGCCTGCCGCGGCGCTCGCGGCCGATGCCGGCAGCGCCGCGCTCGCCGTGGCAGCGGGCTTGCCGGAAGCCGTCGGCCGGGCGGCCTCCTTCGCGCCGCGGCCGTCGGCCACGGCGAGCAGCGGCAGTTCGTCGACCATGCGGATCGCTTCGTCGAGCTTGATGCCGAGCGAGGCGATGTCGGCGACGCTGGTGGCCTTGACGCGGTCGAGATCGCGCGAGATCGCGCGGCGCACGCCTTCGAGCCGCGGCTGGTTGTAGCGCGCAAGGCGCTCGTCGCTCTGCTTCAGCGTCGCGACCAGCGGTTCGGCGCTGCCGGTGATCGCGGTCTGCTGCAGCGCGACGCGGATCGCGGCGTCGACATCGACGAGCAGGTTCTCGTCACGCGAGCGCGACAGCGACTGGATCAGCTCCTCGAGCTGGCCGCGCTGCACCGCCACCTCGGCGACGCGCGCTTCGAGCAGGCCGACCTTCGCGGCGGTGTCGGCGACGGTCTCCTGGGCCTGCTTCGCGAGCGTGCGCGCCTCGGTCGCACGCACCGCGCTGTCTTGCTGACGGCGCACCAGCTCCTGTTCGAGGCTCGCGCCGCGCTGGTCGGCCTTCCAGGCCAGCACCAGGCTGACGACGCACAACGCGCCGAGGGCGGCCACGGCGCCCCAGAGCCAGCGCGCGGTTGCCGGGTGATTCGATGCGGCTGGCAGCATGGCGGGCAACGCATCGGCTGCGGAGCCGCGCGATGGAGCAAGGGCGTTGTCGGGGTCTTCGGTCACGGTCCGATCGATTGTATGCAGGCCACCACGGCCGCCAGTGTCGGTCGCGCTTCGGTCACGCGTGCGAACCCCAATTGCCGCGCCCGCGCCGCGATGCGCGGATGGGTCGCGATCGCCAGCGCCTCGCGCCAGTCGTCGGCCGACGCCGCCGCGGCCAGGTTGTCGATGGCCTCCGAGCTGCTGAAGAACCACAGGTGCGCGGCCGGCTGTGCGCGCGCGTCGTGCAGCACCGCGGCCGTGTGCGCGTCGAACCGGGGCGCGACTCGCCGGTACGCGGTCAGGTGCGCGACCTGTGCGCCGGCGTCGTGCAGCGTTCGCGCGAGCCAGTCGCGCCCGCCGTCGCCGCGCACGACCAGCACGTTCGCGCCGCGCCAGTCGTGGCCGCGCAGCTGCTGCCACAGCGATTCGGAGTCGAACTGCGCGGCATCGGGTGCCGGTTCGACGACACGGTCCGGCGCGACGCCGAGCCCGAGCAGCGCCCCCGTCGTGCCCGGCCCCGGCGAGCCGGCCAGCAACGCCGGCGGCCAGTTCGCGCCCGCGGGCCGCTGCGCGAAGAAGTGCTCGACCGCGTTCGGGCTGACGAAGACGACGAGGCGCTGCTGCGGCAGCGCCTGCCAGGCGGCGCGCAGCGCGGCCGGATCGGCGACCGGCGCAATGCCGATCAGCGGCAGCGCGACCGCGTCGATCGCACACGCGCGCAGCCGTTCGACCCAGTCGGCCGCCTGCGCCGCCGGTCGCGTGACGATCACTCGCACGGCTGGGGGCCTGTTGGCGCCAGGATCCGCGCGTTCAGCGCGTCGGCCCCGGCGCGGCGGCGTCGAGGTAGTCGCCGGCGCCGGCGTCGCGCAGCGTCTGCGCGGCGTGCTCGCCGAGCGCGCGGGCCTGCTCGTCGGTCAGCACCGGCGCGCTCGCCTGCGCCCGCAGCAGCGGCGCGAGCGGGGTTTGCGCGTGACCGAGCACGGCGCGCAAGGTCAGCGTCGCGCCATGCCATACGCCGTGCGCGGCGAGCGGCATGCTGCAGCTGCCGCCGAGCGCACGCGAGACCGCGCGCTCGGCCTGCACCGCGAGCCAGGTCGGGCGATGCGTCAGCTGCGCGAGCTGCGCGCGCAGCGCGTGCGCGTCGCTGCGCACCTCGATGCCGAGCGCGCCCTGCCCGGCGCAGGGCAGCATCGCCTCGGGCTCGAACCAGCCGGCGATGCGCGGCGCCAGGCCGAGCCGCTTCAGGCCCGCGGCCGCCAGCACGATCGCGTCGTAGGCGCCGGCGTCGAGCTTGGCGCAGCGCGTATC
Organism: Rhizobacter sp. P5_A1; assembly: GCF_056400745.1. Classification (NCBI taxonomy): domain Bacteria; kingdom Pseudomonadati; phylum Pseudomonadota; class Betaproteobacteria; order Burkholderiales; family Sphaerotilaceae; genus Rhizobacter; species Rhizobacter sp. P5_A1. Next base: position 73,117 of record NZ_JBFUKR010000002.1, read on the forward strand.
CAGGTTGCCGCGCAGCGGCTGCACATCCAGGTCGGGCCGGAGCGCGAGCAGCTGCACGACACGCCGCAGGCTCGAGGTGCCGACCTTCGCACCCTGCGGCAGCGCGGCCAGCGACGCATGGCGCGGCGAGACGAACGCGTCGCGCGGATCCTCCCGTTCCAGCACCGCGGCGAGCTCGAAGCCGGGCGGCAGGTCCATCGGCACATCCTTCAGCGAATGCACCGCGAGTTGCGCGCGGCCCTCTTCGAGCGCGGTCTCGAGCTCCTTCACGAACAGGCCCTTGCCGCCGACCTTCGACAGTGTGCGGTCGAGGATCTGGTCGCCGCGCGTCGTCATCCCGAGCAGCTCGACGCGCAGGCCGAAGCGTTGCATCAGCAGCGCGCGCACATGCTCGGCCTGCCACAGCGCGAGGCGGCTTTCGCGGGTGGCAATCAGGGTGGTCTCAGCCATGCATCGGATGCTAGCAGGCGCGCCTCTTGCATCGGCTCCTGCGGCATGACTGATATGCCGCGGCGCCGCGGCAGGCCGCCACGCCGACGCTGCTAGCATGCGCCAGTCCGTAACCGAATTACATGACCGAGGTCAGCATGGCAACAGCCGGAAGCGCGTCCACCCCGCCCGCACGCAAGCGCAGCGCCAGCGCCGATGCGGCCGAGAAGAACCGCCCGCTGGTCGACGACATCCGGCTGCTCGGCCGCATCCTCGGCGACGTGATCCGCGAGCAGGAGGGCAAGGAGGCGTTCGAGCTCGTCGAGCGCGTGCGCAAGCTGTCGGTGTCGTACCGGCTGAAGCGCGACGCGCAGGCCGGCCGCGCGCTGGACCGGCTGCTGAAGAACCTGTCGGGCGACCAGACCGTCAGCGTGATCCGCGCGTTCAGCTACTTCTCGCACCTCGCCAACATCGCCGAGGATCGCCACCACGTGCGCCGGCGCGACCACCACGAGCGCCAGGGCCACCTGCAGGAAGGCTCGCTGACGATGACGCTGGAGCGCCTGGCGCGCGCCGACATCCGCGCCGCCGAGATCGCGAAGACGCTGGCCCATGCCTACATCTCGCCGGTGCTGACCGCGCACCCGACCGAGGTGCAGCGCAAGAGCATCCTCGACGCCGAGCGCACGATCGCCGAACTGGTCGGACAGCGCGATGCGTTGCCGACCGAGCGCGAGCGCGCCGAGAACGAATCGCTGATCCGCGCCCGCGTCACGCAGATCTGGCAGACGCGCATGCTGCGCACCGCGAAGCTGACGGTCGCCGACGAGATCGAGAACGCGCTCTCGTACTACCGCTCGACCTTTCTGCGCCAGATCCCGAAGATGTACCGCGAGCTCGAGAGCGCCCTGCCCGGGCATCCGATCGCGCCGTTTTTTCGCATGGGCAACTGGATCGGCGGCGATCGCGACGGCAACCCCTTCGTGACCGCCGAGACGCTGCAGATGGCGCTCGCGCGCCAGGCCGAAACCGTGCTGCGCTTCTACCTGACCGAGGTGCACGAGCTCGGCGCCGAACTCTCGATCTCGGCGACGCTCGCGCCGGTCACGCCCGAGATGTTCGCGCTCGCCGCGCGTTCGCCCGATCACAGCGTGCACCGCAAGGACGAGCCCTATCGCCGCGCGCTGATCGGCATGTACGCACGCCTGGCCGCGACGCTCGAGCTCTTCACCGGCACCGAGGCACTGCGCCATGCGGTGGCGCCGCAGAATCCGTACGCGTCGGCCGACGAGTTCCTCGCCGACCTGAAGGTCATCGACGCCTCGCTCGCCGCGCACCATGCGCAGGCGCTGACCAGCCCGCGCCTGCAGCCGCTGATGCGCGCGGTGCAGGTGTTCGGCTTCCACCTCGCGACGGTCGACCTGCGCCAGAGCTCGGACAAGCACGAGGCGGTCGTCGCCGAATTGTTGCGCGTCGCGAGGGTCGAGGCCGACTACAGCGCGCTGACCGAGGCCGCGCGCCGCACGCTGCTGATGCAGCAGCTCAACGACGCACGGCCGCTGCGCGTGCGCGCTGCCGCCTACAGCGAGCACGCGGTCGGCGAACTCGCGATCTTCGAGGCTGCGGTCGTGATGCTGCAGCGCTACGGCCGCGAGGCACTGCGCCACTACATCATCTCGCACACCGAGGACGTGAGCGACCTGCTCGAGGTGATGCTGCTGCTGAAGGAGGTCGGCCTGCTGCGCGGCACGCTCGACGACGACGGCGGCGCAACCTCCGACCTGATCGTCTCGCCGCTGTTCGAGACCATCGGCGACCTGCGCAACGCGGCGCCGATCATGCGCGCGTTCTACGCGCTGCCCGGCATCGCCGAGATGACCCGGCGCAGCGGCGCCGAGCAGGACATCATGCTCGGCTACAGCGACAGCAACAAGGACGGCGGCAGCTTCACGAGCAACTGGGAGCTCTACCGCGCCGAGATCGATCTGGTCGAGCTGTTCGGCGCGCTGCGCCAGCAGCACGGCATCACGCTGCGCCTGTTCCACGGCCGCGGCGGCACCGTCGGGCGCGGCGGCGGCCCGAGCTACCAGGCGATCCTCGCGCAGCCGCCCGGCACCGTGAACGGGCAGATCCGGCTGACCGAGCAGGGCGAGGTGATCGCGTCGAAATATGCGCACCCCGAGATCGGCCGGCGCAACCTCGAGACGCTCGTCGCCGCGACGCTCGAGGCGACGCTGCTGCGCCCGACGAAGAGCGCGCCGAAGAGCTTTCTCGACGCGGCCGCCGCGATCAGCGACGCCAGCTTCAAGGCCTACCGCAAGCTCGTCTACGAGACGCCCGGCTTCACCGAATACTTCTTCAGCGCGACGCCGATCCGCGAGATCGCCGAGCTCAACATCGGCTCGCGCCCCGCGTCGCGCAAGGCCACGCGCGCGATCGAGGACCTGCGCGCGATCCCGTGGTCGTTCAGCTGGGGCCAGTGCCGCGTCGCGCTGCCGGGCTGGTGCGGCTTCGGCGCCGCGATCGCCGCGTACCTCGGCGCCGAGCCGAAGCAGCGCAAGGAGCGCCTCGCGCTGCTGCAGAAGATGCACAAGCAGTGGCCGTTCTTCAGCACGCTGATGTCGAACCTCGACATGGTCATCGCGAAAAGCGATCTGGCGATCGCGGCGCGCTACGTCGAGCTCGTCGAAGACAAGCGCCTGGGCAAGAAGATCTTCGCGCTGGTCAAGGCCGAATGGCAGGCCACCTCGGACGCGCTCACGCTGATCACCGGCGAGAAGAACCGCCTCGCGTCGAACCCGTCGCTGGCGCGTTCGATCGAGCACCGCTTTCCGTACCTCGACCCGCTGAACCACCTGCAGGTCGAACTGATGCGGCGCTACCGTCAGCGCAAGGAAGGCGACCCGGAGAACGCGCGGGTGCAGACCGGAATTCACATCTCGATCAACGGTGTCGCGGCCGGGTTGCGCAACACCGGTTGAACGGCACGCATGGACGCGTTGCCGCCACTGCAGTCGCTCGGCTTCGAGCTCCCGGGCCCGGCCTACCTCTTCGGCGCCATCGTCTTCGGACTGATCGGCTTCGCGGCGTTTCGCTTTGGCCGCAGGCGCGCGAAGCCGGTGACGCTGTGGATCGGCGTCGCGTTGATGCTCTACCCGTACGCGATCTCGCGCACCTGGCTGGTGTACGCCGTCGGTCTCGCGCTGTGCGCGGGGTTGTTCATGGACCGGGGATAGCGCACGGCGGCGTTGCTCAACGCCCGGCCGCCACCAGCGCCTCGCGCACCGCGGCGACCTGGCGCCGCGAGACTGCGAGCCATTCGTCGACCGACGCCATGCGCACGGCCCAGCCCTCGCCGCCCTCTTCGTCGCCCTCGCCGGCGATCGCATGTCGCTCGAGCGCGCGCACCGCGCTGCGCGCGACGAGCGCGTTGCGGTGCACGCGCAGGAAGCGTTCGCCGAGGCGCTGTTCGAGGTCGGACAGCGCCTCGTCGAGCACGTAGCTGCGGTCGGCGGTGCGCAAGGTCACGTACTTCAGCTCGGCCTTGAAGTACAGCACCTCGGCGAGCGGCACGCGCAGCACGCGGCCGCGATCGGTGACGACGATCGTCGGCGTGTCATCGGATGCGCCGGGGCCTGCGGCCGAGGGGGCCGACGCGGCCTCGCGCCGCAGCGCGAGCCGCTGCGCGACGCGCTGCAGCGCGGCATGCAGGCGCTCGCGCCGCACCGGCTTGGTCAGGTAGTCGATCGCGTCGAGATCGAACGCATGCAGCGCGTGCTGCGCATGCGCGGTGACGAAGACGACGGCGGGCGGATCGGCCAGGCGCTTCAGTTCGGCCGCGAGCTGCATGCCGTCGCGGCCCGGCATCTGCACGTCGAGCAGGATCAGGTCGCAGCGCTGTTCGGCGAGCCACGCGAGCGCCTGCGCCGCGTTCGCCGCCTCGCCGACGACGCTGGCCTTCGGCTCGACGCTGTCGTGCACGAGCCCGCGCAGCCGCAGCCGCGCGAGATCCTCGTCGTCGACGAGCAGGACACGCAATGTCATGGCGGGGCCCTCACAGCGGCAGCACGATCTGCACCCGGAACACGTCGGCTTCGCGGCGCGTCTCGAATTGCGCCGCGACGTCGTGCATCAGGCGCAGGCGTTCACGCACGTTGCGCAGCGCGATGCCGTTGCCGGGCTCGGAGCCCGCGGCCGGCACGCTGTTGACGATCGAGACCAGCGCGCGGCCGAGCTTGACGCGCGTGCGCACGCGGATCACACCGCCCGCGGCGTCGGGCTCGATGCCGTGGCGCACGGCGTTCTCGACCAGCGGCTGCAGCAGCAGCGGCGGCACGCGCGCGGCACCGGCATCGGGGTCGAGTTCCCAGACCACCTGCAGGCGGCCGCCGAAGCGGACCTGCTCGATCGCCAGGTAGCGCTGCGCGAGCTCGACCTCCTCGGCCAGCGAGACCGACACGGGGTTCTCGGTGATCGCGACGCGGAACAGCTCGGCCAGGTCCTCGAGCACCGCCTCGGCCGTGGCCGGGTCGTGGCGCACCAGCGCCAGCGCGGTGTTCAGCGTGTTGAACAGGAAGTGCGGGCGGATGCGCGATTGCAGTTCGGCCAGCCGCGCGGTCGTGTCGGCCGGCAGCAGCGCCTGCGTGCGCAACTGCAGCCACTGGAACACCGCGCCCGCGAGCGCGGCGCCGGCCAGCGCCGGCGCGAGCCACGTCGGCGTACCGAGCGGGTCGCCGGCGGCCAGCCAGCCGAGCGCCGAGCCGGCCGCTCCGCTGGCCGCCCCGAGCACGAGCGCGACACCCCACTGCCCGGCGCGCGACAGGCGGCCGAACGGCCGCCGCCCCGCGCAGGCGACCAACAGCCACAGCAGCACCGCCGGCAGCGCGACGCTCGACCCCGCCGCGAACGCCGCGACCCAGCCGGCGAACGAACTGGCGCCGAACAGCACGCCGATCGCCAGCACGCCGTGCACGAACAGCAGCGCCCGCAGCACGACGCCGACGTGGCAGACATCGAAGACCGAGCCCGGCACCGGGGCCACCGCCGCCGCATCGACCGGGGCGAGCGCGTCGAACAGCGTCGTGCCGAAGCCGCTCGTGCGCAGTTCGCCGGGCCGTGTGGGCGCGGCGGCGGGCGTAGCGGGTGTCGGCGGGCGTGCTGGCATCGCTGAAGGGGCGGGAACGGTGGCCTCGATAGAATCCGAGACCCGCATTGTCCAGCGCAGCACCGATGTCCTCCAACCAACTCGACAAAAAATCTGAAGCCTGGTCGGCCCTGTTCTCGGAGCCGATGAGCGAGCTGGTCAAGCGCTACACCGCCAGCGTCGGCTTCGACCAGCGCCTGTGGAAGGCCGACATCACCGGCAGCCTCGCGCATGCCGAGATGCTGGCGGCGCAACAGATCATCTCGGCCGACGACCACGCCGCGATCCAGCGCGGCATGCAGACCATCACCGAGGAGATCGAGTCCGGCCGCTTCGAGTGGAAGCTCGATCTCGAGGACGTGCACCTGAACATCGAGGCGCGCCTGACCAGCCTGGTCGGCGCTGCCGGCAAGCGGCTGCACACCGGCCGCTCGCGCAACGACCAGGTCGCGACCGACGTGCGCCTGTGGCTGCGCGACGAGATCGGCGCGATCGCCGGGCTGCTGACCGAGCTGCAGCGCGCGCTGGTCGAGGTCGCCGAGAAGAACGCCGAGGTGATCCTGCCCGGGTTCACGCACCTGCAGGTGGCCCAGCCGGTGAGCTTCGGGCACCACCTGCTCGCGTACGTCGAGATGTTCGCGCGCGACGCCGAGCGCATGGCCGACGTGTTCCGGCGCACCAACCGGCTGCCGCTCGGCGCCGCGGCGCTGGCCGGCACGAGCTACCCGCTCGACCGCGAGCGCGTCGCGCGCACGCTCGGGATGGTCGACGACTCGGGCCTCGCCTGCATCTGCCAGAACAGCCTCGACGCGGTCAGCGACCGCGATTTCGCGATCGAGTTCACGTCGGCCGCGGCGCTGTGCATGATCCACTTCTCGCGCCTGAGCGAAGAGCTGGTGCTGTGGATGAGCCAGAACTTCGGCTTCATCGACCTGGCCGATCGCTTCTGCACCGGCTCGTCGATCATGCCGCAGAAGAAGAACCCCGACGTGCCCGAACTTGCCCGCGGCAAGACCGGCCGCGTCGTCGGCCACCTGATGGGCCTGCTGACCCTGATGAAGGGCCAGCCGCTGGCGTACAACAAGGACAACCAGGAAGACAAGGAACCGCTGTTCGACAGCGTCGACACGCTGAAGGACACGCTGCGCATCTTCATCGAGCTCGTCGCCGGCATCACCGTGAAGCCCGAGGCGATGGAGCGCGCGGCCTCGCGCGGCTACGCGACCGCGACCGACCTGGCCGACTACCTCGTCAAGAAGGGCCTGCCGTTCCGCGACGCGCACGAGGTCGTCGCGCATGCGGTCAAGCTCGCGATCCAGCGCGGGCTCGATCTCTCCGAGCTGCCGCTGGCGACGCTGCAGTCGTTCAACCCGTTGATCGCCGACGATGTCTACGCGGTGCTGAGCCTGCGCGGCTCGCTGAACGCACGCGGCGTGCTCGGCGGCACGGCGCCGGCGCAGGTGCGCGCGCAGGTCGTGCGGCACCGCGCCCGGTTGGCACGGCCGGCCTGAGCCCTCAGTCGCGCAGCGGCGACAACGCAGGCCGGGCGCGGAACGGCACGCGGTAGAGCCACAGGCGCCGGCCGTCAGGACACTCGATCACCTTCGTCGCCGCGAAACCGGGTGCGTCGAATTCGAGGCTGACGAGCCACGCGCCGGGCCGCAATTCGCGCGTCGCCTTCTCGGCCGCGCGGTCCATGCTTTCGGGGCGCTGGAAGACGTAGACCAGGTCGTAGCCGGACCAGTCCGCGGCCCAGATGTCGCCGCGCCGCAGTGTCGCAAAGCGGCAGCGCCAGCCGCACAGCAGGCGCAGCGGCCAGCTCCATTCGAGGCCGTGCAACGCGGCGCCCGGGTACTCGCGGCGCAGCTCGCGCAGGCCGTCGCCGAGGCCGCAGCCGGCATCGAGCACGCGTGCGCCCGGCGCCAGCGGCGCGAGTTGCGCCAGGCCCTGCAGCGCACCGGCGGGCGTCGGGAACAACGGCGCATCGCGCCACGCATTGATGGGATAGACGAGCGCCAGCAGCACGAGCGGCAGCAGCCAGCCCCATGCCGGCAGCGCACCGGCGATGCCCGAGACCGCGAGCGACAACGGAAACCCGGCGGCGACGAAGAGGCGCCGCCATGGCGTGCTGCCGAGCACGCTGAGCGCGGCACCCAGCGCAACGGCCGCCGCGATCGCGACCGCGAGCGGCGCGTCGACCGAGCGCAGCAACGCGAACACGACCCAGCCGAGGGCCCAGGCCAGCAGGGCCGGCAGGGGCCAGATCATGGCCTTCAGAATTTGAACGCGAGGCGCAGGCCGCCCCAGTGCCGGCCGGTCACGCGGATCGGCGCGGCCGCTTCCTTCATCACGACGAAGCTGCCGCCGCCCATGTCGCGACGGTAGGTCTGGAGCAGGAACGGGCGCTCGTTGCGCGCCGAGGCCAGGCCGGTGCGGTCGTTGAAGATGCGACGGTAGCGGCTGTTCGCGCTGTCCCACGCGAGGTCGCCGCGCTGCGGCTGGTTGTACGTGCGGTTGTGCGTCGCGACATAGCCATTGCGGTCCACCGCGATGCAGAACACGACCTTCGGGCTCAGCGCCAGCATGCGCTCCTGCACCTGCGGAAAGAGCTTGTCGGCGAGCGCGACGAAGCGCGTCGTGTGTTGCGGCGGGTTCGTGTTCGGCATCGGCTGGTAGGCCTCGTCGAACAGGCTCGCGAGCGGGATCGCGGCGTTCGCGACCGCCTCCTCGAGCAGCGTGCCGATCTGCTGCGCCGCGGCGATCGCGGCGTCGATGTAGGGCGTGTCCTCGGTCTCGATGCCGCACTCGGCGACGAGCTCGATCAGGTGCTCCGAGACGCCGAGAAAGGCCTCGCTGCGCTTCATCGCGGCGCCGAGCGCCCGCCCGGTCTGGGCCATCTCGGCGGCGATGCCGACCATCTGCGAATCGAGCCCGGCGCAGATCGTGCGGCTCTGTTCGGCAGCCTGGATGATGCTCGTGACGGCGCCCTGCACATCGGCCAGCGCGGCATGGAACTCGCCACGCTGCGCGGCGTTTTCGTCGAAGCGGATCTCGCGCGCGAGCGCGTCGATGCGCTTGTCGAGCACGCCGACCGTGCGCATGATCTCCTTCGACGAGAACTCGACCTTGCCGGCCAGGTCCTTCACCGCATCGGCGACGACGCCGAAGCCGCGCCCGGCGTCGCCGGCGCGCTTCGCCTCGACCGACGCGTTGAACGCGACCAGCCTCGTCTGCAGCGCGATCTGCGAGATGCTCTCGGCCGCCTGCGCGACATCGCGCAAGGTCGAGACCACGTCGCCGACCTCGCGACCGACGCCTTCGACCGCGATACGCACGCGCTCGACGGCGCCGAGCCCGGCGGTCGAGACGCTGCCGATGCTGGCCTGTGCGCGATTGATGTCCTTGACCTGCGCCGTCAGCGCGGCCACCGCGACCACGCCGCGCTCCGACGCCTTGGTCGTGTCGTCGAGCAGCCCGCGCACCTCGGCGGATTCGCGGCCGATCGTCGAGGCCTGCTGGCCGATCGTGCGGATCGCCGCGTCCAGATCGGGCTGCGCGGTGAGCGTGACCGGGTCGACCGGGTCGATCGTCGCCTTCGGGGCCCGCTTCAGCGTCAGCAGCATCGGATGCTCCGGCGTCAGTAGGCGCGCAGCTTCACGCGCAGCCGCGCGATCGACTGGCTGTGCAGCTGGCAGACGCGCGATTCGGTCACCTTCAGCACCGCGGCGATTTCCTTCAGGTTCATGTCGTGCTCGTAGTACATGCTCATCACGTACTGCTCGCGCTCGGGCAGCACCTTGATCGCCTCGACCAGCGCCTCGCGCATGCGGTGGTCCTGCAGCTGCGCGAGCGGGTTGCTCTCCTCGTCGCCGACATGGCGGTCGAGGAAGTCGTTGTCACCCTCGTCGCCGGACATGTCCTCGAGGTAGACGAGCTGGGTGCCGCGCACCTTGCCGAGCAGTTCCTGGTATTCGGTCAGCGTCGTGCCCATCTCTTTCGCGATCTCGCTCTCGGCCGGCGCGCGGCCGAGCTTTTGTTCTAGCTTGTGCACCGCGGATTCGATCGTGCGCTGCTGCTTGCGGGTGCCGCGCGAGAGGTAGTCGTTGCCGCGCAGCTCGTCGAGCATCGCGCCGCGAATGCGCTGCGTCGCGAAGGTCTCGAACTGCACGCCCTGCGCGGCGTCGAAGCGGCTCAGCGCGTCGGCCAGGCCGATCATGCCGACCTGGATCAGGTCGTCGATCTCGACGTTGGCGGGCAGCTTCGCGATCATCTGGTGCGCGAGGCGGCGCACCAGCGGGCTGTACTGCTTCAAGGTCGAGTTCAGATCCAGCTGGCCTTTGGCGGTGTACATGGATTGCTCCGAAGAATTCAGTTGTGGGCCCATGCGAGCTCGGCTCCAGCGTTCGTGATCGGGTGCGGCGGCGCCGCGTGCAGTGCGTCGCCGTGCGCCGATCGCAGCTGCTCGCGCACCAGGCGGCGCAGTTCGGGGGTCGGCGCCTCGGTGGCATCGCAGGCCGGGTCGATCTGGACCCAGTCGCGCAGCACCGCGCCGAGAAAGTCGTCGGCGCAGGTGGCGATCTGCATCGCGATGCGCTCCGAGCGCGGCGAGTGCTTCGCGGCGCCGAGCAGCAGGTCGTGCACGACCAGGCCGGCGCGCTGCGTCAGCAGCTTCATCGCCGCATAGGCGTGGGTCACGCTCGCGGGCCGGTCGTCGGCGAGCAGCAAGGGACGTACGCGCTCCAGATCGGGGCTGCGTGCGAACAGCCGGCACAGGTCGGAGGCGCTGGCGTGCACCAGCACCACGTCGCACTGCGGCGCGGCCTCGATCGCCGCCTGCAGGAAGGCCGCGGTCGAGCCGGTCGAATCGACGAAGCGCAGCGGCAGGCCGCGCGCCGCGAGGTACGAGACCCGCGCCGACAGCGGCTCGACGCAGGCGGCGAGATCGAGCAGCGCCATCTCGCTGTGCGGGCTCGCGCGCTCGGCGGCGTCGACGACCAGCGTGTGCTTGCCGTGCTCGGCGAACGCGGTGCACAGGCGCTCCAGCATCACGCCGCCGAACGCGACGTTCGGGTTCGAGACGACGGGCAGCAGGCACACGCGCGAGTGGGCGAAGAGGCGGCGCAGGCCATCGGCCTGGTCGAGCGGAATGGAGCGTGACATGGGGGTGGTCGCGGCTGAAGAGCGGTTCATCGGCGCGTCGGAATCAGGCGTGCAGCGCGGGGCGCGCCGTGCGGGCGTCGGGGCGCGCGCTCTGGCCGAGCGGCGCGGTGAAAATCAGGCTGACGTCGCTCGCGTCGAGCTTGTAGGCGCTGCTGCCGCCGGCGCGCAGCGCCCGGTGCACCAGCGCGTTGGCCGACAGGCGATGCCAGTCTTCCGGCACGCGCTGGCCGTTCGCGACGCCGATCACCTTCAGCTTCATGCGAATCAGCGCGTCGAGCGCGGGCCCCAGCTTGACGGCCTCGTCCATCTTCGACAGCACGACGCCGGCGCACAGCGCGGCGTGGTACGAGATCATCACGTCCTCGATCGTCTCGCCCTGCGAGGCCGCGTTGATCACGAGCAGCTTCCTGATCGAGCGGTGGCTCAGCATGTCGAGCAGCTCGCGGGTGCGCGCATCGCGCTGCGCCATGCCGGCGGTGTCGATCAGCACCATCTTCTTGGCCGAGAGCAGCTCGAGCAGGTCTTCGAGCGAGGCCCGGTCGTGCGCGGTGTGCACCGGCACGCCGAGGATGCGGCCGTAGGCGCGCAGCTGTTCGTGCGCGCCGATCCGGTAGGCATCGAGCGTGATCAGGCCGAGGTTCGCGGCGCCGTACTTGGCGGCGAACGCCGCGGCGATCTTCGCGGTGGTGGTGGTCTTGCCGACCCCGGTCGCGCCGACCAGCGCGTAGACGCCGCCCTGGTCTTCGAGCGGGGCTTCGGCGTCGGCCGTCAGCAGGTTGCGTTCGAGCACGTTGGCGGCCCAGGTGGCCTCGTCGCTCACGTCCATCGGCAGGCTGTCGCCGATCTTGCGGATCAGCGCCGGCGAGAAGCCGCAGTCGAGCAGCTTCTGCGTCAGGCGTGCCTGCGCCGGCTGGCGATTCAGCTTCTCCATGAAGGCGAGCGCGCCGAAGCGCTCTTCGATCAGGCCCTTCATCGAGCGCAGTTCGCTCATCATGTCTTCCTGGTCGCGGCGCGACGCGGCGTGGTTCGCCGATGGCTCGGGCTGCAGGTCGGCGAGCGCCGGCGCGTAGCTCTGCGCGACCGGCGGTGCCTCGCGCAGCACCGGCGCTGCCGGCACGCTCATGCGCTGCTCGAGCACGCTGGCGCGCTCCGGCGCGGGCGCCGCCGCGACACGCGGCTCGTCGCGCGCCGGCGTCTGCGGCGAGGGCGATTCGGTGGTCATCGATGCCTGGCGACGGCGCAGCATGCGCTCGCGCACATAGTCCTGGAACGACAGCGTGCTCATCGACAGCTGGGCCACGTCGACATCGACCTCGCTGTGCACCGGCGCCGGCCTGGCGGGCGCCGCGGCGGCCGGCGTCTTGGCCGCCATGCGCTCGATCTGCTTCATGCCCTCGGGCGCCATCGCGAGCACCTCGACGCCATCGACCGACGGCTTGGTGGACAGCACGACCGCGTCCTCGCCCAGGGCCTGCCGCACCAGAACGAGTGCATCGCGCGAAGTGCGCGCAGTAAAGCGACGAACGTTCATGAGTGGGCTCCAATGATCGAACCGATGCGGATCGAATGCGTTTCAGGAATCTCGCTGTGGCCGAGCACGCGCAGACGTGGTGCGGCGCGCTTCAGCAGGCGCGCCATCGGCGCGCGGATCATGTCGGGCACCAGCAGGCAGGCCGGGTGGCCCAGGTCTTCCTGGCGCTTTGCGGAATCCGCGGCGCTCTTCGCGAGCGTCTCGGCCACGCCGGGGTCGAGCGCCGCGCCGTGCGGCGAATTGAGGGCCTGCGTGACGAGGCGCTCGAGCTCGGGTTCCAGCGCGATCACCTCGAGCTCGCGCACCGGCCCGTAGATCTGCTGCACGATGCTCGGCGCCAGGTGGATGCGGATGCGGCGCGCCAGTTCGGCCGGGTCGGTGACGGTCGCGGCGGTCTCGGCCAGGCTCTCGACGATCGAGCGCATGTCGCGGATGTGCACGCCTTCTTCGAGAAGAAGCTGCAGAACCTTTTGCAGTGCGGCGATGCCAACCATCTTGGGGACCACGTCTTCGATCAGTTTCGGGGCCAGCTTCGTCACGTGCTCGACGAGCTGCTGGGTCTCGACGCGGCCCAGCAATTTGGCCGCGTGAAGTTGCATCAAGTGTGAAAGATGCGTCGCCACGACGGTCGAGCAATCAACAACCGTAAATCCGGCCATTTGGGCCGACTCGCGCTGGCGCTCCTCGATCCAGACCGCCGGCAGCCCGAACGCCGGGTCGGTGGTGCGCGTGCCGATCAATTGCGTCGTCGCGCCACCCGGGTTGATCGCGAGCAGCATGCCGGGATAGGCCTCGCCTTCGCCGACGACCGCGCCGCGCAGGGTCAGGCGGTAGGCGCTGGGCTTGAGCTCGAGGTTGTCGCGGATGTGCACCGGCGGCGGCAGGAAGCCGACGTCCTGCGCGAACTTCTTGCGCACGCCCTTGATGCGGCCGAGCAGGTCGCCCTGGCGCGCCTTGTCGACCAGCGCGATGAGCCGGTAGCCGACCTCCAGGCCGAGCGTGTCGACCGGCATCAGGTCGTCCCAGGTCGCCTCGGGGTTGGCCTGCGCGGCCTCGGCCGGGCGCGGCGGCGGCGTCTCGGCGGCGCGCTTGTCGCGCTGGTGCATCCACCACGCCGCGTAGCCGAAGCCCGCCGCGAGCGACAGGAACACGACATTCGGCATGCCCGGGATCACGCCGAGCAGCGCAATCACGCCGCCGGTGATGCCCAGGGCCTTCGGCGAACTGAAGACCTGGGCCGCGATCTGGCTGCCGACGTCCTCGCCCTTGCCGACGCGCGAGACGACCATCGCCGCGGCGACCGAAATCAGCAGCGCCGGGATCTGCGCGACCAGCGCGTCGCCGACCGCGAGCAGGATGTAGCTGTTCGCCGCCTGCGCGGCGCTGAGGTCGTGCTGGGCGACGCCGATCACGAAGCCGCCGACGATGTTGATGAACAGGATCAGCAGGCCGGCCATCGCGTCGCCGCGCACGTACTTGCTGGCACCGTCCATCGAGCCGTAGAACTCGGCCTCGTCGCCGACCTCGGCGCGCCGGCGCTTCGCCTCCTTGTCGTCGATCAGGCCGGCGTTCAGGTCGGCGTCGATCGCCATCTGCTTGCCGGGCATCGCATCGAGCGTGAAGCGCGCGCCGACCTCGGCGATGCGCTCGGCACCCTTGGTCACGACGATGAAGTTGATGACCACCAGGATCGCGAACACGATCAGGCCGACCGCGAAGTTGCCGCCGATCAGGAAGTGGCCGAACGACTCGATCACCGCGCCCGCCGCGCCGGCGCCGGTGTGGCCCTCGAGCAGCACGACGCGGGTCGACGCGACGTTCAGCGACAGCCGCAGCAGCGTCGTCAGCAGGATCACCGACGGGAACGCCGCGAAGTCCAGCGGCTTGACCATGTAGGCCGCGACCATCATCACCATCAGCGCCATCGCGATGTTGAAGGTGAACAGCAGGTCGAGCGCGAACGGCGGCAACGGCAGCACCATCATCGCGAGGATCATCACGACGACCAGCGGCGCCGCCATCGAGCGGATCGCCTTCGCGTTCGGGCCGAGCCAGGCTTGCAACTGCTGCAACGGGTTCATGTCGGTCGGAAGCTCCGGAAGCGGGGTGGCGGGACGCACCGGGAGGTGCTGCGCCATTGTTCCGGGACGGCCCTGAAACTTGAGCCGGATAAGAGGGGTGAAGCGCAGCCACTTCGGCGCCTGGGCCGGGCGTGGTCGAGCCCGGAGACCGCTTGCCCGGCCCTGAACGTGCCGCGCGCGACGCGATTGCCGTGCGGATCGCGCAGCCAGTGCAGGCGATGCATCGGCCGGCCGCAACCGGATCAGCTGCGGGCCCAGCAGCGCCGGTCTCGGATAGTGGTAGCGGCTGCGATGCTGGACGACGACGCGCACGCAGCGTTCTTATCACCTACCCGCGCCATGGGGTGATGCGCGGTAACCATCGCCTCACGTTCGCCCGGTAGCGCTTGTACTCGTCGGCGAACTGCTCGCCCAGCGCAGGCTCTTCGTAGGCGACAACGAACAAGAAGAATCCGGCCCACACGATCGCGCCGTACTCCAGCACCGTGACGCTCCCGAACAGGAGGCCCTGGCCGGCGATCAACGCCGTGACTGCGACGTACATCGGATTGCGGACGTAGCGATAGAACCCGGTGACGACGAGGCGCTTGGGAGGCATCACGGGCGCCGGTGTGCCGAGGCCCTGCAACGCGAAGCGAGCGAACGAATCGAGCAAGATGGGCAACCCGGC
Organism: Rhizobacter sp. P5_A1; assembly: GCF_056400745.1. Classification (NCBI taxonomy): domain Bacteria; kingdom Pseudomonadati; phylum Pseudomonadota; class Betaproteobacteria; order Burkholderiales; family Sphaerotilaceae; genus Rhizobacter; species Rhizobacter sp. P5_A1. Next base: position 88,131 of record NZ_JBFUKR010000002.1, read on the forward strand.
GACGATCAGGGCGGCGCCGAGCACGCGCGCGCTCGGGAATAGCGGAGGCGCGAAGTGCCAGTGCGTGAGGTACCAAGGGACGTACACGGCGAGCGTGCCCGGAGCGATGACCAGGAAGATCGCGGAACCGATGATCGCGGCGGCGCGCTGCACGATAGGAGCCTACTCAACGCCGCCGCGAATCGTGCGGATTGGGCGAGCGCTGGCGTCGCGTGACGTCTCGCGAGCAATGACTCGGGATGTGGCTTTCAGGACCGCTCAAACCGTCTTCGCCAGCCACGCCAACACCTCGCGCTGGACCTCGTCGCGGTTGGTCTCGTTCAGCAACTCGTGCCGCGCACCCGTGTAGTAGCGGGTCTCGATGCGCGACATCCCGAGCGCCTGGTAGCGCGCCACGAGGCGCCGCGTACCGACGAGGTTCTCGCCCACCGGGTCGAGCTCGCCCTGGATCACCAGCACCGGCAAGGGCTTGGGAATGCGCGCCTCGAGTGCCGGGTCGCGCATGCGCGCGAGGCCGACGAAGATGTCGCGCGCCAGCTCGTTGCTGAAGGCGAAGCCGCACAGCGGATCGTCGACGTACTTCTTCACTTCGGAAGAATCGCGGCTCAACCACTCGAAGCCTGTGGGGCCGCCGAAGGGCTTGTTGTAGTCCTTGAAGAGGCCCGCCCATACCGCCGAGTCGCCGAGCGGCTCCTTGCGCACCGCGTCGTTGAGCAGATCGATCAGCTGCGGCGGCACCCCCGGACGGTACGACGTGCCGCTCAGCACCAGCGCGTCGAGCAGATCGCTGCGGCGCTCGATGTAGTCCTGCGCCATGAACGAGCCGAGGCTGTGGCCGAACAGCACGAGCTTGGCACCGGGATGCGCGGCGCGCAGGCGCTGCGTGAAGGCGATTTCGTCTTCGACCATCCGGTTCCAGGCATCGGGGCCGGCATCGCCGGTGCGGCCCGAGCGCAGCCGCGTGCGGCCGTGACCGCGATGGTCGGTGCCGTAGACCGCATAGCCGCTCGCAACGGCCGCCTGCGCGAAACGATCGTAGCGGCTGGCGTGCTCGGCTGCGCCGTGCACGATCTGCAGCACTGCCTTCGGTGCCGCGCCGGCCGATACCCAACGCCGGTAGTGGATAGCGGTGCCGTCGCCGGCGGAGAACTGCTGCCAGTCAGCAGCCGGCGCCGCTGGTGTGGCACAGCCGCCGAGGGCGGCGCTGGCGGCAAAGGCGAACATCACGTCGCGGCGATTGAGGTGCACGGCCGTCTCCTCGTCTCGTTGGGGCTCGGCTCGAGGCCGGCGCGGTGCAGTATAGGAGTGGGATCGGCGCGGGAACCCTGGGGCACTCGACCTTCGTCAGCCCTTGTCGAACCGTGCTGCGAACGAGCCGGACCAAGAAGCGGTCGTTGGCGAAAGCACGCATCGGGATCGAGCCCAATCGGGTCGCTGGACAGCGACAGCCCCACGCTCTCATTTCGAACTCTTCGGGCCCCAAGTTGGCGAGGCAGGCTCTCGTGCCTCACGCCAGCAGCACGCACAGTACGATGCTTCGCTAAGAAGCGCGGAGAAGAGGAACTGCACCGGCTCGCGCCGACCCGGCCTCGAGCGAGCGCAAGCCGGCGATCACAGGGTCGAGATGCTCGACCACCGTCGCGAGCAGCGCGTCGATTTCCGCCGGGCCTGCGCCGTTGGAGCAGGCGTGTTCCAGCACCCCAGCGGCCTCGCGGACGGCCGTCGCCCCCAGGGTGCCGGACGCGCTCCTCAGGTCGTGCGCCAACCGCGTGGCTGTGACCATGTCGTGCGCCGCACGGGCAGCGCCGAAACGGGCCGCGAAGCTGGCTTCCCGGTCTCGGAACATGCACAACAGGCGCCGATAGAGTTGCTCGTCGCCCATCACGCCGGCGAGCGCGACGGCGCTCTCGATGCCCGGGAAACCCTTGCTCGCCGCCGTGCCAGGTCGGATCCAGCGCGCCAGCGTGGCGAACATCTCGGTTACGTTGATCGGCTTGGCAATGTGGTCGTTCATACCGGCCGCCAGCACCTTTTCGCGGTCGCCGACCATCGCGTTTGCAGTCATCGCAATGATCGGCAGATCGCGCCACTTCGGGTCGCTGCGCAACTCGCGCGTGGCTGCATAACCGTCCATGACAGGCATCTGGCAGTCCATTAGCACCGCGTCGAAGCGTTCGCGCGCCAGCATGTCGATGGCCTCGCGACCGTTGTTGGCGACCCGAACCACGATTTGCGCGCGGCCCAGGAGGTCACGCGCCAGCTCCTGGTTGAACGGGTTGTCCTCAACCAGCAGAACATGCACGCCGGCCAGGACGGCGCGGTTGCTCTCCAACTCTTCTTCGCGTAGATCACCTCGCAAGGCATGCTGCCGCGGCTGACCGATCGCCTGCAGGCAGGCATCCAGCAGCGTCGAAGGCGTCACCGGTTTGGTCAGGGTTGCCGCTACGGTAAGCTGTTCGGCCGCCAGCCTGCGCGCCATTTCATCGCGGGAGAAGGCGGTGAGCATCAGCACGGTGGGCGGCGGGTGCGCCAGCGGCATGCAGGCCAACTGCCTTGCACAGTCAAGACCATTCATGCCCGGCATCTTCCAGTCGAGCAAGAGCAGGTCGAAGGGCTCGTGGCGCGCATCCGCCGCCACGACCGCCTGGATGGCTTCGTGGCCACCGTTGGCCGCCGACGCGCGCAGCCCGAGCGAGTCAGCCATGTGCACCAGCGCCTCGCGTGCGGCATCGTTGTCGTCGACGACGAGCACTCGGGCGCCATGCAGGCCACAGTTGGACGAAGCCGCGTCGTTGGCAGCGCATTCAGGTCCGAGGCCGAAGCTCGCGCTGAAGTGGAACCGGCTTCCGCGCCCCGGTGCGCTGTCGACGCCGAGTTCTCCGTCCATCATGCGCACCAGGTGGTGGCTGATCGCCAGGCCCAGCCCGGTGCCGCCGAATCGGCGGCTCGTCGACGAGTCGGCCTGCGAGAACGGCTTGAAAAGCCGCTGTTGCTCTTCAGGCGTGATGCCAATGCCGGTGTCGCGTACCTCGAAGCGCAGGCGCACCGAGGTTGCGTCGCGCGCGACCACCTCGACCGCGACGATGACCTCACCCCGTTCGGTGAACTTGACCGCGTTGTTGCCCAGGTTGATCAGCACCTGCCCCAGCCGCGAGGGATCGCCCACCAGCGCGTTGGGCAGATCCGGCGGCAGCGCGAACACCAGCTCCAGGCCCTTCTCCTCCGCGTTCATGCCGACCAGGTTCGCGAGGTCGTCCATCACGCTGCCGAGGCCGAATGTCAGGACCTCCATGTCGAGCCTGCCGGCTTCGATCTTGGAGAAATCGAGGATGTCGTTGATGATGCCCAGGAGCGCCTCGGCCGACGCGTGCACCTTCTGGATGTAGTTGTGCTGCTGCGGGCTCAGCTCGCTCTGCAGGGCCAGGTACGACATGCCGAGGATCGCATTCATCGGCGTGCGGATCTCGTGGCTCATGTTCGCCAGGAATTCGCTCTTGGCCTGGTTCGCAACCTCGGCCCGATTCATCGCATCGCCCAGTTCCGCGGTACGCTCACGCACCGCCTCTTCCAAATGATCGCGATGGCTGCGCAAGTCCTCCAGTGTCTGCTTGCGTGACGTGATGTCGGTGATCAGCCCGTCGAATCCGGCCGGTGCGCTGCCATCTGGACGGGCGTCGCCTTGCTGCCACGCGTTGAGCTGGACCCAGATGGGGCTGCCGTCGGCGCGCGTCAGTTGCAGTTCCATGCCGGCGATCTCACCGTCCCGTTCGAGTGCGGCGAACTGCGCGGCAGTCTGAGCCGGCGTGAACAGAGGCCGGCAGCCGAGCGGCGAATCGTTGCGACCATCGCCGTTCACTGCCGCCATCAGTTCGGCTGGCGTGGCGTAGCCCATCAGCCGTGCCAGTGCCGCGTTGGTGTCGTGCAGCCCCCCCGATCGATCCAGATGAAAGATGCCCTCCAGCGAATTCTCGAAGATCCCCCGGTATGTCGCCTCGCTTTCGCGCAATCGCCGTGCGGAGTCGAGCAGCCGGTCCGCCATCGCGTTGACACGCACGGCCAGCCGCCCCAATTCGTCGCCGGATTCGATCACGCAGCGTGCGTTCAGATCACCGACGGCGATTCGATCGACCGTCGTCTCCAGGCGATTGATCGGCGCGCTCACCATGCGCCTGAGCAGCACGAAGGTCGCCGCATACAACACGGCCACGATCGCGGCCACCAGCGCAAGAATGGTTCGACGGGCCGTAGCGATGGCCTCCTCGACCACCGCGCGTGTCAGCACGACACGGACTTCTCCGATCTTCTGCGGCTTGGATCCGCCGGGCGGCGCGTACTCGATCGACTGCACGCGCACAATCGGGTCGACGAGATCCGGCCCCTGAAATTTGGTCACCGCGGACACCGTGCCTTCGCCGACCGTCGTGATGCTGAATTGCGCGACCTCGGGATTGGGCGCCAGCGCAGCGAGCTGGCTGTCGATCGCAGCACGGTCGAGGTTCCAGAGTGGATAGGCCACCGAGCGACTGAATAGCTCGGCGATGCGCGCGGCGCGGCCTTCGAGTTCCAGCAATCGGCGCTCACGCTCGCGTTCGATCAGCACATAGGCCGAAGCGAGCGCCACCAGCGCGACCACGATCGCCAGTGCCAACATCAGCTTGGTGTGCAAGCTCGTCGCCCGCGGGATCAGGCGAAACGGCGATGGCATCTCAGTTGCTCCACCGCGCTTCGCGCGACCACAGCTGCTGGCTGAACCAGCTTGAGCGCTACTTCTCCGTCATCACCGACAAAGCGATCCGTCGGGGCTCGTTCGCCTCGGTCAAGGAGTCGGTCGCGAAGATCAAGCACTTCGTCACTCACCACCACCCAGAAGCAGCAGGCCCTTCAGGTGGAGTGCATCCGCTAATTCGATCCTCGCCTGCGGAGGATCGATATGGTGTATATGTTAAAGCTTGACCGATGCTCAAGAGCACCATTCCCGAAAGGAGTTTCCGTATGCGGCGACCGAGAATCCGCGTTGGGATGCTCGCGCTGCTGGCATTGCTTCTTTCGCCGTCAAGCATGGCCGAGCAAACCTTCAAGGTGGTGACTGCAGAGTTTCCTCCGCTCACCACCAATGCGGGAGGGCAAGCAGGCGGCGTTGTGCTCGAAGTTGTCCGCGAGGCCGGCAGGCGGGCGGGGATTGCGCTCGAGTTCAGTTTTCTCCCGTGGCAGCGGGCGCAACTGGAAACCCAGGCCGGAAACGACGTACTGATCATTCCGTTCACCCGTACGCCTGGCAGGGAAACGCACTATCAATGGGTTGCGCCAGTGCTGGAATTTCACACGGTGTTGGTGACTCTGGCCAAGCCACCGTCTTCCATCGAGGAAGCGCGGACGCTGGTCGTGGGCTATGTCCGCGGCACCAGTTTCAAGGATGAGGCGGAACAAGCGGGATTTCGGTATGTCGAAGAAACCAACGACGATTTGACGAACGCCAAGAAATTGAAGCTGGGACGCATCGGCGCATGGATCACCACGGATCTGATGGCGTACGGTGTGTACCGGCAAGCCGGGTTCGACCCTGTCGAACTAAAGTACGGCCCCAACTTGGGACCGGTCAAAATTTCCTACGTCGCTGCTTCCCCCGATTTTCCGAAAGAGATCGCGAAGAGGATCGCAAACGCCATCGACCGGATGAGAGCGGATGGTTCGTACCAGGCGATCGTGAAACGCTACCGATGACGCTTCAGGACCGCCGCGCACCGATGGCGCCGTTTTTGTAGCCCACTCAACGAGTTGATCGTTCGCGCCAACTCTCGGCCCGTGAACGCGGGCATTCGACACCGCCGTCAGTCAAAGATCTCCATGTCGGGAACCGGCTTGTTGTGCGGGTCCAGCTCTTCGGGCACGTTCAGCTCGGGCAACGCGTTCGGCATCGCCACCTGGCCGGCGAGCGCCGCACGCAGCTGGTAGACGTAGGCGAGCACCTGCGCGACCGCGGCAAACAGCGCCGCCGGAATCTCGCGATCGAGCTCGGCATGCGCGTACAGCGCGCGCGCCAGCACCGGCGCCTGCAGCACCGGCACCTTCGAGTCCTTCGCGAGGTCGCGAATCTTCATCGCGAGCAGGTCGGCGCCCTTCGCGACGACGCGCGGTGCGCCCATCTTCTTGTCGTCGTACTTCAGCGCGACCGCGTAGTGGGTCGGGTTCATCACGACCAGGTCGGCCTTCGGCACCGCGGCGAGCATGCGGCGCTTGGTCATCTCGCGCATGCGGGCGCGCAGCTTGGCCTTGATCTCCTGGTTGCCCTCGAGCTCCTTGTGCTCCTGCTTGAGCTCCTGGTGGCTCATCTTCAGGCGCTGCGCGTGGTGGTGACGCTGCAGCGGCACGTCGATCAGCGCGAACGCGGCGAGCGCCAGCAGCAGCAGCCCGAGGCCGCCGAGCATCGAGGTCGCGGTCTGCTGGATCGCCGCCGGCAACGGCAGTGCGAGCACGCCGGCGAAGGCGTCGAGATGGCTCTTCAGGTAGAGCGCACCGATCGCGCCGAGGATCAGCGCCAGCGCGCTGCCCTTCAGCGCATCGATCAGCTTGTCTTTCGAGACGATGCCGGGCAGCCCGGTGATCGGGTTGAGCTTGCCGAAGTTCGGCAGCAGCGGCTTCAGCGTCCAGTTCCAGCCGCCGATCGCGAGGCTGCCGGCCAGCGCGGCGGCCATCATCGCGATGCCGAACGGCACGACGATCCACAGCAGCCGCAGCGTCAGCTCGAGCAGGCGCTCGCCCATGAAGCCGGTGTTCAGGATCGCGGCGCGGTCGAAGTGCAGACCCTGCATCAGCGTCTGCTTGAGCCAGTCGGCCACGAGCGGCGCTGCGGTCACGAGCAGCGCGCCGCAGGCGGCGATCGCGACGAAATGCCCCAGATCCCGCGAGCGCGCGACCTGGCCTTCTTCGCGAGCCTTGTTCAGCTTGCGTTGCGAGGCGGGGAGATTGCGGTCTTGGGAGTTCGATTCGGACATGACGGAGCGCCGGTGTTTGGCGCTTCGTCATTGTTCCGGGGCAGGCCCGAAACTTGAGGCGGATAAGAGAGGTGAACGGCCGCCTGTTCGGCGGCGTGAATGTCGTCGGGTCGGCGCCCGGTCAGGCGCGCGGGATCAGAAGCCGAGGCTGGCCAGCAGGTCGTCCACTTCGCCCTGGTTGGCGACCACGTCGGTGCGGCCCTCCGGGTTCACGACCGGGCCGTTCAGGATCGCCGATTCGACGCGCTGCGCCTGTTCCGGCGGCGCCGCCTGGACCAGCAGCTTGACCAGGCTGTCCTCGAGGTCGGAGGCGAGCGCGACGACCTTCGCGACCACCTGGCCGGTCAGGTCGTGGAAGTCCTGCGCCATCATGATGTCGGTCAGGTGCCTGTCGATGCGTTCGGTCGAGGCCTCGACGTCGGTGACGAAGTTCAGCACGGCGCCGCTGGCGACCGCCTTCACCGGGTCCCTGACGATCGCCGCGGCGATGCGCCGCGTCTCGTCGCTGATGCCGTGGTGTTCGGCCTTGGCCATGTCGACCGAGTTCAGCACCTTGTTCGCGGCGTCGCCGGTCTTCTGCGCGATGTACGACAGGCGGCTGCGCGCGTCGGGCAGGCCGTTCGCGGCCTGCTGCAGGCGCGGCATCACGCCGAGTTGCGTCAGCGTGTCGTGCAGCTGGCGCGTGATCAGGCCGAGCTGCTGAAACACCTCGGGCGAAGCCGCCATCTGCGGCGCGAGCGTGTCCAGGTCATCCATCTTCATCTTGTGGGCTCCGGGGTGCTCAAGCCGTCGCGGCGAGCTTCTGCATGATCTTCTGCACCTTTTCTTCCAGCGTGGCCTTGGTGAAGGGCTTCACGATGTAGCCGGCGGCGCCGTCCTTCGCGGCACGCACGATGTCTTCCTTGCGCGCTTCGGCGGTCACCATCAGCACCGGCAGGTGCTTCAGGTTGTCGTCGGCCTTCACGGCGCTCAGCAGTTCGAAGCCGTTCATCACCGGCATGTTGATGTCGCTGACGACGAAGTCGTACTTCGAGTTCTTCAGCATGGTCAGCGCGACCGCGCCGTCCTCGGCCTCGTCGGCGTTGTGGTAGCCGATTTCCTTCAGCAGGCCGCGCACGATGCGGCGCATGGTCGAGAAGTCGTCGACGATCAGAAATTTCATGTCGTTGGGGTGGCTCATGGCGCTCCTCGCGGGGTCGCTCCGGCTGCGCGCCGGGCACTGGGTGTTTATCGGGTGATGGCAGGCGGAATTGAGGGCAGCGCGAGCGCTTCTTTCCGTGAATCTGCGAGGCTTGGCGTGGCGTCGTCTTCGTCGTCGGTCTTCAGGCGCAGCAGCCGGTCCTCGGCCTCGCGGTTCATCACGATGATGCTGATGCGCCGGTTCACCGGGTTGCGCGGGTCGTTCGGGTCGAACAGCACGCTCGACGCGAGGCCCTGCACCAGCAGCACGCGCTCCTCGGGCAGCCCGCCGGCACCGAGTTCGCGGCGCGACGCGTTCGCGCGGTCGCTCGAGAGCTCCCAGTTGCTGTAGCCGCGCTCGCCGGCGCCGAAGGGCTGCGCGTCGGTATGGCCTTCGAGGGTCAGCCGGTTCGGCACTTCGGCGAGCACCGAGCCGATTTCGCGCAGCAACTCGCGCATATAGGGTTTGACGACCGCGCTGCCGCTGTCGAACATCGGCCGGTTCTGCTCGTCGACGATCTGGATGCGCAGGCCGTCGCGCGTCATCTCGAGGCGGATCTGCGACTTCAGCGCCGCGAGCTTCGGGTTCGCCGCGAGCACGTCCTCGACCTTCTTCTTCAGCGATTCGAGCCGCGCGATCTCGGCGCGGCGCTGTTCTGCCTTCAGCGCCTTGAGCTGCACGTTCTTGCGCGGCGCCTCAATATCGCCGGCCTTGACCTGGCCGGAGCTGCGCGACAGATCGGTGCCGCCGCCCTTGACGACGCTGGACGAATCGCCGGAACCGCTGCCACCGCCCAACAGCGAGACCTTCAGCGGCGCATTGAAGAAGTCGGCGATGCCCTTCTTGTCGCCCTCGGTCGTCGAGCCGAGCAGCCACATCAGCAGGAAGAACGCCATCATCGCGGTGACGAAGTCGGCATAGGCGATCTTCCACGCGCCGCCGTGCGCGGCATGGCCGCCCTTCTTCACCCTCTTGATGATGATCGGCTGGAGCTTTTTCGAGTCACCGGACATGGCACCGCTTCCTTCCGTCGTTGGCGCGCGGGCCGAGCGCCGGGCCGCTCCCAAGCCGGCCCGCATCCCCCCGGGGGATCGGCCGATGTACCCATCGGACGAGGGGCTCCATTACTTCTTGCCTTTGACGTGGCCTTCGAGCTCGGCGAAGGTCGGGCGGTCACCGGAGTACAGCACCTTGCGCCCGAACTCGACCGCGACCTGCGGCGCATAGCCCTGCATGCTCGCGAGCAGGGTGGTCTTGATGCACTGCAGTTCCTTCGAGGCGTCCTCGACCTTCTGTTCCAGCAGGCCGCCGAGCGGCTCGACGAACGCGTAGGCGAGCAGGATGCCGAGGAAGGTGCCGACCAGCGCCGAGCCGATCATCCCGCCGAGCACCGCCGGCGGCTGGCCGACCGAACCCATCGTGTTGACGACGCCGAGCACCGCCGCGACGATGCCGAACGCCGGCAGCCCACCGGCCACCCGTGCGATCGCGGCGACCGCGGCGTGTTCCTCGTTGTGGTGGGTCTCGATCTCGCTGTCCATCAGGCTCTCGATCTCGTGGGCGTTGAGGTTGCCCGAGACCATCATGCGCAGGTAGTCGGTGATGAACTCGACGACGTGGTGATCGCTGCCGACCACCGCGTACTTCTGGAAGATCGGCGAGCTGTGCGGCTCCTCGACGTCCTTCTCGATCGACATCAGCCCTTCCTTGCGGGCCTTCTGCAGGATGTCGTAGAGCAGCGCCATCATTTCCATGTAGCGCGCCTTGCTGTACTTGCTGCCCTTGAAGCAGCGGCCCAGGCCCGACAGCGAGGCCTTGATGACCTTCATCTGGTTGTTCGCGAGGAACGCGCCGATCGCGGCCCCCAGGATCGTGATCAGTTCGAACGGCAGCGCGTGCAGGATCACGGCGATGTTGCCGCCGTGCGCGATGTACACCCCGAAGATGCAAGCCAGTGCCAAGCCCCAGCCGACGAGTACGAACATGGTGTGTGGAAGTCCGAGTGTGTGGGCGCGCCAACCTCGGCGTGCCCTGCCTTGCCGCTTTATCGGCCCGCTGCGGCGTCTCTTGAGTTTGGGATCGCCGGGTTTCGGGCGATGCGTGCATCAGCGCGGCTTTCGCCGCCCAAAAAGAAACGGGCCCCGAGGGACCCGTTTAAAGACACATTGGAATGTGCCAGGAGGAGTTCAAGCCATCAAGAACGTTGAGACGTCTATCGGCGTGCCGTGCGCAGACTTGAGACCGCTGCGCTCGGCCGCTCAGTGCATCTGGATGCCGCCCGCGGCCTTGCCCTTGCCGGCGCGCGCCGGCGGGCTGCACAGGCCGCAGACATAGTGCTTGGCGATCTCGTGCGGGTGCGTGACGAAGTGGCCGCGGCACTTGGAGCACTGGGTCATCGTCAGCATGCCGTTGTCGACGAACTTGACGAGGCGCCAGGCGCGCGTGACCGAGAGCAGCGCCTCGAGGCCCTGCGCCTGGGTCTGCTCCTGGTAGAGCTGGTAGGCCTTGATGACGGTGTCGATCTCGTCCATCTCGGCGACCTTGTTCAGGTACTCGTGGATGTTCAGGAACAGCGACGCATGGATGTTCGGCTGCCAGGTCATGAACCAGTCGGTCGAGAACGGCAGCTGGCCCTTGCTCGGCGACTTGCCCGAAACTTCCTTGTACAGGCGCAGCAGGCGCTCGTACGACAGGTCGGTCTCGGACTCGAGCACCTGCAGGCGGGCGCCGAGGTTGATCAGCGTCACGGCGCGGCTGATCTGCTTCGCTTCGGTGAGGATGCTCTTGATGCGCATGGTCGGCTCCTGGCTGTACTTGTATTGACTGACCGGCTGGCTCAGGCCGCTTCTTGATGGCGGCCGGCCATCAGGATCGACGCGTGCAGGCGCGAGGTGGTGTCGTTCGCGGCGCCGCGGCCGTGGTTCGTGATCAGACCCCAGACCAGGTCGTCGTCCATCCGGAAGCGGCACAGCAGCGTGTTGCCCGAGGCGACCTTCATCATCTGTGCCGGCGTCAGCAGCGCGATCATCGCGGCGCTTTCTTCGCTGACGCCGAGGCGGAACAGCGCTTGTTCCTTGTCGGCCCGGATCAGGCTTTGCGCCAGCATCAGGTACGACAGGTTGGCTTCGCGAATCTCGGTGAGGATCTGGTCTGCGTTCATGGTGTCTGCTCCGGTGGTCTTTACTGGGTGTCGTTCCGCGTTGTTATGTGTCTCAACGTGAAACGGATTGTGAAGAGCCGATCAGGGCCGGAACATCAGGTCAGTTCTGTCGCTGCAGTCCACGTTCTTCCGTGCCCCGTGTCAGGCAACTTCCTACAAGGCCTCGTCGTCCGGGACCGATCGGGCCGAATCCGGCCGCCACCTGTGAACCATTGAACAGGCGGCCGATTCACCCGCAAATTTCTGTTGACAGACGCCCTCAAGTATCGAAACCCCCTGCCCGATAACCCTCCCAACGGGGACGAGCAATCAGAACCGGGGTCCGGAGTAAGCCGCCGATGTTTCGTAGAGGGCACAACCATTCGCCCCTCCAACGAGATCTGAGGAAGACGAGCGCCGGGCGCAGCAGGCCACCTGCCGATGCAGGTGTCAGCTCGAAGCAGATCGGTCGGTCGGGTTGAAGCCCGCTCTGCCAAGGCAATGCCGGCGCTCTCGCCGGGAGTCCCTTCAACCGTCACTGGAGTTATCGAAATGAGCATGTCCGTCAACACCAACGTCAATTCCCTGACCGCACAGCGCAACCTGAGCATGAGCCAGGGCTCGCTGTCGACCTCGATGCAGCGCCTGTCCTCCGGCCTGCGCGTCAACTCCGCGAAGGACGACGCCGCCGGCCTGGCGATCTCGGAGCGCATGAACGCGCAGATCCGCGGCCTGAACGTCGCCGGCCGCAACGCCAACGACGGCATCTCGCTGGCGCAGACCGCTGAAGGCGCGCTCGGCAAGGTCGGCGACATGCTGCAGCGCATGCGTGAACTGGCGGTGCAGGCCTCCAACGCGACGAACAGCCAGAGCGACCGCGATGCGCTGAACACCGAAGTCGGCTCGCTGAAGTCGGAAATCGCCCGCGTCGCCGCGCAGACGACCTTCAACGGCACCAAGCTGCTCGACGGCAGCTTCAGCGCCGCGCAGTTCCAGGTCGGCGCCAACGCCGGCGAGACCATCGGCGTCAACAGCATCGCCGACGCTTCGCTGGCCGTGCTCGGCGGCACGACCAACATCGCGACCGCGTCGGCGCCCGCCACCGGCGTGACCGGCTACGCCACCGCGATCTCCGCCGGCGACGTGCTGATCAACGGTGTCGACATCGGCGCCGTGACGGCCGCGGGCAGCCCGCTGGAGCGCGCCAACCAGATGGTCAGCGCGATCAACAAGGTCTCGGCGCAGACGAACGTCAGCGCGTCGTACGACGCCGGCACCGGCACGATCAGCCTGCGCAGCGATGCCGGCAACATCGCGATGACCGGCGCACTCGACGACGCCACCGTCGCCGGGTTCGACAACACCACCGGCACCGTGACCGCCGCAGCCGTGACCGGCATCGCCGGCCTGGACATCTCCGGCTTCAACGGCGCGCAGACCGCGCTGGTGCAGATCGACAAGGCGCTGGATTCGGTCAACTCGTCGCGTGCCGACCTCGGTGCACTGCAGAGCCGGTTCGAGAACGCGGTCAGCAACATCGCGATCCAGTCGGAGAACACGTCGGCCGCCCGCGGTCGCATCGTCGACGCCGACTTCGCGGCGGAAACCGCCAACATGTCGCGCGCCCAGATCCTGCAGCAAGCCGGCACCGCGATGGTCGCGCAGGCCAACCAGCTGCCCCAGCAGGTGCTGTCGCTGCTGAAGTAAGGCAGCTTCGTTCTCCGGCGAGCGGCGCATCGTCGCCGCTCACGCAGGCCCCACCGGGCAACCGGTGGGGCCTGCTGCGTTTGGCCGAACTGGATGGCGTTTCGGCGTCTTTTCGAAGCTTCGTGCGGCGCCCGGACTGACACCATTCGGTCCAGCGGGCTTCATGACCGGGGCCCGCGGTCCGGAAACACTGGCGGATGCTGGAATGCACGACGGTGATACGTGCCGGGCTTTGAAGGCCGCAGCGCGGCGGGGGTGACACCCCGCGGACAGGCAGCCCCGCAATGCCGGCACTTTCGCCGGGAATCATCATCCACAAGGAGTCCCTGAAATGCCTCTGACGATCAACACGAACATGAACTCGCTGACGGCGCAGCGCAACCTGAGCATGAGCCAGGGCTCGCTGTCGACCTCGATGCAGCGCCTGTCTTCCGGCCTGCGCGTCAACTCCGCGAAGGACGACGCCGCCGGCCTGGCGATCGCCGAACGCATGAACACGCAGATCCGCGGCCTGACGGTCGCCGGCCGCAACGCCAACGACGGCATCTCGCTGGCGCAGACCGCCGAAGGCGCGCTCGGCAAGGTCGGCGACATGCTGCAGCGCATGCGTGAACTGGCGGTGCAGGCGTCCAACGCGACGAACAGCCAGAGCGACCGCGATGCGCTGAACACCGAAGTCAGCGCCTTGAAGTCGGAAATCGCCCGCGTCGCCGCGCAGACGACGTTCAACAGCACCAAGCTGCTCGACGGCAGCTTCAGCGCCGCGCTGTTCCAGGTCGGCGCCAATGCCGGCGAGACCATCGGCGTCAACAGCATCGCCGACGCTTCGCTGGCCGTGCTCGGCGGCACGACCAACATCTCCACCGCGTCGGCGCCTGCCACCGGCGTGACCGGCTACGCCACCGCGATCGCCGCCGGCGACGTGCTGATCAACGGTGTCGACATCGGTGCCGTGACGGCCGCGGGCAGCCCGCTGGAGCGCGCCAACCAGATGGTCAGCGCGATCAACAAGGTCTCGTCGCAGACGAACGTCAGTGCGTCGTACGACGCCGGCACCGGCACGATCAGCCTGCGCAGCAACGCCGGCAACATCACGACGACCGGCGCGCTCGACGACGCCACCGTCGCCGGCTTCGACAACACCACCGGCACCGTGGTCGCCACGCCCACGACCGGCATCGCCGGCCTGGACATCTCCGGCTTCAACGGCGCCCAGACCGCGCTGGTGCAGATCGACAAGGCGCTCGACCAGGTCAACTCCTCGCGTGCCGACCTCGGCGCGCTGCAGACCCGGTTCGAGACGGCCGTCAGCAACATCGCGATCCAGACCGAGAACACCTCGGCGGCGCGCGGCCGCATCGTCGACGCCGACTTCGCGGCGGAAACTGCCAACATGTCGCGCGCCCAGATCCTGCAGCAGGCCGGCACCGCGATGGTCGCGCAGGCCAACCAGCTGCCCCAGCAGGTGCTGTCGCTGCTGAAGGGCTGATGGCCCGGCGCGCGCCGGCCTCAAGTCCGCGGCCAACCGGCCGACAACGGGATACCCGGTCCACCGGAACGGGTATCCCGCGTTCGCTTTTGGGGCGCGCGCCCCTCGTTGAAAGGCAGTTCGCATGACCTCCTCCATCAGCAGCACCGGAACGATCAGCTCCGCCGGCATCGGCAGCGGGCTGGACGTCGAGACCATCGTCACCAAGCTGATGGCGATCGAGCAGCAGCCGCTGAAGCTGCTGCAGAACACCGCGACGACGATCCAGACCAAGATCTCGGCCTTCGGCGGGCTGCAGTCGAGCGTCTCGGCGTTCCGCGACGCCGCCCTCGCGCTGACGAACCCGAGCACCTGGTCCGGCACCGCCGGCACCTCGAGCGATGCCGGCAGCGTCGGCGTGTCGTCGACCACCAGCGCGGTGGCCGGCAGCTACGCCGTGACAGTGCAGGCGCTCGCGACGACGCAATCCGTCGCCAGCACCGCTTTCACCGCGAGCTCGAGCACGGTCGGCTCGGGCACGCTGCACATCAACCTCGGGCAATGGTCGGCCGCACCCGTGCCGCCGGCCACCACACCGGCCTCGACGTTCACCGCCGCATCGGGCACGACCGGCCTGGACATCGTCGTCACCGACACCGACACGCTGGCCACGCTGCGCGACAAGATCAACGCCGCCGGCGCGGGCGTCTCGGCCTCGATCCTGACCGACACCAGCGGGGCCCGACTGGTGCTGAACTCCAGCGCCACGGGGGCCGCCAACGGGTTCCAGATCACCGCCGCGAACGGCGCCAGCGGCAACCTCGCGGCACTCGCCTACGACCCGCCGAACAGCACCGGCACGACGCTGACGCAGTCGGCGGCCAACGCGGCGGCGACGATCAACGGCCTCGCAGTCAGCTCGGCGACCAACAGCCTGGCCGACATGATCCAGGGCGTGACGCTGAACCTGTTCAAGGTCAGCAGCACACCGGTGCAGATCAGCGTCGCGCAGGACACGACCGCGACCAAGACCGCGATCCAGGGTTTCGTCACCGCGTACAACGCGCTTGCGACGCTGCTGACGACCGACACCAAGTACGACAGCGGGACGTCCACCGCCGGCGTGCTGCAAGGCGACAGCACCGCAGTGACGCTGCAGCGCCAGCTGCGCAACCTGCTGGGCGCCTCGTCGGGCGCATCGACCGTGTTCACGACGCTGTCGCAGGCCGGGCTCGAGACGCAGGCCGACGGCACGCTGAAGATCAACGACGCCAAGCTGACGAGCGCGATGGGCAAGCTGCCGGAGTTGAAGAAGCTGTTCGCGAACAGCGACACCACCAACCCGGCGAACGACGGCATCGTGCGCCGCCTGCGCGTGCTGAGCGACTCGCTGGTCAACAGCGATGGCCTGCTGACGACCCGCACCGAGGGCCTGAACACGAGCCTGAAGACGAACCAGAAGAGCCAGGACGCGATGACCGACCGGCTCGCCGCCGTCGAGGCGCGCATGCGCGCGCAGTACACCGCGCTCGACACGAAGATGGCGACGCTGAACACGCTGAGCACCTACATGACCCAGCAGATCGCGAACTGGAACAAGACGAACGCGAACTCGAACAACTGAGCGCCCGGCAGGCGGCGCTTCGATGCACGCCCTCTCGCCGTGTGGGCCACACGCTGCGACGACACTCAAGCGCACCGCGGTGCGACCGATAACAAGACATCATCGCCACCCAGAAAGACCGCCCGCCATGTTCGCATCCGCCGTCTCCCCGAGTGCCTTCCGCAGCCAGGCCACCGCGTACCAGCAGGTGCACGTGACCACGGGTGTGGACAACGCCTCGCCTCACGAGCTGGTCGGCATGCTGTTCGACGGCCTGCTCGAGATGCTGGCGGAGGCGCGCGGTGCGCTGCGCAGCGGCGACATCGCCCGCAAGGGACGCGCGATCTCGCGTGCCGGCCGCATCGTCGACGAAGGTCTGAATGGCGGCCTGAACATGGCCGAGGGCGGTGCCATCGCCGCCGACCTGCGCCGCCTCTACGAATACATCATGCTGCGCCTCGTCCATGCGAATGCCCGCAACGACGACGCCGCGCTGGCCGAATGCGTCGCGCTGATCGAGCCGCTGCGCAGCGGCTGGTCCGCCATCGCCGAGCGGGCTCCCGCCTGAAGGCCGCACATGCGCATCTGCCCCACCCCGCCCCGGAACATCGAGCCGAGTGACGCCATGAACACGCCCCTGCTGAACTACTACCAGGCCATCGAAAAGGCCAGCCAGGACATGCTGGACGCCGCCCGCAGCGGCAACTGGGATCAGGTCCTGAAACTCGAAGGCGCCTGCGCGCTGCTGATTTCGCAGCTGAAGCAGGGCGCCGCGGCGAACCCGCTGGGCGAGCAGGAGGCGCAGTTCAAGTCGCGCATCATGCAGCGCATCCTGGTCAACGACGCCGAGATCCGCCAGCTCGCCGAGCCTTGGCTCGAAGACCTCGACCACCTGCTTGCCGGCCGCCCGCAGACCATCCACTAGAGCGACCGGAGCGTTCCCGCGATGGAGACGATGCCGATGCCGCTCGACGCGCTGGGCGCTGCGCCCGGCGGGTTGGACGAGTTCCGCCTGAGCGCGCCGCGCGAGATCGCCGCGATGCTGCGCCAGCTCTGTGACGGCAGCGTGCAGCTGAACCTGAACGCCAGCGACGGCAGCGTCGTCAGCGCGACCATCTGGACGATGGACGCCGAACGCGGCGGACTCGGCTTCAACGTCGACCCGAGCGATCCGGCGCTGCATGCGCTGATGGAGTGCCAGGACGTCGTCGTCGTCGGCTATCTCGACAGCGTCAAGCTCCAGTTCGACATCCACAACCTCGTGCTGGTGCGCGGCCCGCGCGCCTGCGTGCTGAGCTGCAACTACCCGCGCGAGCTGTTCCGCTTCCAGCGCCGCAACGCCTACCGCGTGCGGCCGCTGCTGCGCAGCATGCCGGTCGCGCGGGTGCGCCACACCGACATCGCCGAGATGCAGCTGACCCTGCGCGTGCTCGACGTCAGCATCGGCGGCTGCGCGCTGTTCCTGCCCGACGACGTGCCGCCGATGCAGGTCGGCGGGGTCATCAACCAGGTGCAGATCGATCTCGATGCCGACACCCGTTTCCACGTCAACCTGCGGCTGCAGCACGTGACCTCGCTGAACAACGAGTCGCACGGGGTGCGGCTGGGCTGCGAGTTCGTGCGCGCCGACGCGAACGCGCTGCGTGCGCTGCAGCGCTTCATCGACCTGACGCAGAAGCGCGGCAACCTGCTGTCGGTCGGCTGAGAATTCGTCGCCATCGATCGAACAGCGCCGGATTTCGCGAACTTTTCCGCAGATCGGCCCTCAGGTTTTTCCGGGCGCTGCCGATAGACCCTTGACCAGCCATTCTTGGGCGGGAGCAAGGAGCGCATTCATGAGCATCACCGGCATCACCGGCATCGCCCGTGTCCCGGCGACGATCGCGGACACGCCGGCCGCGACCACCACCCCGGCGCCGGGCGCGCTCTCGGCGAGCGCAGCGCCCGAGGTCGAGATCGACCAGGTCACCCAACAGCCGCTGCCGCCACGCTTCCCGTGGCTGAGCCGGCTCTCGCAGCAACTCGAATCGGCAGCCCGGCAGCGCCCGGCGTTCGCGCCGGCGCCTATCCTGGGCGACCACGTCGACAAATCGGCGTGACGTCACCCTGAGGCTGCCGCTCAGGCGCGCGCCTCGAACACCAGGTTGAACGGTGTCTGCGCGGCGCGCCGGAACGACGTGAAGCCCCCGTCGGTCACGACATCGCGCAGCCGCGCCTCGCCGGCCTGCGCCCCCAGGCACAGCCCGACCTCCTGCGAGCGCGAGGCCGGCGTGCAGATGAAGGTCGAGGCCGAGTAGTAGACGCGCCCGACCGGGTTCAGGTTGTCCTCGAGCCGATCGTTCGCAAAGGGCTCGACGATCATCCAGCTGCCGTCCTTGCGCAGGCTCTGCCGCACATGGCGCGACACGCCGACCGGGTCGCCCATGTCGTGCAAACAATCGAACACCGTGACGAGGTCGTAGTCGTTGCCGGGATAGGTCTTGGCGCTCGCGACCTCGAAGCGGCAGCGGTCGCCGACACCGGCCGCGGCCGCCGCCTCGCGCGCATGCGTGATCGAGGGCTCGTGGTAGTCGAAGCCGACGAACCGCGAGTTCGGATAGGCCTGCGCCATGATGATCGTCGAGGCGCCGTGGCCGCAGCCGACATCGGCAACGCTGGCGCCGGCCCTCAGGCGCGCCTCGACGCCGTCGAGCGCCGGCAGCCATTGGCTCACCAGGTTGGCGGCGTAGGCGGGGCGGAAGAAGCGCTCGGTGCCATGGAACAGCGCCGCGTCGTGCTCGTGCCAGCCCAGGCCCAGCCCGGTGCGAAAGGCCTGCATCACCTTCGGGATCGCCTTGAACTGCGCCACCGCGATCTGGAACGCGCCGGGGATGAACGCCGGGCTGCCCTCGACCGCCAGCGCGAAGGCCTGCTCCTCGCTCATGCTGAAGCGGTCGTTCGCCGCGTCATATTGCACGTAGCCGCTCGCGGCCTGGCTCGACAGCCATTCGCGCAGGTAGCGCGGGTCGGTCTCGGTGCGGCGCGCCAGGTCCTCGGCGCTGGCGGGCGACTCGGCGAGCGCCTTGTACAGGCCGAGCTTGTCGCCGACGACGACGGTCGCGGCATGCATCACGGCGCCGATGTCGTGCACGAAGTGGCCCATGAATTCATTCAGCTTCGACTCGTCGATGGCCATGTCGATCTCCTGAAGGGGTTCGGGCGTCGCCGATCGGCGACGCGCCACTGTCCGCGGCAGGCATGCAGCGCAAGCTTACGCCGCCGTTGCGGCGCTGCGAAGCGCGGCTTCGGCCGGGTATGCTTCGCGCACCCGACGCCCGCCCTCTGGCTCGAGGGACATCAGGAGACCACCGCATGAAGCTCAGATCCGCCCTCGCCGCGACGCTCGTCCTCGGTGCCGCGCTCGCCGTGCCGGCCTTCGCGCAGGAAAACAAGCTGCGCCTGATCACCTGGGCCGACTACGTGCCCCCCGAGGTGGTCGCGCAGTTCAAGAAGGAAACCGGGATCGACGTCGAGATCACGCTGTCGAACAACGAGGAGATGATCTCGAAACTGCGCGCCACCGGCGGCGCCGGCTTCGACCTCGCGCAGCCCTCGCAGGACCGCATCACCGGCCCGCAGCAGGAGTTCGGCATCTACAAGCCGATCGACCTGGCGAAGGTCAAGTCCGAGCTGTTCATCCCGGCGATGCTCGAGGCGACGAAGAAGAACACCACGCTCGCCGGCAAGGTCTACGGCCTGCCGCACATCTGGGGCACCGACGGCCTGGTCGTCAACACCAAGCTCGCGAAGATGAGCGACTACCCGGACCTGTGCAAGACCGACTACAAGGGCAAGACCGCCGTGCGCCTGAAGCGACCGACCCTGCTGGCGTTCGCGTTCGCGGCCGGCAAGGACCCGTTCGCGCTCTACGGCGACCCGAAGGCCTACGCCGCGCTGATGGACGAGGTCGGCAAGACGCTCGCGGCCTGCAAGGGCAACCTGAAGTTCTTCTGGGACAACAAGGACCAGCTGCTGAACGGCATGCGCGCCGGCGAGGTCGTCGGCGCGATGATGTGGGACACCGGCGGCTGGAAGCTGAACCGCGACAACGCCGAGATCCAGTTCATCGCGCCGAAATCCGGCGCGATGGGCTGGATCGACACCTTCGCGCTGCCCGCGAAGGGCCGCGCCGACGCCGCCGCCTATGCCTGGATCAACTTCAACATGCGCCCCGAGATCGCCGCGAAGGTCGCCGCCTCGGCCGGCAACTTCACCGCGTCGCAAGGGGCCGACCGGCTGATGGAGGAGAAGCTGAAGGCACAGTTCGCCGCGAGCTTCCCGAAGGCGGCGCTCGAGAACGTGCGCTGGTATCCGGCCGTGCCGGCCGGCATCGAGGAGATCGAAGGGCGCGTGCTGGATCGGGTCAAGGCGGCGAACTGACGCCGCCCCGATGCAGCTCGACCTCGAAGCGATCCGGGTCGCGAAGCATTACGCCGCGCACAAGGCCGTCGACGCGCTCTCGTTCGGTGTCGAGCGCGGCAGCTTCTTCTCGATCCTCGGGCCCTCGGGCTGCGGCAAGACGACGCTGCTGCGGCTGATCGCCGGGTTCATCGCGGCGGATGCCGGCGAGATCCGCATCGGCGGGCAGCCGATGCAGGGCGTCGCGCCGAATCGGCGCCCGGTCAACATGGTGTTCCAGCACCTCGCGCTGTTCCCGATGATGTCGGTCGCCGAGAACGTCGGCTACGGCCTCGCGCGGCGCGCGCTGCCGAAGGCGCTGATCGCGCAGAAGGTCGGCGCGATGCTCGAACGCGTCGGCCTCGCGGGGGCGCAGCACAAGCGCATCGACGAACTCTCGGGCGGCCAGAAGCAGCGTGTCGCGATCGCGCGCAGCCTCGTGCTCGAACCCACGCTGCTGCTGCTCGACGAGCCGCTCGGCGCGCTCGACCTGAAGCTGCGCGAGCACATGAAGATCGAGCTGAAGCAGCTGCAGGCCGCGTTCGGCACGACCTTCGTCTACATCACGCACGACCAGTCGGAAGCACTGGTGCTCTCCGACCACGTGGCGGTGATGAACGCCGGGCGCTTCGAGCAGATCGGCACGCCGCAGCAGCTGTACTACGCGCCGCAGACGCCGTTCGTCGCCGGCTTCGTCGGCGCGAACAACCGCGTCAAGGGCCGGGCGACCGGCGTCGCCGGCGACGCGGTCGAGCTCGTCACGCCCGAGGGCCTGTACCTGTTCGCGCGGCGCAGCGGCGCGGTCGCGGTCGGCGATGCGGTCGAGGCCTTCGTGCGGCCCGAGGTCGCG
This sequence comes from Rhizobacter sp. P5_A1, assembly GCF_056400745.1. Lineage (NCBI taxonomy): Bacteria > Pseudomonadati > Pseudomonadota > Betaproteobacteria > Burkholderiales > Sphaerotilaceae > Rhizobacter > Rhizobacter sp. P5_A1. The sequence continues at coordinate 109,507 of NZ_JBFUKR010000002.1, forward strand.
AACCTCGCGCGCGACCCGGCCGAGCTCGGCGATGCGCAGCCGCGGTTTGCCGCGCAGGTCGAGAGCCTGCTGTTCGACGGCGCGAATTCCGCGGTGCTGTTGCGCGAGGCCGGCACCGGGCTCGAGTTTCGCGTCGCGCTGCCGCAGACCGGCCAGCTCTCGGACCTGCGCGTCGGCGAGATCGTCAGCTTCGGGTTCGATCCGCAGCGCGCCGTCTGCTTCGCATCGGCCGCGAGCGGCTGATGCCGACGCTGCACCGCGCCGCCGCATCGAAGCGCCTCGCGCTGGGGCTGCTGCTCGCGCCGGCGCTGCTGTGGCTGGTCGGGCTGATCGTGCTGCCGCATCTCGAGCTCGGCGTGCTCTCGCTGCGTGCGCGCACCGCGCCGCGCCAGTACGAGGCGAGCCTCGCGCAGTACCGCACCTTCTTCGAGGAGCCGCTGTACTGGCACACCTTCGTGCGCACCGCGGTGATGGCGATCGTCGCCACGGCGCTGACGCTGCTGCTCGCGTTCCCGATCGCGTGGACGATCGCGAAGCTCGCGCGCGGCCGCGCGAAGTCGCTGCTCTTCGTGCTGTGCCTGATCCCGTTCTGGGTCAGCGAGACGGTGCGCACGCTGGGCTGGATGATCCTGCTGCGCGAGTCGGGAGTGCTGCCGCAGCTGCTCGTCGCGATGGGGCTGACCGCGCAGCCGGTCGAGCTGCTGTACCGCGACGCGACGATCCTCGTCGGCCTGGTCTACACCTCACTGCTGTTCATGGTCGTGCCGCTGATCGGCGCGCTCGAATCGCTCGACGATGCATTGATCGAGGCCGCCTACGACCTCGGCGGCAACGGCTGGAGCATCCTGCGGCAGATCGTCATCCCGCACGCCGCGCCCGGCATCACCGCCGGCTGCATCGTCGTGTTCATGCTGACGCTCGGCAACTACCTGACGCCGACGCTGCTCGGCGGCAAGAACTCGCTCTGGTTCACCGAGCAGATCTACACGCAGTTCATCACGCGCTTCAACTGGGAACAGGGCGCGGCGTTCGGCTTCCTGCTGCTCGGCTTGTCGACCGCGATCGTGTGGCTTGGGCTCAAGCTCGCTGGCCAGCGCTTCGGCGAGGCGATGCGGAGAGCATGAAGGCGCCGCGCTCGACATGATCCCGTCGCTGCCCCGCCCGCGCTGGCTGCGCGCGAGCACCACGCTGTACGCGTTGGCGTTCTTCGCGTTCCTGTTCCTGCCGCTCGCGGTGGTCGCGGTGTTCGCGTTCAACGATGCGCCCTACCCCGCGCCACCGTGGCGCGGCTTCACGTTCGACTGGTTCGTCGGCAACGCGCGCGGTCGCACGGGGCTGTTCGGCGACGGCCCGCTGCTGCGCAGCCTGTGGACCAGCACGCTGGTGGCCGCGTGGGTCACGGGCCTGGCGGTGCTCGTCGGCACCGCGAACGCGTTCCTGATCGAGCGCGCGCAGTTCCGCGCCAAGGCGGCGCTGTCGCTGCTGATGCTCGCGCCGCTGGTGATCCCGGGCGTGATCCTCGGCATCTCGATCCTCGCGTTCGCGAGCCGCATTGCGCAGTTCGCCGACGATGTGCTCGGCTGGGAGCTCGACGCCCTGCGGCCGGGCCTGCCGCTGGTCGTCGCCGGCCAGTTCGCCTACATCGTCTCGATCGCGACACTGACGATCGGCGCGCGCCTGCGGCGCTTCGACACCAGCCTCGAGGACGCCGCCTACAACCTCGGCGCGTCGCGCGCGGCGGTGTTCGCGACGATCACCTTGCCGTACCTGAAGCCCGCGCTGATCGGCGCCGCGGTGATCTCGTTCCTGATGTCGTTCGAGAACTTCAACACGACCCTGATGCTCGTCGGCTCGGACCCGCCGCTGACGGTGCTGATGTACGGCCGCATGCGCGAGGGCGCGAGCCCGGTGCTGAACGCGGTGAGCCTGTTCCTGATGCTGGCCTCCGGCCTGCTGGCGCTGCTGTTGATGCGCGGCGCGCGGCGGCGCGACGGCGCCGGCTGATCGCGCGGTCGTTGCGCGTCAGGGCCGGTCCGGCGCCCAGCCCGCCGGCGCGAGCTCGAAGCCCTCGAAGCGGAACGCCGGCGCGACCACGCACGCGACCAGGCACCAGCCGTTGCCGGCCTGCGCGGACTGCCACCGGTGCGGCTCGACGACCTGCTGCGGCCGGTCGCCGGCGGCGACATCGACCCCGAGCCGGAACGACTCGATCCGCGTGCCCTGCGCGATGCTCAGCGTCAGCGCGGTACCGGCCTGGAAGATCCACAGCTCGGTGGCGTCGACGCGGTGCCAGTGCGAGCGCTGCCCGGCTTCGAGCAGGAACAGGATCGAGGTGCCGGCGCCGCGTTCGGCGCCGGCGATCGGTGCCGCGCGCCAGGTCTCGCGGTACCAGCCGCCTTCGGGATGCGGCATGAGCGCGAGGCGCGCGATCAGGTCGTCGACTTCGCCCATCCTCGACGCTCAGTGCCCGCGCACCATCGAGATCGGCACCCAGGTGTAGCCGCCGTCGGGATTCGAGCGGATCTTCCCGATGCCGGGAAAACCGATGTGCGCGGCGGCGATCCACACGCCCTCGCGCGCGGCCTCGCGGTAGACGCGTGCACGGCTGGCCGCGGCCTGCGCCGGCACCGCATCGAACGAGACCGTCGCGGCCGGCAGCGGAAACTGCACCGCGGCCACGTGCATCAGGTCACCCCACAGCACCAGCTTCTCGCCGTCGCTCTCGACCACGTAGACCGTGTGGCCAGGCGTATGGCCCGGCGCCGGCAGCGCACGCACGCCGGCGACGAGCTCGCTGCGGCCGTCGAAGGGCCGGAAGCGGCCGCTGCTGACGTAGGGCTCGAGCATCGCGATCGCGCTCTCGAAGTCTTCCTTCGCGGCTCCGGCGGCGGCCAGCTTCGCGCGGCTCAGGTAGTGGTCCGCCTCGTGCACATCGGCGCGCACCACCGCCTTCGGAAACACCGCGCGGCCGTCGACGGTCAGCCCGCCGACGTGGTCGGTGTGCAGGTGGGTGAGGTAGATCTCGTCGATCTGCTCGGGCGTGTAGCCCGCGGCGCGCAGGTTGGCCTGCGCCTTGCCCAGCCCGTCGCCGAACATGCGCGACGCACCGGTGCCGGTATCGATCATCACGATGCGCTGCCCGGTGTCGACGACGAAGGCGTTGACCGACATCGGCATCGTCGCCGGCAGATAGGACCGTGCGCGCAGCGTCTTCAGTTGCGCCGGGCCGGGCCGCGCGAACACCTCGTCGACCGGCATCTCGAGCGTGCCGTCCCAAAGCGCGGTCACGGTGAAGCGGCCGATCTTCGTGCTGTACCAGCCGGGGCTCTCGGGGCGCGCGTCGGCCGCGTGCAGCGAAGCCGCGGCGCCGAGCGCGAGAGCGAGGGCGACGACGCGCAGTGCGGCGATGCGGAAGGGCTTCATGGGTTGTCGACGGTGGCAGCGCTGATTGGCGGCGCGCTCATTTTGCCGGCGATCGGCCGCGCGGCACGATCGGCGTCGGCGAACGGCCCGAGGCACTTCGGCGCCGGCTGGTCGGGGCCAGGGACGGCATGGAGCGTGCGGCATGTCTCAACCCTTCGAGCGCCGGTTCGATGACCGTCGGATCGGCGCCGCTCGCGAACACCGCGTACGCCGGGTACAGGAACTCCGGCGCCCCGGGCACGCGCCGCAGCTTGCCGCTCTCGAGATGGTGGCGCACCACCGCAAGGCGGAAGTACCCGGAGCCGCCGGCCGCGAGCACGTACTCGCGGCCCAGGGGCCCGAGGCCGGCGATCACGCCGGCGTTGCCGAGCTCCGGAAACGCGAGGCTGTGCTGCGCCGCGAACTCGGGGCCCCAATCGACATACACGTAGTCCTTCGGGTCGGGCGCGTTGCGGCGCTGGTGCGTCGTGACCAGCACCAGCTTCTCCTCGATCAGCAGTTCGATGCGCAGACCCGGTCGTTGCTGCGGCGCATAGACGACCGCGATGTCGAGCATGCCGGACGCCACCCGATCGATCAGCTCCGACGGGAAGCCGACCTCGGTGCGCAGCGCGAGCTGCGGCGCCTCGGTGCGCATCCACATCAACCAGTCGAGCAGCAGCGGATCCCACAGGCTCATTTCGCAGCCCATCGTCAGCACCGAGCGTCGCCCGGGCGGCACGGCCACCTGGTGGCGCGCGCGCTCCCACACCTGCACGAGCATCGAGGCGTAGCGGACGAACTGCTCGCCCGCCGGCGTCAGTGAGGCGCCGGCCTTGTTGCGCACGAACAGGCGCGCGCCGACCTGCTGCTCGAGCGCCCGCACGCGCGCGCTGACCGCGGTCTGCGTGACATGAAGGCGATCGGCCGCGCGCAGGAAGCTGCCGGCCGCGACGATGTCGAGGAAGGTTCTGGCGAGTGTGATGTCCATGGGGTTCGCGGCGTCGTCGATCGTTTCAATGCAATATTCTTGCTCTCAATTGCCATTGAAACTCGCTTTACTTAGTTTTAGACCCCGCCGAAGATTTGCTCACCGAATTCGCGCACCGCGCGGCGAGTCAACAGGAGCAGCAAGCAATGGGAACGCAAGGTCTTCGAACGAAGGAACTCCGCAGCCTGGTGGCTGCGCTGCCGATCGTCATTCTCGTGACCGCGATTCGCGCGGCAGCGCAGCGCACCGGGCGAAGCCGGCGCGCGGCGGCGGTCGCAACGGTCCGGCCGGCGTAGGCCACCCGACGGAGCGAACCATGCAGACACACCACGACGCACCAGGTGCGCAGACGGATGCGCAAATCCGAAGCACCCTGCTCGCCACGCTGGCCCAGCAGCCGTGGTGGCGGGCGGCCGTGTCGAACGTCTTCGTCGCCGACGGGGTGGTGATCTATCAGGGCCTGTTCTCGCGCGCGCATGAGAGACGAGCGGCCCACGCCATCGCGGCGGCGATCGCCGGCGTCCGCGCGATTCGCGACGATCGCATCCGCGCGCGCGAGTGGCAGGCGATGGCTTGAGGCCTCTGATCGACCCGGCCTCCGCAACTGATCGCACACGCCAAGGCCCCAGCGGCCCAGGCCATCGGGTGGCCCGAGCGCGACTGACGCCGGCCCTACACCTGCATCGACATGATGTCCGAGTAGGCCTGGACCATCTTGTTGCGCACCTGCAGCGTCGCCTGAAACCCGATCTGCGCCTTCTGCATCGCGACCATGGTCTGCTCGATGCTGACGGTCGGGTTGTCGAGCTGCACCTCACGCTGCATCGCGTTGGCGTCGGTCTGCGACTGGCTGACCGCGCCGAGCGCCTGCGTCAACGCCTGCTGAAAGCCCGCGCCTTCGGTGGCCCGGCTCTTCTGCAGCGGCTGGCCGTTCGTCGCGAGGCCGGCGCGAGCGACGGCCTGGGCGAAATCGAAAGGTTTGAGGGTGACGTTCATCGGGCGAGCTCCCAGGAAGGGGATGGCGTGATCGTAGGCACTCCGCCGCGCCGCCAAGGGGCGAACTGACGCCGGTTTGACCGGCTGTTCGCCGCTTTCGTCGATGTCAAGTTCCCAAACAATCGCTTTCAATTGGGGGCGCAGCTGCCCCGGACCGGACCGACACCCCATGAACGACGCCGTCGCGATCAATCCCCACCTGCCGCTGGTCGAACCGGCGAGCTTCGCCGGCCGCATGGCCGCGCTGCCGATGCGCAGCAAGCTCAGCATGGGGCTGGGCGTCGCCGCGCTGGCCGGCGTGGTGCTCGCGATGACCCTGTGGAGCAGCAAGGGCGACTTCAAGGTGCTGTACGCGAACCTCTCCGACAAGGATGGCGGCGCCGTCATCGCGCAGCTCTCGCAGATGAACGTGCCCTACCGCATGAGCGAAGGCGGCGCGGCGATCCTGGTGCCGGCGGCGCAGGTGCACGACCTGCGCCTGAAGCTCGCGACCGCGGGGCTGCCGAAGGGCTCGGTCTCGGGCTACGAGCTGATGGACAGCGCACGCTTCGGCCAGACCCAGTTCCAGGAGCGCCTGACCGCGCAGCGCGGGCTCGAGGGCGAGCTGACGCGCTCGATCACCTCGATGGCTGCGGTCGCGAACGCCCGCGTGCACCTCGCGCTGCCGAACCAGAACGGCTTCTTCCGCGAACAGCAGAAGCCCAGCGCCTCGGTGCTGCTGACGCTGCACCCGGGCCGCACGCTCGACCGCGCGCAGGTCGCCGGCATCGTGCACCTGGTCTCGAGCAGCGTGCCCGAACTCGATCCGAAGGCGGTCAGCGTGCTCGACCAGAGCGGCGCGCTGCTGACCAGCGCCGGCGACGGCCAGCCCGCGGCCGGCCTCGATGCGCAGCAGCTGCAATACATCAACCAGATCGAGACCGGCTACTCGAAGCGCATCCTCGAGCTCCTCGAGCCGATCGTCGGCCGCGACAACCTGCGCGCGACCGTCGCCGCCGACATCGACTTCTCGCAGACCGAGGCGACCTCGGAGGAGTTCAAGCCGAACCAGGGCGCACAGGCGCAGGTCTCGATCCGCAGCCAGCAGGTCTCGGAGCAGAACGGCAGCGCCGGCGCCCAGCCCAGCGGCGCGCCGGGCGCGGCCTCGAACCAGCCGCCGATCGCCGCGACCGCACCGCTGACCGGCGCCTCGCAGCCGCTGCAGACCGCGCAGTCGGGCGCTGCGGCCGGCGCCAGCGGCCGGCGCGACGCGACCACCAACTACGAGGTCGACAAGACCGTGCGGGTCACGCGCAACGCCAGCGGCAACGTGCGCAGGCTGAACGCCGCGGTCGTCGTCAACAACCGCGCGGTGACCGACGCGAAGGGCAAGACCACGCAGGTCGCGCTGTCGACCGAAGAGATCGAGAAGCTGACCGCGCTGGTGCGCGAGAGCATCGGCTTCAAGCAGGAGCGCGGCGACTCGGTCAAGGTGATCAACGCGCCGTTCAAGGTCGAACAAGTCAACCGCGTCGACGTGCCGCTGTGGAAGCAGCCCGAGACGATCGACCTGCTGCGCAGCCTCGCGGTGCCGGCCGGCCTCGCGCTGATCGGGATGCTCGTGTTCTTCGGCCTCGTGCGCCCTGCCCTGAAGGCGGCGCTCGTGAAGCCGGCGCCGAGCGCGCCCGGCGCGACGCTGACGGCGGTCGTCGACGACCCGCAGGACCTGCCGGCGCTGCCGGCGCCCCGCAGCGTCGCGCAGCTCGCCGGCGCGAAGGCGCTCGCGAAGGACAACCCCGCCGCGGTCGCCGGCATCGTGCGCGGCTGGGTCAGCGGCGAAGCCGTGCCGGCCAAGAGCTGATGCGCATGCCCTCACAAGAACACAGGGAGCCACACCGTGGATGACACAGGCCTGGAGAACGCAGCGATTCTGCTGATGTCGCTCGGCGAGGAAGAGGCCGCGGCCGTCTTCAAGCACCTGACCCCGAAGGAGGTGCAGGGCCTGGGCGAGACGATCCAGAAGATGAAATCGATCCCGCGCGATCGCGTGGACAACGTGCTGGAGCTGTTCACGAACACGGCCGCCGAGCAGAGCATGCTCGTGACCGACACCGACGAGTACGTCAAGTCGGTGCTGCGCAAGGCGCTCGGCGACGACAAGGCGAACCTGCTGATCGACCGCATCATGCAAGGCGGCGACACCGCCGGCATCGAGAGCCTGAAATGGATGGACCCGACCTCGGTCGGCGAGCTGCTGCGCATCGAGCACCCGCAGATCGTCGCGGCGATCCTCGTCCACCTCGATTTCGACCATGCCGCCGACGTGCTGAAGACCTTCTCGGAGCGCCAGCGCAACGAGGTGCTGGTGCGCGTGGCCACGCTCGACGGCATCCAGCCCTCGGCGCTGAAAGACCTGAACGAGGTGATGGGCCGCGTGCTTGCCGGTGGCGAGCGCACGCGCAAGAGCACGCTCGGCGGCGTCAAGGCGGCGGCCGAGATGATCAACCTGATGGGTACCAGCGTCGAGACCGCGGTGCTCGACTACATCCGCGAAGCCGACAACGATCTGGCGCAGAAGATCATGGACAATATGTTCACGTTCGACGATCTCGAGAAGATCGACGACAAGGGCATCCAGGCGCTGCTGAAGGAAGTGCAGTCCGAGTCGCTGGTGATCGCGCTGAAGGGTGCGACGCCGGAGATGCGCGAGAAGGTGTTCAAGAACATGTCGACCCGCGCCGCCGAGACGCTGCGCGAAGACCTCGAATCGCGCGGCCCGGTGCGCGTCTCCGAGGTCGAGGCCGAGCAGAAGGAAATGCTGAAGGTGGTTCGCCGCCTGGCCGACGAAGGCCAGATCGTGCTCGGCGGCGGGGGCGACGATGACTTCCTCTGATCCGCGCGACGCGCGCAAGGGTCCCAAGAACATTCCGTCGCCGAACGATGCGGCGCGCGCCTATGCCCGCTTCATCCCGCGCGAGGAGCTGAACGGCTTCGCCGCCTGGCAACCCGGCGACCTGAGCGGGGGCCCCGCGCCGCAGGCGAACGTGCAGCGCGCCGCCGACGAGCCGCCGAAGGCCGACCTGGCCGCGCAGCACGCGGCCGAGCTGCGCGCCGCGCGCCAGTCCGGCTACCAGGACGGCTACCGCGACGGCCTCGTCGCGCTCGACGGCTTCAAGCAGGGCTTCGCCGCGCAGACCACCGCGCAGATCGGCGCACTGCTGCAGTCGCTCGGCGACGAGCTCGGCGGCCTGCAGCAGGACATGGCGCGCACGCTGGCGATCTCGGCGACGCACCTGGCGCGCCAGATCGTGCGGGCCGAGCTCGCGACCCGGCCGGCGCTGGTCGCGAACGTCGCGCAGGAAGCGGTCGACACGCTGCTGCTGAGCGCGAAGCACATCACGCTGCGCGTGCATCCCGACGACCACCCGCTGGTCGCGCAGGGCGCCGCCGACGTGCTCGCGGCGCGCGGCGCGCGGCTGCTCGCCGATGCGTCGATGTCGCGCGGCGGCGTGCTGGTCGAATCCGACATCGGCGTGATCGACGCGAGCCTCGAGGCGCGCTGGCGCCGCGCCGCCGCGTCGCTCGGCTGCGACGAAGGCTGGGACGCGCTCGCGCCCGAACCCGACACGGACGCGAACGCATGATCGCCGCGCAGACGGAGATCCTCGCACTGACCGGTGCGGAGAAATGGCGCCGCTACCTCGCCGACATGCGCAGCTTCTCGGCCGACAGGCGGCCGCTCGAGACCCAGGGCCTGCTGGTGCGCGTGACCGGCCTCGTGCTCGAGGCGGCCGGCATCCGCGTGCCGGTCGGCTCGGTCTGCGAAGTGCGCATGGAAGGCCAGACCCCGGTGATCGCCGAGGTCGTCGGCTTCTCGGGCGACCGCGCCTACCTGATGCCCACCGGCGATGTCGCCGGCCTGGCCAGCGGTGCGCGCGTCGTGCCGCGGCCCTCGCCGATCGTGCCGATGAAGCTCGGTGCCGCGAAGCACCCATGGCGGCGCAACGAAGACCGCACGCTGCACCTGCCGGTCGGCGATGGCCTGCTCGGCCGCGTCGTCGATTCGCACGGCCACCCGATGGACCGCAAGGGCCCGATCGATCATGTGCACAAGGAGCCGCTGACGCGCCGCCCGATCAACGCGATGGACCGCGACCCGGTGCGCACGCCGCTGGACACCGGCGTGCGCGCGATCAACGCGATGCTCACCGTCGGCCGCGGCCAGCGCATCGGCCTGTTCGCCGGCACCGGCGTCGGCAAGTCGGTGCTGCTCGGGATGATGGCGCGCTACACCGCGGCCGACGTGATCGTCGTCGGCCTGATCGGCGAACGCGGCCGCGAGGTCAAGGAATTCATCGAGGACATCCTCGGCGCCGAAGGCATGCGCCGCTCGGTCGTCGTCGCCGCGCCGGCAGACGCGCCACCGCTGGTTCGGATGCAGGGCGCGAACTACGCGACCGTGATCGCCGAGCACTTTCGCGATCGCGGCCTGAACGTGCTGCTGTTGATGGATTCGCTGACGCGCTATGCGATGGCGCAGCGCGAGATCGCACTCGCGATCGGCGAACCGCCGGCCACCAAGGGCTATCCGCCGAGCTGCTTCGCGAAGCTGCCGCAGCTCGTCGAGCGCAGCGGCAACGGCATCAAGGGCGGCGGCTCGATCACCGCGTTCTACACCGTGCTCAGCGAAGGCGACGACCAGCAGGACCCGATCGCCGATGCCGCGCGCGGCATTCTCGACGGCCACATCGTGCTGTCGCGCGAGCTCGCCGAGGCCGGCCACTACCCGGCGATCGACATCGAGAAATCGGTCTCGCGCGTGATGACCAGCGTGGCCAGCAGCGAGCACGTCGATGCGGCGCGGCGTTTCCGCCAGCTGCATGCACGCCACAACAAGGCGCGCGACCTGATCCAGCTCGGCGCCTACTCGCCGGGCCACGACACCGAGCTCGACACCGCGGTGCGCCTGCACGACCCGATGGTCGCACTGCTGCAGCAAAGCATGCACGAGAGCGCCGCACTCGACACCAGCCTGCGCCAGCTGCGCGCCGTGATCGGCAACTGAGTTTCCTGAAGCACCGAAATGACAGACATCCAGACACTGACGATCCTGCTCGGCCAGAACGAGCGCCAGCGCGACGCGGCGATCGCCGAGCACCAGCGGGCGCAGGCCGCGAGCGCCGCGGCCGCGGGCCAGGCCGAGCAGCTGCGCAACTACCGCCGCGAGTACGAGCAGCGCTGGAGCGCGCAGTTCTGCCGCGAGGGCAAGATCGAGCTGGTGCACTGCTACCAGAGCTTCATGGAGCGCCTGACGCAGGCCGTCGAGCAGCAGGCGCGCATCGCCGAGCACACCGCCCAGCAGGTCGAGCGCGCGCTCAGCCTGCTGCGCGATGCCGAGCTGCGCTGCGCCTCGGTGCGCAAGCTGATCGAGCGCCGTCTGGCCGAACAGCGCCTCGACGCCGATCGCCGTGACCAGAAACAGACCGACGAGGCCGCGACCCGTGCCGCGTGGGCCCGGCTCGGGGCCACGCGCCCGGCGCCGCTGATGTGACGCCCGTGTGATCCCCATCGAAAGACCGACATGCTGACGATCCATCCTTCATCGCTGCGCGCGTCGCTGGCCGACGCCGCCGGCGCGAGCAGCGGCAACGCGTCGGGCGCGACTGCCGACCCCGCGGGCTTTGCCTCGCTGCTGCGGCAGACCCAGGCGGCCCCCGCGCCGGCGCCCGCACCGATTCCCGCGGTGTCGGCAGACACGAAGCCGGCAACGAGCGAGGCGGCCGCCTCCGACGATGCCGCCGCACCCGAGCACGAAACCGAGGCGCCGTCCGAGTCCGACGCGACCCGCCGCACACGCGCCTTGCCGAAGGGCAAACCGCGCACTGCCGATGGTTCTGCGCCGGCGCGGCCGGCCGCGCAGCCCGGCGCAGCGGAAGCGACGAAAGCCGCGCAGACCGCGCAGACCGATTCGAGCGAAGCCACCGACACGAAAGACGTGCCAGAAGCGAAGCCCGCCGGCGTCGATCCCGCGATCGACCCGAACGTGATGCACTGGCTCGCCGGCCTGCAGCGTGCAGCGGCGGAGCGCAGCGGCGACGCGGGCGATGCGGCCGGCACCGAGACCGACGCCGGCGCCACCGCGCCTGGCGCGGCCAAAGGCACCCGCGCGGCCGACCTGAAGGCCGATGCCGACCTGAAGGACAAGGCGTCGGCACGGGACCGCGCCGCGCTCACCGACGCCGCGAGCACGAGCCGCTTCGCCGGCGTGCTCGCCGAGCAGCGAACGGCCGAAGCGCCGGTGCGGCCGCTGGTCCCTGCCGTCGGAAACATCAAGGATGCTGCGGCGGCCGCCGCCGGCGCGCTGGCGCCCGCCCCGAGCGCCGGCACCGAAGCCGCCGCCCCAGTGGCGGTGCCGATCGCCGCGCCGGTGACGGCGCCCGACTTTGCGCAGGAACTCGGTCTGCGCCTGAGCGTGCTCGCGCGCGACGGCGTGCAGCACGCCGAACTGCACCTGAACCCGGCCGAGATGGGGCCGGTGTCGGTGCAGATCGTGATGGACGGCACGCAGGCGCGCGTCGACTTCGGCGCCGACATGGCCGCGACGCGCCAGGCGATCGAAGCCGGCCTGCCGGAACTCGCCAGCGCGCTGCGCGACGCCGGCTTCACGCTCGCCGGCGGTGGCGTCTCGCAGCACGCGAGCGGCCGCGGCGATGGCGGCGACGCCGACACGTCCGGCCGCGCCCGCGGGTCGCGCAGCGTCGCCGACGGCGACGTGAAGCGCGTCACGGCCGCCGCACGCCGCATCGTCACACAAGGCGGAATCGACCTCTTCGCGTAGCACCCGGGGGCGTCGTACTGGCCGCGAAAGGCCCTGCTTATCCCCGCTTAAGTTGCGGGCATCGTTTCGATAATTTCCTTCATGCCAGCACGCGCCGCGAAGCCTTCGCGGCACACCGCTGGCCCCAAGAATCGAAGGAGTGACGATGTCTGCTGCCGCTGCCCCCACCGTCAACGCGGGTGCCGCCGTGCCCGCGAAGAAGGGCAAGAAGAAGCTGATCATCATCGCGGTCGCCGTGCTGCTGCTGCTCGTGATCGCCGCCGGCGCGGCCATGCTGCTGCTGAAGAAGAAAGCCGCGCAGGACGCCGATGGCGACGAGACCCCCGCGAGCGCAAGTGCTGCCGGTCACCACGGCGACAAGCCCGACCTGAAGCATCCGCCGACCTTTCTGCCGATCGACCCGTTCGTCGTGAACCTCTCCGACAAGGACGCCGACCGCTACGCGCAGGTCGGCATCACCTTCGAAGTCGAAGACCCGAAGTTCGCCGAGCAGATGAAGGCGTTCATGCCGGCGATCCGCAACGGCATCCTGATGATCCTGTCGCACAAGGCCTCGAAGGACCTGCTCGACCGCAGCGGCAAGGAACAGCTCGCGGCCGAGATCCAGCGCGAGTCGGCGCGCACGATGGGAATCGAGGTCGAGGAACCCGAGCCGGTGACCGAAGCGAAAGCCGAGGGCGACACCAAGGTCGCGGCCGACGACGACGAACCGAAGCCGAAGAAGAAGGCCCGCAAGAAGGCGCCGGCCGAGGCGAACCCGATCAAGCACGTGCATTTCTCGAACTTCATCGTGCAGTGAACCAATGAATCAGCAGATTCTTTCGCAGGACGAAGTCGACGCGCTCTTGCAGGGCATCACCGGCGAGAGCCAGAAGCTCGAGCAGGAGCAGGTCGACGAGGGCGCGATCCGCAACTACGACCTGGCGAGCCAGGAGCGGATCGTTCGCGGGCGCATGCCCACGATGGAGATCATCAACGAGCGCTTCGCCCGCAACATCCGCATCGGCCTGTTCAACTTCATCCGCAAGAGCCCAGAGATCTCGATCGGCAGCATCAAGGTGCAGAAGTACAGCGCCTTCCTGCGCGAGATCGTCGTGCCGACGAACTTCAACATCGTCAGCGTGCGACCGCTGCGCGGTTCGGGTCTGATCGTCTGCGATCCGACGCTGGTCTTCGCGGTGATCGACGCCCTCTTCGGCGGTGCCGGCAAGTACCACACGCGCATCGAGGGCCGCGACTTCTCGCCGACCGAGCAGCGCATCATCGGGCGCCTGGTCGACGTGATCACCAACGAGTACAAGAAGGCCTGGCACGGCATCTACCCGCTCGAGCTCGAATACCAGCGCTCGGAGATGCAGCCGCAGTTCGCGAACATCGCGACGCCGAGCGAGATCGTCGTCGCGACCAGCTTCACGCTCGAGGTCGGCGACACCAGCGGCACGATCCACTTCTGCATCCCGTACTCGACGCTCGAGCCGATCCGCGACGTGCTGTATTCGACGATCCAGGGCGATGCGTCCGAGCCCGACCGGCGCTGGGTCAACCTGATGAAGCAGCAGATCCAGTCGGCCCATGTCGAGCTGGTCGCCGAGCTGGCGCAGGCGCCGGCGACGGTCGAGCAGCTGCTGTCGTTCAAGGTCGGCGACTTCATCGAACTCGACCTGCACCAGGCCATCCAGGCCAAGGTGGTCGGCGTGCCGGTGTTCGATTGCCACTACGGCACCTCGAACGGCAAGTACGCGCTCAAGGTCAATCAACTGTTGACCAACTCCGAACAGGGTTGGCTGGGGGAATCGCATGTCAGCTGAAGAAAACGCAAAGCCCGCCGACGACGCGGACGCCATGGCCGCCGAGTGGGCGGCGGCGCTCGCCGAGTCGAAGCCCGAGACCGCCTCCGAGCTGCACGCCGCGGCCGACCAGGTCTCGCCCGCGTCGTTCCAGAACTTCACGCCGACCGGCGCGAGCACGGCCGGCAACGACATCAACATGATCCTGGACATCCCGGTGCAGCTCACCGTGGAGCTGGGCCGCACGCGCATCCCGATCAAGCACATCCTGCAGCTGGCGCAGGGCTCGGTCGTCGAGCTCGAAGCGATGGCCGGCGAGCCGATGGACGTGCTGGTGAACGGCTACCTGATCGCGCAGGGCGAGGTCGTCGTCGTCAACGACAAGTTCGGCATTCGCCTGACCGACATCGTGACGCCGAGCGAGCGCATGCGCCGGCTGAGCCGCGCCTGAGCCGCTCACGTCGATGTCTGCTTCGAACGGACTGAGCTCGCTGCTCTGGTTCATCGCGATCATCGCGCTGATCCCGGTCGCGCTGTGGCTGCTGAAGCGCACCCCGATGGGCGGCGCGGGAAGCGGCGGTGGGCTGCGCAGCGTCGCGGCGCTGCCGCTGTCGGCGAACCAGCGCATCGTCACGGTCGAGGTCGGCCAGGGCGAAGCGCGCCGCTGGCTGGTGCTCGGCGTGACCGCGCAAAGCATCACGACGCTGCACACGATGGAACCGCAGGCCGAGTCGACGGCGACCCCCACGGCGGCGACGACCCCGCCTTTCGCGCAGCTGCTCGGCCGGCTGCGCCAGGACCGCGGGGGCCCCGATGGCCGCTGAGCTGCCGTTGATGGTCGCGCAGACCGCGGGCGGCACCAGCTACTCGGTGCCGATCCAGACGCTGCTGTTCTTCACCGCGCTGTCGTTCCTGCCGGCGGTGCTGCTGCTGATGACCGGCTTCACGCGCATCGTGATCGTGCTCAGCCTGCTGCGCCAGGCACTGGGCACGCAGGCGGCGCCGCCGAACCAGGTCGTCGTCGGGCTGAGCCTGTTCCTGACCTTCTTCGTGATGGGACCGACGATCGACAAGGTCTATGCCGACGCCTACCAGCCCTACGCCGAGAACAAGATCGCCTTCGACGAGGCGCTCAAGCGCGGCGAGGTGCCGATGCGCGCGTTCATGCTGAAGCAGACGCGCCAGGCCGACGTGATGCTGTTCTCGAAGCTCGCGAAGATCGACCCGGCCGTGAAGACCGCCGACGTGCCGTTCAAGGTGCTGGTGCCGGCCTTCGTGACCAGCGAGCTGAAGAGCGCGTTCCAGATCGGCTTCCTGATCTTCATCCCGTTCCTGATCATCGACATGATCGTCGCGAGCGTGCTGATGTCGCTCGGCATGATGATGCTGTCGCCGGTGCTGATCGCGCTGCCGTTCAAGCTGATGCTGTTCGTGCTCG
The DNA here is from genome assembly GCF_056400745.1 of Rhizobacter sp. P5_A1. NCBI lineage: Bacteria > Pseudomonadati > Pseudomonadota > Betaproteobacteria > Burkholderiales > Sphaerotilaceae > Rhizobacter > Rhizobacter sp. P5_A1. Next base: position 124,938 of record NZ_JBFUKR010000002.1, read on the forward strand.
CCGACGGCTGGAACCTGCTGCTGGGCTCGCTTGCGGCGAGCTTCGCGACCTGACCCACGACCCTGATTCTCCGGAACGCCGATGGACGCCACCCAAGTCTTCAACGCCGGCCAGCAAGGCCTGTACATCCTGCTGCTGGTCGCCGCGCCGGTGCTGATCAGCGTGCTCGTGATCGGCCTGGTCGTCAGCATCTTCCAGGCCGCGACGCAGATCCACGAAGCGACGCTGTCGTTCGTCCCGAAGGTGGTCGGCGCCGTCGCGGTGCTCGCGATCGCCGGGCCGTGGATGCTGACGACGCTGGTCGAGTATTTGCAGCGCACGCTGCAGGCGATCCCTTCGGCCGTCGGCTGACGACGACCATCGCCGGCCGCCTGGCGCTGGCTCGAGTCTTTCATGTTGACCTTCACCGACACCCAGGTCCTCGAATGGATCACGCCGCTGCTCTGGCCGTTCCTGCGCGTGCTCGCGCTGTTCGGCGCGCTGCCGGTGTTCGCGCAGCGCGGCGTGCCGGCGCGCGTGCGGGTCGCGCTCGCGTTCATGATCGCGTTCTGCGCGCAGGCCAGCCTGCCGGCGATGCCGCCGATCGCGCTCGATTCGGCGCCCGCGGCGCTCGCCGTCGTCCAGCAGATCCTGATCGGCGCGTCGCTCGGCTTCGCGGTGCGCATCGTGTTCAGTGCGGTCGAGTTCGCCGGCGAGATCGTCGGGCTGCAGATGGGCCTGAACTTCGCCGGCTTCTTCAACCCGATGACCGGCGGCGAGGCGACCGCGACGAGCCGCTTCTTCGGTGTCTCGGTCAGCTGGCTGTTCATCGTGATCGGCGGCCACCTGATGCTGATCGATGCGGTGGTGCAGAGCTTTCAGGCCTTCCCGGCCGGCCCCGAGCCGTTCGCCTTTCTGCGCGCGGTGCAGCCGCAGGTCTGGGGCGCCGAGGTGTTTCGCCTCGGGCTGTGGATCGCGCTGCCGATGATCGCGATGCTGCTGTTCGTGAACCTCGTGCTGGGCATCATCTCGCGCGTCGCGCAGCAGATGAACATCTTCGCGATCGGCTTCCCGATCACCGTCTCGGTCGGCCTGATCGGCATGCTGCTGACATTGCCGATGATGCAGATGCCGTTCACGATGGCGCTCGAGCGAATGCTCGAGAACTTCCGCTAGCCGATCCCGGCGACCGGCAAACCGCGCGGCGTCAGGCCGAGGTCTGCGCGATGATCTCGAGCGGCACGACCTGCACCTCGCCGCCGGCCGCGAGCTTCGTCGCCGCGGTGTAGCGCGTGAAGAACTCGCGGCTCTGCAGGGCCTTGACAGCCGCGTCGTCGACCGGGCTGGCGATGTGGAAGTAGGCGTCGCTGTCGCGCTCCTTCATGCAGCGGTAGGCGATGCGCCCCTTCAGCTCGGGGTCGCTGTCGAGCGCGGCGATGAAGGCCTCGATCTGCCGGTGCCATTCCTCGCGCGAGCCGCTCTTGAATTGGTACTTGATCAGGAAGTGTTTCATGTTCCGTTGGGGTGGTGGAGGCAAGCCCGCGGTCAGCCGAGCGCTGGCGCGGTGGCCTTGAAGCTCGGCCGTTCGGCCAGCACCGCCTGGGCGCGGCGGATGTTCGGGCAGTCGCCGAGCAGCTGCCTGCCCTCGGCGAACAGCGGCAGGTACGCCAGCAAGGGCGCGACGAACAGGTCGGCCATCGTCAGTGTGGTGCCGACCAGATAGTCGCGCTGGCCGTAGGCCTGCTCGAGCACCGCGAGCTGCTGGCGCATCTCGACGACCGCCGGGTCGATGACCGCACGGTCGGGCGTGCCGCCCGCGCCCTTCGGGAAGATGTACTGCAGCACGTAGCGCTTGCTCATCGTGTCGTACAGATGCCCGTTGACGAGGCTGACCCATTGCTCGCAGCGCGCGACATCGGTTGGCCCGGCCGGCAGCAGCGGCGGGCCCTCGAACGCTTCGTCGAGATAGCGCAGGATCGCGCTGGTCTCGTACAGGCCGATCGGCCCGTCGCGCAACACCGGGATGCGGCCGAACGGGTTCACCGCCAGCACCTCGGGCGTGCGCGGCGCGACCGGCAGGTGCGTGTACGCGACGCCCTTCTCGGCCAGCGCCATGCGCGCGGTGCGCGTGTAGGTGCTGCGTTCGTCGCCGAGCAGCGTCAGCGTGCCGGCGCTGCCCTGCGGGTCGAGGTAGTCGCTGAGCCGGTTGAAGACCGAGTTCCAGCCGCCCTCGTGCCCGTCGCGGCGCGCCGCGGCGGGGAAGCCGCTGTGCCGCATCTGCAGCTCGGTGCCGCCGTCCTTGTCGATCAGCCGCACCTCGACCAGCGTCTGCACGTCGGTGGGCATCGCGCCCTCTTCCCAGCACCAGGTGTAGGCCAGGAACTCGGCGCGCCTGAGCTCGCGGTAGCTGCCGACGACGACGTGGCGCGCTCCGTCGCGGCGCTGCATCACGATGCGGTAGCTGCCGCCGACGCGCGGGTCCGCGCTCACCTCGGGCACGCTCATGCCACGCGGGCAATGCCAGGCGGCCAGCGCGCTCGGATCGACGAAGGCGTCGAACACCTTCTCGCGCGGCGCACGGATGAAGCGGGACATCTGCAGTTCGAAGGTTTCGCGGTTCATCGTGTCTTCCTCTTCGTGATCGCGGTGGTGGGAGGCGCGTTGCGGCGGCGGCGCGGTGCTGCCGGCGATGCCGGTGCCGCGAGCTCGCGTTCGAGGTAGTCGACCAGGCGATCGAGGCTTTGCTCCCAGTAGCGGCGATATTGATCGAGCCAGTCGTGCGCGAGCCGCAACTCCTGCCCGCGCAGGCGGCAGATGCGCCAGCGCGCCTGCACCTGGCGTTCGATCAACCCGGCGCGGCTGAGCACGCGCAGGTGGCGCGAGATCGCCGGCGCCGACATCGCGAACGGCCGCGCCAGTTCGCTCACCGGCGCGTCGCCGCGGGCGAGCCGGGCGAGGATCGCGCGCCGCGTGGGGTCGGCCAGTGCGGCGAAGGTGGCCGAGAGCGGATCGGATGCGTCTGTCATGCGTTGCTCGGTGGGGTCGCTCAGAAGGGTTCTTCATTTAACTATAACGTTAACTGAAGTGCGGTGCAAGCGACTCCCGCGACGCGACGCTCAAGTAACGGCCGGCCCTGCCGAAGTCAGGCACTCGGCCCGATGCTGCAGCGCACCAAAGCGGCGCAGCACCCGGTCAGCACGGCATCGCGCCGCAACGCTTCGGAGCAGTACCGATGGTCTCTGGTGATGACGCTTCGGCCGCTCCGCGCGGCTTGCTGGCACGAGTCAGTGCACCGCTCGTGCGCCGGCTGTCGAACCTCGGCGTCGGCAAGAAGCTGCTGCTGATCTACCTGCTCGACCTGAGCACGGTGCTCTTCATCAGCAGCATCCTGATCCACGAGAAGTACATCGCGATCGACTTCTCGCGCAAGGAGCTCGCCGGTACCGCCTACATCGAGGCGCTGCGCCCGACGTTGATCGCGCTCGCTCGCAGCGCGCCGAGACCCGACGCCGGCCCCGCCGTCACCGAGCGCCTGGCCGATGCCGAGCGCCGGCTCGGCACGGCGATGGCCAGCGCCGAACTGAACCAGCGCTTCCTGCTCGCGCTGCAGAGGCTGGACGCGCCGACGGCATCGGAACGCGACGCGACCTCGCGCCGCCAGGCGGCGCTCGAGCAGGGCCGCGAGCTGGTGACGCGCGTGGGCAACCAGTCGAACCTGATCCTCGATCCGGACCTGGACAGCTACTACACGATGTCGCTGATCCTGCTGCGCTACCCGACGCTGCTCGACGTGGTCGCGCAGATCACGCCGCGCCTGCACGACGTGGTCGACGGCGTCGCGATCGACCCGACCGAGCGCACCCGGCTGTTCGTGCTCGAAGGCGAGCTGCGCTCGGCCGGCCGCGCGATCCAGTCCGACTACGCCGAGGCGGTGGCGGCCTCGCAGCCGCTGCTCGGCGAGCGCCTGTCGCCGCCGCAGGCCGCACTCGCGGCGGCGATCGACCGCCTCCGCGCGGTGGTGCGGCAGATCGCCGCCGGCGAGCGCATGGAGCGCCCCCAGATCGATGCGGCAGAACGCGGCGTGCTCGATGCGCTCGACGCCGCATGGGGCCGCGGCAACAGCGAGCTGACGCGGCTGATCGACGTGCGCGTGCACGACTTCTTCGTCCGCATGTGGCTGCACCTGGGCACGGCGGCGCTGTTGCTGGGCATCATCCTGGTCGCGGTCTACTCTGTCGCGCAGCGCATCTCGCGGCCGCTGCGCGGCTTGTCGAAGGTGGTCGACACGGTGCGCCGCACCGGCGACCACAGCCTGCGCTCGCACTGGGACAGCGGCGACGAAATCGGCCGCCTGGTGCTCGGCTTCAACGAGATGCTCGCGCAGCTCGACCGCCAGCGCGAGCTGCAGCAGGAGATGGCCGCCAGCGCACGCGCCGCCGAGGCGCAGCAGCGCCTGCTCGAGCTGATGCCGGTGCCGCTGATGGTGACCTCGGTGCCCGACCACCGCGTGCTGCATGCGAACCCGCAGGCGCGCGAATGGCTGGGCGACGCCGAGACCGATCCCTGGGCCACCGGCATCACGGCCCCGCTGCGGCGGCGCTTCTTCCAGCAGCTCGCCGACCAGGGCGTGGTGCACGAATTCGAGGTGCGCTGGCAGCAGGGCCAGCACGCAGCCTGGGTCGTGCTGTCGGCACGCCGGCTCGACTACCAGGGCCAGGACGCGGTCGTCACCGCGTTCACGCCGATCGGCAACCTGAAGGCGCTGGAGCAGCGGCTCGAACTCTGGGCCAAGGTGTTCGAGGCCTCCTCCGAAGGCATCGTGCTGCTCGACGTGCGCGGCCGCGTGCTCTCGGCGAATCGCGCGATCTGCAAGGCCGGTGCGTTCGACCCCGGCGAGCTGCTGCACGAGGAGCTCGGCTTCGTGCAGGTCGGCGAGCTGCCGATGCCGCGCGCGCGCGACGCCTGGGCCACCGCCGAGAGCCGCGGCTGGTGGCGCGGCGAGGTGCTGGTGCGCAAGCACGATGGCGGCGCCTTCCCGGCCTGGGCGGTGCTGACGGCCGTGCGCGACGCGAGCGGCGCGCTGGCCCACTACATCTTCAGCTGCCTGGACATCACCGACCGCAAGGCTTCGGAAGAACAGGTCAAGTACCTGGCCCACCACGACCTGCTGACGGGCCTGCCGAACCGCCGCGTCGCCGAGCGGCGCCTGCGCGAGGCGATGCAGCAATCGACCCGCACCGGTCAGCCGGTGGCGGTGCTGTTCATCGACCTTGATCGCTTCAAGACCATCAACGATTCGCTCGGCCACCAGATCGGCGACGCCTTGCTCAAGCGGGTCGCGCAGCGGCTGCGCGACTCGATCCGCGATGCCGATGTGGTGAGCCGCTTCGGCGGCGACGAGTTCGTCGTGCTGCTGAACGGCGTGACCGGCAGCGGCGAGGCGCTGCAGATCGCGCAGCGGCTGCTGGTCTCGTTGCGCGCGCCCTACCTGATCGAAACGCTGGAGCTCAACGTGTCGTGCAGCATCGGCATCGCGATGTTCCCCGACGACGCCGCCGACATGGACGAGCTGATGCGCCACGCCGATGCCGCGATGTACGAAGCCAAGGCGAGCGGGCGCGACAACGTCTACTTCTTCACCCGCGACCTCAACGACCGCGCGCAGCAGAAGCTGCAGATCGAGCTGCTGCTGCGCAACGCGGTCGCGCGCGACGAACTGCGGCTCGTATTCCAGCCGCAGGTGAACGCGGTCGACGGCGCCCTGATGGCCGTCGAGGCCCTGCTGCGCTGGCGCACGCCCGAACTCGGCGAGATCGCCCCGGCGGTCTTCATCCCGCTGGCCGAGGAATCGCGCCTGATCGTGACGATCGGCGAATGGGTCATCGACGAGGCCTGTCGCCAGCTCGCCGACTGGCGCGCGCGCGGCATCGAGATCGGCGCGCTGTCGGTCAACCTGTCCGCCGTGCAACTGCTCGACCCGGGCCTGGTCGCGGCCCTGCGCGCCTCGCTGGCGCGGCACGGCGTGCCCGCCGCGCTGCTCGAACTCGAACTGACCGAATCGACGCTGATGGAGAGCACCGACGCGCGGCTGCAGCAGCTGCATGCGCTCAAGGAGGTCGGCGTGCAGCTCTCGATCGACGACTTCGGCACCGGCTACTCCAGCCTGAGCTACCTGAGCCGCCTGCCGATGGGCAAGCTGAAGATCGATCGCTCGCTCGTCAAGGACATGCTGACCGAGCCCAAGGACCGGGCGATCACCGAGGCGATCATCGCGCTCGCGCACCGGCTGAAGATGACGGTGGTCGCCGAAGGCGTCGAGACCGCGGCGCTGCACGCGGCACTCGCCGAGGCGTGGTGCGACGCGATCCAGGGCTACCACACCGGCCGGCCGATGCCGCCCGGCGCGCTCGAAGAGTGGCTCGCGGGGCGCACTACCCTCGCGGCGTGGAACTCGCCTTCTTCACCGGACTCGCAAGCTCGGCCGCGCTGATCATCGCGATCGACGCGCAGAACGCCTTCGTGCTGCGCCAGGGCTTCAAGCGCGAGTCGGCCTACAGCAGCGCCGGCCGCGTCGACGGCACGAAGCGCGCCTCGTCGGGATGCAGCATCCAGCGCTCGACCACCTCGAGCAGCTGGCGCACGAGCACCGGCTTGGTCAGGAAGTCGTTCATGCCGGCCGCGAGGCAGGCGGTGCGATCTTCGGCGAACGCGTTCGCCGTCAGCGCGACGATCGGCACGTGCTCGCCGTAGGCACCGACCGCGCCGGCACGGATCAGCCGGGTCACCGCGAGGCCGTCCATGTCGGGCATCTGCCAGTCCATCAGCACCAGGTCGAACGCATGTTCGCGCAGCAGCGCCAATGCGTGGCCGCCATCGTCGGCGGTCAGCACCTGGTAGCCCGCGCCGCGCAGCATCGAGCCGACGATCAACTGGTTCGTCGGGTCGTCCTCGACGACCAGCACGAGCCCGGCCGCGTCGGGTTCGTGCGCGGCGTCCGCACCGCTGCCGGCACCCGCGCCGAAGCCGACACCCAGGCGGCTCACCAGCGCACCGCGCAGCACCGGCTTCAGCAGCCCGCGCGGCAGCCCGAAGCGAAGCCGCGCACCGCCGTCGGCCGCATCGGAGCGATTCATCTCGACCAGCCGGCCGGCATCGATCCAGTCGCCGGCGCACTCGAGCAGCGCGCCGCACGCGTCGGCATCGGTCGCGACGAGCAACCACGGCAGCGCTTCGCCGCGCGGCGCCCTCGCGCGCCACGCGTGCAGGTCGGCCGGTGCGCGGATGCGCTCGCCGTGGCAGCCGCAGCGCGTCAGCAGTGCCGCGAGCGCGTCGGCGCTGGCGCCATGCGGCTCGAAGTACAGCACCTGGTGACCGAGCGGCGCCGCGCCGACGATGTGCGTGGCCGGCGCGAGCAGTGCGATCTCGAAGCTGAAGGTCGATCCTTCGCCCGGCGCGCTGCGCACCGCGATGTCGCCGCCCATCGCGCGCACGAGGCGGCGCGAGATCGCCAGGCCGAGGCCGGTGCCGCCGAAACGGCGCGTGGTGGCCTCGTCGGCCTGCCGGAACGGCTCGAAGATCTCGTCCTGCTTGCCGGCCTCGATGCCGATGCCGCTGTCGCGCACGGAGATCCGGACGCGGCCCGGCCCGGTGCCGACCGAGGCGCGCATCACGACCTCGCCGTGCGCGGTGAACTTCACCGCGTTGCCGAGGATGTTCAGCACGACCTGGCGCAGCCGCATCGCATCGCCGTTGCACCACACCGGCAGCTCGGGGTCGATGACGCCGCAGACCGCCAGGCCCTTCGCGCGCGCGGCGACGGACGCCGTTGCGAGCGCCGCCTCGAGGCAGTCGGCGAGGTTGAAGTCCTCGCACGACACCGGCAGTTCGCCGGCTTCGATGCGCGACACGTCGAGCACGTTCTCGATCAGGCCGAGCAGGTTGATGCCGCTGCTGCGCACGATCTCGACGAGGTGCGCCTGCTCGTGCTCGGCACCGGACTGCTGCAGCAGCTGCGCCGCACCGATCACCGCGTTCAGCGGCGTGCGCAGTTCATGGCTCATGTTCGCGAGGAAGCTGGTCTTGGCACGCGACGCGCTCTCGGCGCGCTCCTTCTCGCGCCGCAGGTCGCGCGTGCGTTCGGCGACGCGCGACTCGAGCGTCAGCACCGCGGCCTCGAGCGATTGATCGCGCGCCTGGAGCTCGTCGAGCATGCGGTTGAATGCGCCGACCGCGTGGCCGACCTCGTCGTCGTCGCCGTCGCCGGCGAGGCGTCGCGAATAGTCCTTCTGCTGCGCGATCGCGCTCGAGGCGTCGGCGAGTGCCGCGACCGGGTCGGTGATGTGCCGCGCGGTCCGGCGCGAGACCGCGAGCGCGAGCGCGAGGCCGAGCGTCGTTCCGCCCAGGATCGCGCCGAGCTGCCGCGCCAGGCTGCGGTACACGCTGTCCAGGCTCTGCCGCAGCTCGACCCGGCCGAGCGCTTCGCCGTCGGCGCCGATCGACTGCTCGACGACGAGATCGTCGCCGAGGATGCGCCCGGACGCAGGCGCCGGCGAAGCGCCCGCCGGCCCGGCGTAGCGCGCGACCTGACGGCCGTTCCTGTCGTACACGGTCGCCGAGCGCACGTCGGAGCGGGCGCGCAGCATGCCCAGTGTGTCGTGCGCCGCTTTCGGGTCGTCGAACGCGAGCGGCACCTCGAGCGCGTACGCAAGGGTGCCGGCGAGCTCGGTCGCCTCGGCGCGCACGCGCGCCGGCTCGAACCAGACACCGGCGGCCACCACCGCCGCGACGCCGAACACCGCCGTCGTGCCGGCACACAGCGCGAGCAGCAACGCGAGCCGCACGCGAAGCGGGAGGCGGCTGCGCCGCGGCCAAGCCATCGGCTACTGCCTCACCTGACGCGCCAGCTTCAGCACGCCGGGGTTCACGCCGAGCCCCGCCTCGCGCAGCGCGAGCAGGTTGAAATCGAAGCGCAAGGTGTTGTCGACGTGGACGATCTCGACCATGCCGCCATCGTCGACGAAGCCGTCCTGCGTGCCCACCGTGAAGGTCGGCTCGGTGCCGAGCCGTCTGAGCAGCTGGTCGGCGCGCAAGGCGCCGCTGTCGTCGATGAACACGACGTGGCACTGCTTCGCGATCGAGCGCGGATTCATCAGGGTCTGCACCGGGCGGGCACCGATCGAGGTCTCGGCCTGGCTCTGGAACGCGCGCTCGACCGTCGGGCTGTTCGAGAACACGCACAGGCGCAGCGGCGCGGTCTCGCTCTCGAACATTGCCGCCGGCCATTGTACGAAGCGGGCCAGCGTCGCGACGAGCTTCGCCTTCGCCCCGGCATCGCCACCCAGCGACTGCGCATGCGCGCCGCCGAGAACGGCCGCCAGCGCGCACCCGAGCAGTGCGCGTCGAACGCCGCACCGGCGCCGGTCGCGGGCCAGCGACATGGTCAAAAGGCCCAGCCCAGCTGGAGCCTGAACTCGCGCCCATCCTGACGGAGCGAGTCCTGCGCGAGTTCGGGGCCGACCGGGTCCGCGTGGTGTTCGTCGCCGAGGTTGTAGACCCCGAGCGCCACCGACCAGGGGCGCCCGGCCGGCGCATAGCTCAGATGCGCGTTGACGCGCAGGTAGCCGCTGAGCTCGGCGCCGGAGCGCGTCGTGCGACGGCTGACGTATTGGCCGTTGAGGCCGACGGTCGCGCCGGCGATCGGGCCGGGGGTCGTCCAGCTCAGCTTCAGCAGGGTCTGCGGCGCACCACTGAGGCGTACGCCGCTGTCCTGGTCGATCGCGCGCTGATGCGACCAGCTCGCGCGCAGCTGCGCGCCGCCGGCCAGCACCAGCGTGCCGGTCAGGTCGACCCCGCGCGAGCGCAGCTCGCCGCGATTGGCGAAGACGTTGAGACCATCGGCATCGGTCGTCAGCTCGACGAGGTCGCGGATGCGGAACGCATAGGCCGAGGCCTCGAAGGTCAGGGCCGGCGTCGGCCGCCAGATCGCCGCGAGCTCGTGCGAATCGAGCGATTCGGCCTTCAGCGACGGATTCACCTTCTGCGTGTCGTCGACATAGAAGCGCTCGAACGCGTTCGGCTCGCGGAATGCGCTGCCCTGGGTCCACTTGAGGGTCCACGCCGGCGACGGGGTCCAGATCGCCGCGAGGCGCGGCGAGGTGCTGACGTGGCCGTCGATGCGCCAGTCCGCGCGCGCGCCGATGTTCAGCAGCACCGACGGCGTGACTTGCCACTCGTCGCTCGCGAAGGACGCGTGGCGCGACGAGCTGATGTCGAAGTCGGTCTGCAGTTGCGGCTGCGGCGAGATCGTCTGCAAACGGATCGACTGCCGCAGGTTGCGCTGGAACTCGAAGCCCGCGCTCAGCCGGTGGCCGACCCAGCGCAGCCATGAATAGCGGATCTCGCCCGAAACGGCGTCGGCATCGTCGGCTTCGGTTCCGACGCTCGGGCCGTCCGTTGTCGGCGTGATGCTGCGGTTGCGGAACTGATAGCGCTCGGCGCCGAGCCGGGCATGCAGCTCCTGATCGAAGCCCCAGCGCCGGGTCATGTCGACGTTGACGAACGCGAAGCGATCGATCCACGGATTCGGCGCGTTGAACTGCGTCTCGTACGAGGCGGTCGGGATGTCCTTGATGCGCTCCGAGACGCCGCCGGTGACGGTCAGCTCGGTCCAGCGCGCCTTGACGAACAGCTTGCTCGCGCGTTCGCCGTCGTTGCGATGCGCGATGCCGTGGTTCGTCTCGGGGCTGTCGTACTCGGCGAAGTAGAGGTCGTGCCCGGGCCGCCGTTCGGCCGCGTAGCCCAGCAGCACGCGGCTGCCGGCGAGCTCGCCACCCCAGGTCGCGGCGAGCTTGCGGTTCAGGTCGGTGCCGAGCTCCAGCGTCGTGCGCAGGCCCGGCAGCTGCGACGGCGTGCGCGTGATCACGTTGACGACACCGAGCACCGCGCTCGAGCCGTACAGCGCCGAGCCCGGGCCCGGCACATATTCGACCCGGTCGATCAGCCCGACATCGAGCGGGAACTCGCGGCCGAGCGGGCCGCCTTCGTAGAGTGCGTCGTTGATGCGCGCGCCGTCGATCATCACCAGCAGGCGCGAATTGAAGTCGCCCGGGCGGTTGATGCCGCGCACGCCGGCATACACGTAGGCGCGGTCGTTCTGCAGGTGGATGCCCGGCATGCTCTCGAGCACCTCGGCCAGCGTGCGGTAGCCGTGCGCGCGAATCTCGCCGCCGGTGCGCACGACGACCGCCGCCGGCGCACGCTCCAGGTCCTGCGTGTGCTTCGAGGCGCCGGCGGAGCGGCCGTCGCCGTACACGGGTTGCGCCAGCACGCCCTCGAGGTCGACCAGGCCCGCCGCCGCGACGCCTTCCTCGGGGGACGGGTTCGCGCGCACGACGCCGGCGGCCCCCGCGCCCGCGACGACGGCCAGCGCGAGCACCCGCGCGAGTCGCCGCAGATGCGCCGCGATCGACAGGAAAACATGACGAGGAGGCAGCGGCATCGGCGAGAGGGCTCAATTTCCTGAACCCCGATTTTCCCGGCCGGGTCGCGAACCCGATCGATCGAATACCGCCACGAGTGCCTGCCAATCGCGCACGCACGCGTGCGCCGGGCCGCTCTCTTTCGCGTTCAGCGTGGCCGCATCTTCGCGGCGGCGGCAGCGACGCTGTCGGTGAGCAGCCGCATCACCTGCGAGTCGAGCCGCCAGTGTTGCCAGAACAGCGGCACCTCGAGCGCCTTGCCCGGCACCAGCTCGACCAGTTCGCCGCGCGCCAGCAGCGGCGCGACGAGCAGGTCCGGGTTCATGCCCCAGCCGATGCCTTGCACGGCCGCATGGATGAAGCCGTGCGTGCTCGGCACATGGTGCTGCGGCGGCTGCAGCGTGCGCCGCGTCAGACCGCGCAGGAAGCGCGCCTGCAGCGCATCCTTGCGGTCGAACACGTTGCACGGCGCGCGCGCCAGCGCCGCGGCGTCGACCCCGCCGGCGAAGTGCCGCCGCATGAACGCCGGGCTGGCCACGGCGAGGTAGCGCATCGCACCGAGGCGCAGGACGCTGCAGCCCTGCACCGCGCGCGGGTCGGCGGTCACTGCCGCCATCACGCGGCCCTGGCGCAGCAGCTCGCTCGAGTGGTCCTGGTCCTCGACGAGCAGGTCGAAGCTGACGGCGTGCGCATCGTGCACCGCGGCCAGCGCCGGCGCGAACCAGGTCGCGAGCGAGTCGGCATTCACCGCGATCGCCAGCGGCAGCCGCGCGCCGGGAGGCTGCGGGCCGAGCGCGCCACGGCCACCGCGCTCGGGTGCGGCGACGAGGCCGAACGGCGCCAGCGCCTGCGCCTCGAGCAGCTGCAGCTGCTGCGCGTGGCGCTGCAGCGCCTGCCCGGCCTCGGTCGGCGTGCAGGGCGCGCCGCGCCGGATCAGCACGCGGCCGAGCCGCTCTTCGAGCAGCTTGATGCGCTGGCTCACCGCCGACGGCGTGACGTGCAGGCTGCGGGCAGCGGCTTCGAAGCTGCCTTCGCGCAGCACCGCGGCGAACGCGGCGAGCTGTCGGGAATCGATCTGCATGAAGAAATTCTAATCATGGATCAATTTCTTTAGCTGGATCGATCCAATCTCCGGCGCTACGCTGGCCGCATGGACCTTGGCATCCTGACGAAGGGCTTCGCGACCTCGGCGGCGCTGATCGTCGCGATCGGCGCGCAGAACGCGTTCGTGCTGCGCTGCGGGCTCAGGCGCGAGCACGTGCTGGCGGTCGTGCTGGTGTGCGCGCTGTCGGACGCGCTGCTGATCACGCTCGGCGTCGCCGGGCTCGGCGCGCTGGCGCAGCGCAGCCCCGCGCTGCTGGCGATCGCGCGCTATGGCGGCGCGGCCTTCCTGATCGGCTACGGCGCGCTCGCGGCGCGCCGCGTGCGGGGTCGCGAGGCGATGGTCGCGGCCGCCGACGAACCGCTGACCTTGCCGGCCGCGCTGGCCGCGTGCCTCGCGTTCACCTACCTGAACCCGCACTGCTGGCTCGACACCGTCGTGCTGCTCGGCGGCATCGCGAGCCAGCAGCCGCCGGCGGCGCGCGCCGCGTTCGGCGTCGGCGCGGGCGCCGCGAGCTTCGCCTGGTTCTTCACGCTCGGCTTCGGCGCGCGCGCGCTGCATGGCGTGTTCGCGCGGCCGCTCGCGTGGAAGGTCCTCGACGCGCTGGTCGCGCTCGTGATGTGGGGCATCGCCGGCTCGCTGCTCGTCGGCCGCTGACCAAAAAAACGGCAGCCGAGGCTGCCGTTGGCTTGAACGCTCAATACCGCGTCACTTGATCTTGACCCAGGCCCATTCGAGCCAGTTGTCGGCGCGGTGCACGACCTCGACGTTCGCGCGCATCGACCACGGGATGAACTGGCGGTGCAGCGGGATGTGGTGCACCTGGTCGTTGTGCTCCTTGATCGCCGCCTTGATCAGCGCCTCGCGCTTGACCGGATCGGCCTCCTTGCTCGACTGCGCGGCGAGCTGATCCATCTTCGGGTTGTTGACCTGGCCGTAGTTGAACTGGCCGATGGCGCCCGCACGGGTGCGGTAGATCGGCGTGAGGGTGGTCTCGGCGTCCGTCGTGGAACCGCCCCAGCCGAGCATGTACATCGAGGTGTCGAGGTTACCGAGCTTGGCGAAGTAGACCGAGCGCGGCATCGTGTTGACGCGCACTTTCAAGTTCAGCCGCGCCCACATCGAGGCCAGCGTCTTGCAGATCTCCTCGTCGTTGACGTAGCGATCGTTCGGGCAATCGAGCGTGAACTCGAAACCCTCGGCGTAGCCGGCCGACGCGAGCAGCTTCTTCGCGGCGTCGAGGTCGAACGGCAGGCGCTTCTCGAGCGCCGGGTCGTTGTAGGTGCCGATCGACGAGACCATTACCGCCCCGGTCGGTGCCGCCAGGCCGCGCATCAACTTGGTCTTGATGCTCTCCTCGTCGACGGACTGGTACAGCGCCTGGCGCACGCGCTGATCCTTGAACGGGTTCTTGCCCTTGACGCTGCTGTAGAGCAGCTCGTCGCGGCCCTGGTCCATGCCGATGAAGATGATGCGGTTCTCGGGGCCGTCGATCACCTTCACGCCGGGCGTGTTGCGCAGGCGCGGCGTGTCGGTGGGAGGCGGGTCGAGCACGAAGTCGAGTTCGCCCGAGATCAGCGCGGCAACACGGGTCGAGTTGCTCTTGATCGGCGTGTAGATCACGTCCTGCACATTGCCTTCGGGCTTGCCCCACCAGGCCGGGTTGCGCTTGTAGACGGTCTTCACGTCGGGCTGACGCGAGACGACCATGAACGGGCCGGTGCCGTTCGCGTTCAGCGCCGCGTAGCTCTGCTCGCCGGCGTTGAAGTTCTGCGGCTTGGTGACGTTGTTCTTCTCGCACCAGGCCTTGCTCATGATGAAGACGGCGTTGGCGTGCTGCAGGAAGATCGGGTTGACGTCCTTCAGGTTGAACTCGACGGTCAAGGCGTCGATCTTCTTCGGCTCGCCCATCGCGGTGGCGTAGGCCTTGATGTCCGAGCCTTCTGCGGTAGCACGCTTGACGGAGAACACCACGTCGTCGGCGGTGAACGGCGTGCCGTCGTGGAACTTGACGTTCGGCCGCAGCTTGACCGTCCATTGCAGCGGGCCGGTCTGCTTCCATTCGGTCGCCAGCATCGGCACGATGCCGAGCTGCTTGTCGCGCCCGGTCAGCGTCTCGTAGACCTGGCCGTTCAGCGAGTTGGTCAGCGACTCGTTGCGCGAATCGGGGTCGAGCGTCTGCAGGTCGCCCTGCGAGGCCCAGCGCAGCGTCTGGGCCTGCGCGCTCGCCGCGCCGAGGCCCAAGGCCAGCGCGGCGGCGGCGATCACCGCTGAGGAAGCACGTTTCATCTCTTTGGCTCCGGCAAATTGGAAAACCGGCAGTTTAGGGCCGGCGTCACGCGCGGCGGGGGCAGGGAAAACCTGCCCGCCGCGCTCGCCGCGAGCGAGCAAGTTTCAGGCCGCGGGGCCGGCCTGCGGCGCGTAGCCTTCTTCGGCCAGTGCCGCGCGGAACGCCTGCGCGTCGTGGCTGGAGCCGTCGATGCGCAGTCGCTGCGAAGCCAGGTCGATCTCGACCGTGGCGGCCGGGTCGACTTCCTTCACGGTGCGCGTGACGGTCTTGACGCAGTGACCGCAGGTCATGGTCGGGAGCGTGAGTTCGATCATCGGGTGGCCCGTTCGTGGTTCGGATTCGATAGTGTCGACCTTGCCACGATGTCAAGGTCAAGTCGCATGGACAATCGCAGCACCGATTTGACCTTGCCATGATGTGAAGGTCTAGGCTTGCTCTCATGAACACGACGACCGCCCTCCCCACCACCTCGCTGCGCATCGACGGCATGACCTGCGCCTCGTGCGTCGCGCGGGTCGAGCGCGCGCTGCTGAAGGTGCCGGGCGTGCAGCGCGCGTCGGTCAACCTCGCGACCGAACACGCCGAGGTCGTCGGTGCGGCCGGCATCGACGCGCTGCTGAACGCGGTGCAGCGTGCCGGCTACGACGCGCATGACGTGCCCGCCGCGCGGCCCGAGGCACCCTCGCCGCCCGCCAGCGCGTGGCCGGTCGGCCTGGCCGCGCTGCTCTCGGTGCCGCTGCTGCTGCCGATGGGGGTCGCCCCGTTCGTCGCGAACCCGCACGCCTGGATGCTCGACGGCTGGCTGCAGCTGCTGCTCGCGACGCCGGTGCAGTTCTGGCTCGGCGCGCGCTTCTACCGCGCCGGCTGGGGCGCGCTGCGCAACGGCAGCGCGAACATGGACGTGCTGGTCGCACTCGGCACCTCGGCCGCCTACGGCCTGAGCGTGTTCGAACTGCTGCGCGGCGACGCGATGGCGCCTCTCTACTTCGAATCGGCCGCGGTCGTGATCACGCTGGTGCTGTTCGGCAAGTGGCTCGAGGCCCGCGCGAAGCGCGCGACGACGGCCGCGATCCGCGCGCTGAACGCGCTGCGCCCGGCCACCGCGCGCGTGCGGCGCGACGGCGTCGAGCACGAGGTGCCGACGGCCGCGCTCGTCGTCGGCGACGCCGTCGTCGTGCGCCCCGGCGAGCGCGTGCCGGCCGACGGCCGCGTGCTCGAGGGCGCGAGCCACGTCGACGAATCGCTGCTCACCGGCGAGAGCCTGCCGCTCGCAAGGCACGTCGGCGATGCGGTGACCGGCGGCTCGATCAACGGCGAGGGTCTGCTGCTGGTGCGCGCGACGGCGGTCGGCGCCGAGTCGGCGCTCGCGCGCATCGTGCGGCTGGTCGAGAGCGCGCAGGCGGGCAAGGCGCCGATCCAGCGGCTTGTCGACCGGGTCAGCGCGGTGTTCGTGCCGGTCGTGCTCGGGCTGGCGCTGGTCACGCTGCTCGGCTGGGGCCTGGCGCGCGGTGACTGGCCGGCCGGCCTGATCGACGCGGTCTCGGTGCTGGTGATCGCCTGCCCGTGCGCGCTCGGCCTGGCGACGCCGGCGGCGATCATGGTCGGCACCGGCGCGGCCGCACGCCTGGGCATCCTGATCAAGGACGCGCAGGCGCTCGAACTCGCGCAGGCCGTTCGCAGCGTGGCGTTCGACAAGACCGGCACGCTGACCGAGGGACGCCCGACGCTGGTCGCCGCACAGCCCGCCGACGACTCGGGCTTGACCCGCGACGCGCTGATCGCGCTCGCCGCGGGCCTGCAGGCCGGCAGCGAACACCCGCTGGCGCGCGCGGTGCTGGACGCGACGACCGGACCGATCGAGCCGGTGCGGGCGCTGCGGGCGCTGCCCGGCCGCGGCCTCGCCGGCGAGCTCGGCACGCGCAGCCTGCAACTCGGCAGCGCGCGCCTGATGCGCGAGCTCGGGCTGCCCGGCGCCGTGCTCGACGCCCAGGCCGCGGCATTCCGCGCCGACGGCCGCAGCGTGTCGTGGCTCGCGCAGGTCGACCCCGGCGGCGGCGCGCGATTGCTCGGGCTGCTCGCGTTCGGCGACGCGATCAAGCCTGGCGCGGCGGCCGCACTCGCCGAGCTGAAGCGCCTGGGCCTGCGCACGCTGCTGGTCAGCGGCGACTCGCACGGCGCGGCCGCGGCCGTCGGCCGCGCGCTCGGCATCGACGACGTGCGCGCCGAGGTGCTGCCAGGCGACAAGGCCGCGCTGATCGAATCGCTGAAGGCCGACGGCCGGGTCGCGATGGTCGGCGACGGCATCAACGACGCACCGGCGCTGGCCGCGGCCGATGTCGGCATCGCGATGGCGGGCGGGCTCGCCGACGTCGGCGGGCGGCCCGGCGGCAGCGATGTCGCGATGCAGGCGGCCGGGATCACGCTGCTGCGCGGCGATCTCGCGCTGGTGGCGCGAGCGATCGCGATCTCGCGCGCGACGCACGCGAAGATCCGCCAGAACCTCTTCTGGGCGATGGCCTACAACGTCGTCGGCATCCCGCTCGCGATGCTCGGCCTGCTCAGCCCGGTGGTCGCGGGCGCGGCGATGGCGCTGTCGAGCGTCAGCGTGGTCGGCAACGCGCTGTGGCTCGCGCGCTCGATCCGCAAGGAGGCGCGATGAACATCGGCGAAGCGTCGAAGCAGTCGGCGGTGTCGGCGAAGATGATCCGCCACTACGAGAGCCTGGGCCTGCTGCCGAAGGTCGCGCGCACCGAGGCCGGCTACCGCCAGTACGACGCGCCGGCGGTGCACACGCTGCGCTTCATCCGCCGCGCCCGCGACCTGGGTTTCGGCACCGGCGAGATCGCGAACCTGCTCGCGCTGTGGCGCAACCGCAAGCGCGCCAGCGGCCAGGTCAAGCGCATCGCGCTCGCACACGCCGCCGACCTGCAACAGCGTATCGCCGCGATGCAGGCGATGCAGCGCACGCTCGAACACCTGGCCCACTGCTGCGCCGGCGACGAACGGCCGGACTGCCCGATCCTGGATGACCTGGCGGGGGAACACTGACGGCCAGAAGAAAGGCCGCTGGATCGCAGCGGCCTCGGGCGGGGTGGTGTCGGTCAGCGAAAGCGCGATTGCGGCACCGTCTTCAGCTCGGTCGGCAGCGACGCGAAATACTTCGCGAGGATCTTCGCCTCGTCGTGCGTGAACGGCCGCGCCATGCCCATCATGATCGCATTGTTGCGGCCGACGAGCGGGTTCTTGTCGGTCTGGTATTCGCGCAGCGCGACATAGAGGTAGTCGGGGTGCTGACCGGCGAGCTTCGGGTAGCTCGGGTCGATCGGCGCCGAGAAATTCGCGCCGTGGCACGACGCGCAATTGCCCTTCGCGAGCAGCGCGGCGACGTCGGCCGGCACCGTGCCGGACAGCGCGGCGGGCACCGGCTCGGACTTCGCTTCGGTCGAGTAGAACGCCGCGAGGTCGGCGATGTCCTGGTCGCTCAGCGACGCGGCGACCGCGTGCATCGTCGGGTGCTTGCGGTCGCCCTTCTTGTACTGCGTCAGCGCGGACGCGATGTACTTCGCGTTCTGGCCGGCGATCATCGGCACGCGGTAGACCTCGGGGAAGCTCGCCTTGTAGTCGGGGATGCCGTGGCAGCCGATGCACATCGCCGCCTTCTTCTCGCCGGCCTGCGCGCTCTGCGCCAACGCACTCGGCGACAGGCTCATCGTGCCCAGCAAGGTCACCAGCGCGATCATCGAACGGACGAGGTTTTTCATGGTTCCAGCAGGCGGAGTGGCGGCGCGTTTGTGGGTCAGCCGGCGATTATAGGGGGCCCCTTATACTGCCCCGACACACCCAAACCACACCCTCGCGGCCCCTCCCCGATGAAGTTCCAAGGCTCCGAAAACTACGTCGCCACGCCCGACCTGATGCTTGCGGTGAACGCCGCGGCCACCCTGAAACGGCCGCTGCTGGTGAAGGGCGAACCGGGCACCGGCAAGACGATGCTGGCCGAGGAGGTGGCGCTTGCGCTGGGCATGCCGCTGCTGCAGTGGCACATCAAGAGCACGACGAAGGCGCAGCAGGGGCTGTACGAATACGACGCGGTGAGCCGCCTGCGCGACAGCCAGCTCGCCGATGTCGAGAGTTCGTCGAAGGTCAGGGACATCCACAACTACATCGTCAAGGGCGTGCTGTGGCAGGCCTTCACGGCCGAGCAGCCGGTGGTGCTGCTGATCGACGAGATCGACAAGGCCGACATCGAGTTCCCGAACGACCTGCTGCGCGAGCTCGACCGGATGGAGTTCTACGTCTACGAGACACGCGAGCTCGTCAAGGCGGTGCACCGGCCGCTGGTGTTCATCACGTCGAACAACGAGAAGGAGCTGCCCGACGCGTTCCTGCGCCGCTGCTTCTTCCACTACATCAAGTTCCCGGACGCCGACACGATGAAGAGCATCGTCGGCGTGCACTTCCCGAACCTCAAGAAGGAATTGCTCGGCGCCGCGCTGAAGAACTTCTACGACGTGCGCAACCTGCCCGGCCTGAAGAAGAAGCCGAGCACATCCGAGCTGCTCGACTGGCTCAAGCTGCTGCTCGCCGAAGACATCCCGCTCGAGGTGCTGCAGAGCAAGGACGACAAGGTCGCCGTGCCGCCGCTGGTCGGTGCGCTGCTGAAGAACGAGCAGGACGTCTCGCTGTTCGAGAAGCTGGTGTTCATGCAGCGGAACAACCGCTAGGATGAAACCCCCACGTTCACTTCGTTCACTGCCCCCCGAGGGGGCGTGTCAGTACCTTCGGGCGGCCGGGCGGTACTGACATGACGACCAGCTTGCTCTCGCCGACCCGATTGAACGGCACGCACTGCGCGCTCGAACCGCTCGCGCCCGAGCACCATGACGAGCTCATCGCGGCCGCGAGCGACGGTGAGCTCTGGCGGCTCTGGTACACGTCGATCCCGAGCGCCGCGACGATGGGCGCCGAGATCGCGCGCCGGCTCGATCTGCAGGCCAAAGGTTCGATGCTGCCGTTCACGACCCGCGATGCGAGCGGCCGCGTGGTCGGCATGACGACCTACATGAACGCCGACGCGGTGCACAAGCGCGTCGAGATCGGCTCGACCTGGACCGCGCGCAGCGCACAGCGGGGCCCGTTCAACACCGAGTGCAAGCTGCTGCTGCTCGGCCATGCGTTCGAGAGCCTGGGCTGCATCGCGGTCGAGTTCCGCACCCACTTCTTCAACCAGCAGAGCCGCCGCGCGATCGAGCGCCTCGGCGCGAAGCTCGACGGCATCCTGCGCAACCACCAGCGCGCGAGCAACGGCACGCTGCGCGACACCTGCGTCTACAGCATCACGCAGGCCGAATGGCCGACGGTCGCCGCGCACCTGCGCTGGCAGCTCGACAAGCCGCGCTTTGTTGATTAGGGACGAGCGAACCCCATGACCGACAACAAGAAGAAGACCCTGACTGTCGACGATCTCTGGAAATTCGAGCGCATTGGCGGCCTCTCGCTCGCGCCGGACGGTGCGCAGGCCGTCTGCTCGGTCAGCAGCTACTCGATGGAAGAGAACAAGTCGCAGGCGAGCCTGTGGCTGCTGTCGACCTTCGGCGGCGCTGCGCGCCGCCTGACGAGCTGCGGCGAGAAGGACGGGCAGGCGGCGTGGTCGCCGCTCGGCGATCAGATCGCGTTCGTCGCCAAGCGTGAGCAGCAGGGCAAGAAGGACGACTCGCCGCAGCTCTACCTGATCGCGCCGGACGGCGGCGAGGCGCGGCGCATAAGCGCCTTCGCGCCCGGCATCGAAGCGTTCAAATGGTTCCCCGACGGCAAGCGCATCGCGTTCATCGCCTGGGTCTGGCCGGATGTGAAGGGCACGAAGGCGCAGGCGAAGAAGCACAAGGAGTTCAAGGATCGCAAGGCCACCGGCTACGCGACCAGCGAAGCGCAGTACCGCTTCTGGGACGAGAACCTGCCGATGGGCCGGGTGCCGCATCTGCATGTGCTCGACATTGCCAGCGGCCGCGTCACCGACCTGTTCGAGGGCACCGGCTACGAGATCCCGCGCGCCAGCCCGAACGCCGATTTCTTCGACATCGCACCCGACGGCCGCCACCTCGTCTTCGCGTTCGACCCGCAGCCCGAAAAGCGCATCGAAAATCGCAAGCGGCTCGTCGAACTGCACCTGCCCACGGGCAAGTTCGCGGCGCTGACCGCCGATCCCGACTGGGATTTCGACGCGCCTCGCTACAGCCCCGACGGCGGCCACATCGCGATGACCGCGGCGCACACCGGCAAGAAGCACACGATGCCGAACCACGCCGCGCTGCTCAAGCGCGGCGGGCACTGGCAGCTGCTCAGCGACGCCTGGGACCACTCGGTCGACGGCCCGCTGCGCTGGTCCGACGACGCGGCCGCGCTGTACTTCGGCGCGCAGGATCGCGGCCGCCGCAACCTGTATCGCTACGCGATCGCGAGCCGCAGTGCGAGCGTCGCGGTGCAAGGCGGCTGGGTGCAGGGCTTCGACGTGGCCGGGGGCGTGGTCGCGAGCGTCGCCGATTCGGCGCTGCACCCGGCGCGCGTGCATGCCGCACGCCACGGCGCCGCGCCGCTGCGCCTCGAGGCCTTCAACGATGCGCTGCTGGCGGGGTTCCGCCTCGGCGAGGTCGAGGAGGTCACGGTCAAGGGCGCGGGCGGTGAGCCGGTGCAGGTGTGGCTGACCTACCCGCCGCGCTTCGACCGCAAGAAGAAGCACGCCGTGCTGCACAACGTGCACGGCGGGCCGCACGCCGCGGCCGGCGACACCTTCCACTACCGCTGGAACTCGCATGCGTTCGCGGCCCAGGGCTACGTGGTCGCGTGCGTCAACTACCACGGCTCGAGCGGCTTCGGCCACGCGTTCCTCGACAGCATCACGCACCGCTGGGGCGAGCTCGAGCTGCAGGATGTGGAGGCCGGCACCGACTGGCTGCTGAAGCAGCCCTGGGCTGACCGCCGGCGCGTGTTCGCCAGCGGCGGCAGCTACGGCGGCTTCATGGTCGCGTGGATGAACGGCCACGTGAAGCCGGGCCGCTACCAGGCCTACATCTGCCACGCTGGCTGCTTCGACTGGACCGCGATGTTCAGCGACGACGCCTACACCTGGCACGCGCAGGAGCTCGGCGCCTGGTACTGGGAGGATCAGCCCCGGATACAGGCGCAGAGCCCGAGCAGCTTCGTCGCCGCGATGCGCACGCCGACGCTCGTGATCCACGGCGCGCTCGACTACCGCGTGCCCGACCAGCAGGGCCTGGCCTACTACAACACACTGAAGGCCAAAGGCGTGGACGCGCGGCTGCTGTGGTTCCCCGACGAGAACCATTGGGTGCTGAAGCCGCGCAACTCGCAGCTCTGGTACCGCGAATTCTTCGACTGGCTGAAGCGGCACGACCCGGCGGTCAAGGCCAAGCCGGCGCCGGCGCGTCGGAAGACCTAAGCCGGCTGAAGCCCCGGCGGCGCGGGCGGGTCGGCGAGCACGACCTGGTCGCGCCCCGCAGCCTTCGCACGGTACAGCGCCGCATCGGCGCGCGCGATCACCGCGTCGGCCGGCTCGTCGGCCGAGTGCGCGACCGCGACGCCGACGCTCACCGTCATCGGCACGCAGGCGCGCGGATCGGCGCCGCGCACGACCTCGCGCAGGCGGTCGCCGAGCCGCAGTGCGCCGTCGAGGTCGGTGTGCGGCAGCAGCACGCAGAACTCCTCGCCGCCCATGCGCACGATGTGATCGACCTCGCGCGCGGCCTGGCGCATCAGCCGGGCGAGCTCGATCAGCGCGGCGTCGCCGGCGGCATGGCCGAACGAATCGTTGATCAGCTTGAAGTGATCGACATCGACCATCAGCACCGCATAGGTCTCGCCGTAGCTGCGCAGCCGCCCGACCTGGCGACGCAGCAGGGGCCCGAGCGCGCGGCGGTTCAGCAGCCCCGTCAGCGCGTCGCGCAGGCTGCGCTGGCGCAGCCTGCGCACCATGCGCCCGACGACCAGCAGCGCCAGCGCCATGTTGAGCACCAGCCCGACCACCATGAAGGTCATCGCCGCGGCGGTGTTGAAGGCATTCGCCTCGTCGAGCGGCCGCGCCGCGACCTCGGGCGCGAGCACCCCGACCACGACGCGGGCGACAAAGATCAGCCCGAGCAGCCCGAGCGGCACGGCGACCGCGCGCGCGGCGCCGATCGCATCCTCGGCGGCGAGGCGGCGGTGGCTCTCGAACGCGGCGCGCAGCAGGGTCCAGGCGATCGGCACCGAGACCGAGATCACCGCCCACTTCAGTTCGTGCGCGATCAGCCCGAAATACAGCAGCAGCGCCGCGTCGAGCGCGAGCAGCGCGGCATGCTCGGCGTCGGAGACGCGGACGCGCAGAAAGACCTGCAGGCCGCGGCGGACCAGCACGAACGCGAGCAGGATCAGCAGGTTGGCCGCGTACCAGGTCAGCAGCGGCGGCCAGGCGCCGCGCTGCAGGATCAGCGCCAGCCCGCTCGCCGACGCGAGCGCCGAGGCGGCCCATTGCCGCGCCACCGCACGGCCCAGCCCGAGCCAGCGCCCGGCCACCCACCAGCCGAGCGCACACAGGCCCTGCTGCAGGGCGATCAGCAACAGCACGGTAGCGGTATCTTTCAAGCCCACTCCAGTCGCTGGATCCCGTCGTCGGCCCACGGTGCATCCCGGCGTCGCGCAGTATGCCCCTGGCTCGAAAGCCGAAGAGTGCACGAACGACCCCTGCCGTCACAATAGGGAAATCGCCGCCCGAGTCGACCGCCATGTTGATCAATTTCTTCTTCACGCTGCGCGCCGCCAAGCTCAAGGTCTCGGTCAAGGAATACCTGACGCTGCTCGAGGCGATCCAGGCCGGCGTGATCGACAACACCGTGGAGGAGTTCTACTACCTCGCCCGCACCTCGCTGGTGAAGGACGAGGCCAACTTCGACAAGTTCGACCGCGCTTTCGCTGCCTACTTCAAAGGCGTCGAGATGTTGACCGACTTCACGCAGGAAGTGCCGCTCGACTGGCTGCAGAAGAAGCTCGAACTCGAACTCAGCGCCGAGGAGAAGGCCGCGATCGAGAAGATGGGCTGGGACGAGCTGATGGAAACGCTCAAGAAGCGCTTCGAGGAGCAGAAGGAGCGCCACGAAGGCGGCAGCAAGATGATCGGGACCGGCGGCACCAGCCCGTTCGGCGCCTACGGTTACAACCCGCAGGGCATCCGCATCGGCCAGGACAAGAGCCGCAACAAGAGCGCGGTCAAGGTCTGGGACCAGCGCCAGTTCAAGGACTACGACGACACGCTCGAACTCGGCACGCGCAACATCAAGGTCGCGCTGCGCCGCCTGCGCCGCTTCGCGCGCGAAGGCTCGGAAGAAGAGCTCGACCTCGACGACACGATCCGCAGCACCGCGGCGAACGCCGGCTGGCTCGACATCAAGATGGTGCCCGAGCGCCACAACAAGGTGAAGGTGCTGCTGCTGATGGATGTCGGCGGCACGATGGACGAGCACATCCACCGCGTCGAAGAGATTTTCAGCGCCGCCAAGGCCGAGTTCAAGCACCTGGAGTTCTACTACTTCCACAACTGTGTCTACGACTTCATGTGGAAGAACAACCGGCGCCGCTACAGCGAAAAATTCAGCACCTGGGACGTGATCCGCAAGTACAACAAGGATTACAAGCTGATCTTCGTCGGCGATGCGACGATGAGCCCGTATGAGATCCTGCAGCCCGGCGGCAGCGTCGAATACAACAACGAGGAGCCGGGCGCCGAGTGGCTCGCGCGGCTCACGCAGGCGTTCCCGAAGTTCGCCTGGATCAACCCCGAGCCGCAAGGCGTCTGGGGTTACCGGCAAAGCATCGCGGTCGTCCAGCAACTGATGAACCAGCGCATGTTTCCGCTCACCCTGGCCGGGCTGGAAGGGGCCATGCGCTTGTTGAGCAAATGACCCTGCGTCGCGCACTGCGCGCCGCGCTGACCGCGGTGGTGGTGGCGCTGACGGCGGGCTGCGCGATGCTGCCCTTCGGTTCGGACAAGCCCGATGCCGCCGCAGCGCCGGGCGCTCCCGCCTCGGCCCCGGTGCAGCGCGCCGACTACCGGCTCGACGTGCGGGCCCCCGACCCGCTGCGCGCGCTGTTGCTGAACTACCTCGACCTCGCGCGCTTCCAGAGCGCGCCGGCGACCGAAGGCGTCGACGCGACCGAGCTCGAACGCCTGCTGCGCGCGGCGCCGGCCCAGGCGCGCGAGCTGCTCGAGACCGAGGGCTATTTCAACGCCGAGGTCAGCGCGGCACGCGCCGGTACCGAGGGCGGGCTGCCGCTGTTGCGCGTCAGCGTCGAGCCCGGCCCGCGCACCACCGTGCATGAATTCAGCGTCGATGCCAGCGGCCCGTTGCAGCAGGCCGCCGCGGGCGGCGACGCCGCCGCGCAGCGCGAACTCGCGGCGCTGCGCGACCAATGGCCATTGCGCACCGGCGCGGCGTTTCGCCAGAGCGCATGGTCCGACGCGAAGAACACGACGCTGGCGCGGCTGCGCGCCGACGGCTATGCGGCCGCGAGCTGGAGCAGCACCAACGCGCGCGTCGACGCGGTCCGCAACCGCGCCGACCTCGCGGCGGTGCTCGACAGCGGCCCGCTGTTCCGGCTCGGCACGATCCGCATCGAAGGCGTGCAGCGCTACGACGAGGATGCGATCCGCAAGCTCTCGACCTTCGGCCCCGGCGAACCCTACAGCGAGAAGAGGCTGCTCGACTTCCAGGAGCGGCTGCAGAAGGTCGGCCTGTTCGAGGGTGCCTCGGTCGAGCTCGATGCCGACCCGCAGACCGCCGCCGCCGCGCCGGTGCTCGTGCGCGTGAAGGAGCTGCAGCAGCACCAGGCGACGACCGGCATCGGCTACAGCGCCAACACCGGGGCGCGGCTGTCGTTCGAGCACACGAACCGGCGCCTGTTCGGTCGGCGCCTGATCGCGAAGAACAAGTTCCAGCTCGGCCCGGACAACCAGGCCTGGGAGGGCGAGCTGAGCTCCTATCCGCTCGAGGACCTGTACCGCAACCTCGTCTCGGGTGCCGCGACGAAACTGCGCACCGACGACCAGCAACAGCTGAGCTGGAAAGCCCGCGTCGGGCGTGCCCAGGACACGCCGCGCATCGAGCGCCTCTACTTCGCCGAGCTGACGCATGCGCGGGTCGACAGCAACGAAGTCCTGACCAGCCAGGCCGAAGCCGTCTCGGCCAACTACCACTGGATCTTCCGCAACATCGACAACGTGCTGCTGCCGACCCAGGGTCTGACGACTTCGGCGCAGGTCGCGCTCGGCTATGCGCGCGGCAGCCAGGCGGTGCTCGGCGAGCCGGTCGTGAACGACCGCGGCCCGTTCGCGCGCCTGTACGCGCGCCTGACCTGGTACAAGCCACTCGGCTCGAGCTGGTACGGCAGCGCGCGCGTCGAAGGCGGGCAGGTCTTCACGCGTCATCCGGTCGGCGTGCCCGACACGCTGCTGTTCCGCGCCGGCGGCGAGGATTCGGTGCGCGGCTACGGCTACCGCACGCTCGGGCCGACGATCGACGGCGTCACGATCAGCGGTCGCACGCTGCTGACCGGCAGCGTCGAGATCGCGCGGCCGATCGCGCCGAAATATCCGGCCTACTGGTGGGCCGCGTTCATCGATGCCGGCAACGCGGCGGACCGATGGACGGACCTGAAGCCCGCGGTGGGCTATGGCGTCGGCCTGCGCTGGCGCAGCCCCGTCGGGCCGCTGCGGGTCGACGTGGCCTACGGGCAGCAGGTCAGGCAGGTGCGGCTGCACCTGAGCGTCGGGATCGCATTCTGATGGACGCGGCGAACGCTCCGATGGCCGCGGTGCCGGCACCGCGCCGGCGGCGGCTCGGATGGCGCGTCGCCGGCGCGCTGTTGCTGCTCGTGCTCGTGCTGCTGGCCGGCCTCGTCGGCGGCGGCTGGTGGGCCGTGCGCAGCGAGTCGGGCAGCGCGTGGCTGCTGTCGATGCTGCCCGGCGTGCAGGTCGAGGCGCCGCAGGGCCGGCTGCTCGGCGATTTCGCGGCGCGGCGCGTCGTGGTTCAGATTCCGGGCGGTGGCGCCGTCACGCTGCACCAGCTCGCGTGGCGCGGCCTGCGCATCGAGCGCGCCTCGGCGCCGCGCTGGCTGCGGGTCAGGCTCGATGCGCTCGGCGCCGAGCGCATCGACATCGCGCTCGTGCCGAGCCGAAGCACCGAACCGACCCAAGCGCCGACCGATCTGCAACTGCCGATCGAGCTCGACCTGCGCGCGCTGCGCGTCGGCGAGCTGCACGCGAGCGCGCTCGGCGCCCAGCCGATCCGCGAGCTCGCGGCGCGCGTGCAGCTCGGCGCGAACCAGGGCGCCGAACACCGCGTCGACGGTCTCGCGCTGACCTGGGATCGGCTGCGCGCGAGCGGCAACCTGCGCATCGCCAGCGCCGGCCCGATGGCGCTCGACGCGTCGATCGCGCTCGCGCAGCAGGCCGCCGAGGCGTTGCCGGCGTGGAACGCCAGCGCAACCTTGTCCGGCCCGCTCGCCGCACCGCAGCTGCAGGCGACGCTGCGCGCCGCGCCGTCGCCACAGCGGCCAGCGCAGGCGCTCGACGCGCGGGCCACGCTGCGGCCGTTCGCGCGCTGGCCCCTCGGCGACCTGCATGCGAGCACGACGGCGCTCGACCTGTCGGCGTTCGCCAGCGCAGCGCCCGCGACCGCGCTCAGCGCGCAGGCCATCGCGACCAGCACCGCGGCCGATCAGCCGGCGAAGGTCGCACTCGAACTGACGAACGCCCTCGCGGGCCGCTGGAACGAGGGCCGCCTGCCGGTTCAGCGCCTGACGTTCGAACTCGGCGCGCGCCCCGATCGGCCGAGCGAACTGGAACTGCGCACCTTGAACGCCGAACTCGGCACCGCGCAGGCCGGCGCCGGCCGCATCACCGGCGCGGGCCGCTGGTCGCCCGAACGCTGGAATCTCGCGGCGACCCTGACCGCGCTGCAACCCGCGCAGCTCGACGCGCGCGCGCCGGCGATGCGGCTGAGCGGGCCGCTGACCCTGAGCGGCGGCGCGCCCTCCGACCCGACCGTGCAGATCAAGGCGGCGCTCGTCGGCGCGCTGACCGAGCGCGGCCCGGCGCGCGAGGCGCGGCTGCAACTCGATGCCGGCGTGCACCCGTTGCGCGTCGAGCTGCGCTCGTTGGAGGCGGCGGCCGGCGGCGCGCGCGCGACCGTTGCCGGCCTCGTCACACGCGCCGCGGCCGAGGCGCCGTGGGCCGTGAAGGCGCAGGCCACGCTGGTCGACTTCGATCCCGCCGTGTGGTGGCCCGGCCGCGACGATTCACCGTGGCGCAAGGCGAACACGCGGCTCAACGCGAAGGCCGGTGTCGAACTGAACCTGCCCGCGCCGGCGACGCCGCCGCGCCCGCTGCTGGCCGAGCTCGCGGCGCTGCGCGGCCAGGCGCGCGTGAACTTCGACAAGAGCCTGCTCGCGGGCGTGCCGCTGGTCGGCGAAGCCCACTGGCGCGGCAGCGCCGGCGCGCCGGCCGCGGCCAGCCTGCGGCTCGAAGCCGACGGCAATGCACTGCGCGCCGACGGCCGGCTCGCGACCAGCGGCGACGGCAGCGCCGACGCCTGGGACCTCAGCCTCGACGGCCCCGCGCTGAACCGCCTCGCGCCCCTGCTGCGTCTCGCGCTGCCGCCCGGCAGCGACGCGACACTGGCCGGCACGCTGAACGCGAAGGCCCACGTCAGCGGCCGCTGGCCCGCGCTCGCGACGCAAGGCCGGCTCGACGCGAACGCGCTGCGCGCCGGCCCGTTCGCGCTGCAGAGCGCGCAGGCGAGCTGGACGCTCGGCAGCTCGGCCGACGCGAAGGTCGAGGCGACCGCGACGCTGGCGCAGGCCAGCCTGATGCAAGGCGGCGCGCCCGGCCCGTCGCTCGAAACGTTGCAGCTGCAGCTGAACGGCACCGGCCGCGCGCACACGCTCTCGATGCGTGCCGAGTCGAAGGCGCGTCCGCCGGCCTGGGCCGAATCGCTGCGCAGCGGCGCGGCATCGACGGCGCCGGCCGCATCGCGCACCGTCGCCGTGCTGCAGACGCAGGGCGGCCTTGTCGACGCGGCCGGCGCGGCGCTCGGCGGCTGGCGCGGCACGCTGCAGCAGATCGACGTGCGCGGCAACGCCGCCGGCAGCGCGCCGCTGCTGCACGCGCAGAACATCGCGCTCGAAGCGCTCTGGGCCGGCGACGCGCCGCGCGCCGAGGTGCAGCCGGGCCGTGTCGAGCTGCTCGGCGGCGCCATCCGCTGGAGCCGCATCGCGTGGCAGGCCGCCGCGCTGCCCGGCGGCTACGCGCAGGTCGATGCCGAGGCCGAGCTCGAGCCGCTGCGCATCGCGCCGCTGCTGGCGCGCGCGCAACCCGATTTCGGCTGGGGCGGCGACCTGACGATCGCCGGCCACCTGAAGCTGCACACGACCACCCGTCCCGCGCCGGCCTTCGGCGCCGACATCGTGATCGAGCGCAGCAGCGGCGACCTGAGCGTGACCGACGAGCTCGGCACCCGCGCGCTCGGCCTGACCGACCTGCGCTTCGGCCTCGTCGCCGACAACGGCACCTGGAGCTTCACGCAGGGCCTGGCCGGCAAGACGCTCGGCGTCGTCGCCGGCGCCGAAGTCGTGCGCACCGCGCCGCAGGCGACCTGGCCGAGCGCCGACGCCGCGCTGCAGGGCGTGCTCGAACTGCGCGTCGACGAGCTCGGCACCTGGGGCAACTGGGTGCCGCCGGGCTGGCGCCTGGGCGGCGCGCTGCACACCAGCGCGAGCTTCGGCGGGCGCTTCGGCGCGCCCGAATACACCGGCGAGATCGAGGGCACCAGGTTGTCGGTGCGCAACTTCCTGCAGGGCGTCAACGTCAGCGACGGCGATGTCGCGATCCATCTGCAGGGCAGCAGCGCACGCATCGAGCGCTTCACCGCGAAGGCCGGCGCCGGCACCCTCAAGCTCGCCGGCGATGCGAGCCTCGGCGAGGCGCCGAAGGCCGTGCTGCAGCTGACGGCCGACAAGTTCCAGCTGCTCGGCCGCGTCGACCGGCGCATCGTCGCCAGCGGCAGCGGGCAGCTTCGGCTCGACAAGCGGTCGCTGGCGTTCGACGGCAAGTTCGCGGTCGACGAAGGCCTGATCGATTTCACGCGCAGCGATGCGCCGACGCTGTCGAGCGATGTCGTCGTCGTGCGCGCGAAAGACGTGCCCTCGCCCGCCGCCGCGGCTTCGGCGGCCGCCTCGACGAGCGGCGCGCCGACCTTGTCGCCGGTTGCACCGCCGCGCGACGTGGCGCTCGACCTGCGGGTCGACCTCGGCGAGAAGCTGCGCGTGCGCGGCCGCGGCCTCGACGCCGGGCTGCGCGGGGAACTGCACATCACCTCGCCGGGCGGCCGGCTCGCAGTCAACGGCAGCGTGCGCGCCACCGACGGCACCTACGCGGCCTACGGCCAGAAGCTCAGCATCGACCGCGGCCAGGTCACGTTCAACGGCGCGGTCGAGAACCCGCGCCTGGACATCGAGGCGACGCGCCCGAACATCGACACCCGCGTCGGCGTGATCATCAGCGGCACGCCGGCGAACCCGCGGGTGCGGCTGTTCTCGGAACCCGAAATGTCGGAGATCGACAAGCTCAGCTGGCTCGTGATGGGCCGCGCCAGCGACGGCCTGGGCCGCGCCGAGACCGCGCTGCTGCAGCGCGCTGCGCTCGCGCTGCTGGCCGGCGAAGGCGGTGGCCCGACCGACCAGATCACGAAGGCGCTGGGGCTCGACGAGATCTCGGTGCGCCAGACCGACGGCGAGGTGCGCGAAACCGTGATCGCGCTCGGCAAGCAGCTGTCCAAGCGCTGGTACGTCGGTTACGAGCGCGGCCTGAACGCGACCACCGGCAGCTTCCAGCTGATCTACCGCATCGCCCGCCGCTTCACGCTGCGCGCGCAGTCGGGCGAAGACAATTCACTCGACCTGATCTGGACCTGGCGCTGGAAATAGGCGGCATGCCCGGCCCGCCGGGCGCCCCGAGCCACGCGGCGCACTGATGCGAGAATTCGCGCGGCCCGCTCGCCGTAGTTCAATGGACAGAACGGCCGCCTCCTAAGCGGCAAATACAGGTTCGATTCCTGTCGGCGGGACCAACGACCTTCTCCCAAAAGGTGGCGCACTGGGAGGACATCGACCTTGAGGGGGCGCTATGGCGCTGCCGCCGGAGAAGATGAAGCTGAGGGAAGCCGCGTGAACGTCACCATGTCCACGTATCGTCTGCCGGTCTGAGTCTCGACGTGCCGGAAGCCGATAGTGAGAAGCCCCTGTCGCACCATGTGGTCGATCACACGGACCTGCACTGCGAAGTCTTCCCATGCTTCCAGATCGTCAGTCGACCCGTCGAATCTGATCGTGGCCGTGTCGCCGGGTGCAGTCGCATCGCAGGTGTCCTGGGCGAGCATTGGGTCTCCCTATGGCGGGCCATCGTGTCCGCGAACCGGGTACTTGTCCGAAGGCACATCTGCGCCGGCGGCTGATCCCGATCGCCGTCACTCGACTGCTGTAGCGTTCACACGAGTCCTGCTGAGCTGCGGAGCCGGGACTCCGCCGGAGCGTCGCGCGACACTGGGTTCGTCTCGATAGTGGAGGCGCGAGAGCGCGGGTGACTGATTCGATCGATCGACAAAGCGTTCGGCGGCGATCTCGGGCTCGCTGCCGCGCAGGCCATCGAACTGGGTGTCGGCGACCAGCAGAGCCGAGGGGGTGTCGAACTCGTTTCGGCACAGCATCAAGCGGTAGGCAAACCGCTTGATCCAGTCAGTGCGGGTGTAGTCGACGGTGAAAAGAAAATTCTGCATGCATCACTCCGGACAGGTTGCGATGTTCGGCGGGCCGGAAGTCGGAACCCCTCGAATGCAATCGCCGCTTCACTATCGCGACAACGTGGCGTCAGCTCTGTACGTTGGCACACATACCCCCCGGTTGAGCGGCCCCACTCCGCTCGCTGCACGGCGATAGCCGCGGGGTGGCGGACGAAGATCATCTTCACGACGCATCGCGCCCGACGCAGGCGATCTTGGTCAGCGGGTGAGGTCGAGTGGCGGCAGCAGCCGGTCGTACTCCTTCTTCACGACCGCGTAGCACTCGCATGTCCGCTGCTCCAGGCCCGCGCGGTCCAGCACCGTGATGCGGCCGCGCGCATAGCGAATCAGCCCGGCCCCCTGCAGCCTCAGCGCACCTTCGGTCACGCCCTCGCGGCGCACGCCGAGCATGTTGGCGATCAGCTCCTGCGTCATCACCAGCTCGAGGCCCTGCAGCCGGTCCAGGCTGAGCAGCAGCCAGCGGCACAGCTGCTGGTCGAGCGAATGGTGGCGGTTGCACACCGCCGTCTGTGCCATCTGCGTGATCAGCGCCTGCGTGTAGCGCAGCAGCAGGTGCAGCACCGGCGCGCGGTTGAATTCTTCCTTGATCACCCGCGACTTCAGGCGAAAGCCCCGGCCGGCGCTTTGCACGACCGCGCGACTGGGGGTCGATTCGCCGCCCATGAACAAGGAGATACCGACCAGGCCCTCGTTGCCGACGACCGCGATCTCGGCCGAGGCACCGTCTTCCATCACGTACAGCAGCGAGACGATCGCGGTGGTCGGAAAGTACACGTGGCTGAGCGTACTGCCGGATTCATACAGCACCTGGCCCAGCGGCATCTCGATCGGCTCCAGCTGCGGTGACCAGCGCTGCCATTCAGCGTCCGGCAGCGCCGCGAGCAAATGGTTCATTCTCGCGTCGGCGACCATGGTTGTCGGTGATCTCCGGAGGGCCCAACATCAAGGACCACACGCATCGACAGTGTGGCCCGAGTGTCGCGTTATGGGGGCGCACCAGGCCCAATGCCACATTATGTGCGCCGCCGTACAGACTCGATGCGAAGGACCGCGGCGGCGTCACCATCGCAGTGACCACCTGCTCCGTTCGCCGACGCACAGACCGGGCACTCAAGCATTGCTATAAACAGTCCACGCTGGCGTGTGATCCGCGCCCGTCACATGCCGCTGCGACGCGCACGCCGATCGTCGGCGCGGTCCATCCACCTGTCTAGCGAGGGTTCCGACATGATGCTGCTCTGCCCCCTGCCGACCCCGACGCCGATGCCCACCGCACCGTCGGAGCAGACCTCCGCAGCCCTCGCGCCGCAGGGTCGGTCCCGGGACCGCGAGCCCTGTGTCGAAGCAGACGTCGTACCGTTGGCACGCGCGTCGCGGCCGGACCCGTCGTCGGACGTCGCAATCGAGGACTGGGACATCCTGCTGGGCGCCGTCAAGGCCAGGCTGCGGCAGACGGTCGGCGAGTGCCCCGTCGCGGCATCTCGGGCCCGGCGGGACGATGAAGCGGGCCGCGTCCAGGCCAGCGTGCTGGAGTGCGTGGCGGCACTGGACCAGCTGCACGCCACGCTGACGCACGAACTCGATCGATGTGTTCGCCAACGCACCGACTCGTTCTCACGGCCCATCTAGTCTGCGCAGCTCGTCTACAAGGAGATCGTCATGAGTCTGGGCACCATCCTGCTAATCCTGTTGATCCTGATGCTGTTGGGGGCGATTCCGACCTGGCCGCACAGCCGGAGCTGGGGCTACGCCCCCAGCGGTGCGTTGGGGTTGATCGTCGTGATCCTCGTCGTGCTGCTGTTGCTCGGGCGCCTGTGAGCCTTGCGGGCCTGACGGTCTGGCTCCTCGGCGTTCTGCAACGCCGAGCCGGGGGTCCTGCCACGTCCCGTGCGCACCGGAAGGCGTCACCCGCCAAGCAGGAATTCGTCGACACCGAAGCGAGCTGGCACACGTCCTGACGCCCCCGACGGGCTTGTGTGGGGCAGCGCACAGACGCGGCGGCCGCGAGCGCGCACTGTCCGTCACCGCACCGCCCCCGCCGTGCCCCAACCGGTAGACGTGCCATCGCTCCAGCCTTCACTCCTCCGGTCACCGACGAGCCCGAACGCACCGTGGAACTGCCGCGCCAGGCCGCGCTGCTGAAGACCGGCGCGCTGCAGACGGCGATTCTCAACAGCGCCAACTTCTCGAGCATCGCCACCGACGACAAGGGCGTCATCCAGCTCTTCAACATCGGCGCCGAACGCATGCTCGGCTATGCCGCCGCGGACGTGTTGAACACGATCACGCCGGCCGATCTTTCCGATCCGCAGGAACTCATCCTGCGCGCCCAGGCCCTCAGTGCCGAGTTCGCGACCGCCATCGCGCCGGGTTTCGAAGCCCTGGTCTTCAAGGCGTCGCGCGGGATCGAAGATATCTACGAGCTGACCTATCTGCGCCGCGACGGCAGCCGCTTGCCCGCGGTCGTGTCGGTGACGGCGCTGCGTGACGCGCGGAACGCGATCATCGGCTACCTGCTGATCGGTACCGACAACACCGCGCGCAAGCAAGTCGAGGCCGAGCAGCAACGCCTCGACCGCGCGCTGCACGAAACCAACCTCGAGCTGCAAAGCGCGAAGGTCGCGGCCGAGAGCGCGAACCTGGCCAAATCGGATTTCCTGTCCAGCATGAGCCACGAGCTGCGCTCGCCACTCAACGCGATCCTCGGGTTCGCGCAGTTGATGGATTCCGGCTCGCCGCCGCCCACGGCGGAGCAGAAGGACAGCATCGACCAGATTCTTCAGGCCGGCTGGTACCTGCTCGAGTTGATCAACGAAGTTCTCGATCTCGCGTTGATCGAGTCGGGCAGGCTGTCGATCTCGTGCGAACCGATGGCGCTGGCCGAAGTGCTGGACGATTGCCAGGCAATGATCGAACCGCAGGCGCGCAAGAGCGGCATTCGGGTCAACTTCGCCGATTCGGATGCGCCTTTGTACGTGCAGGCCGATCGCACGCGGGTCAAGCAGATCTTCGTGAATCTGCTGTCGAACGCGATCAAGTACAACCGGGTCGGCGGCACCGTCGAGGTCCACTGCAGCACGCGGCCGGACAAGCGCATCCGCATCAGTTTTCAGGATACCGGCGAAGGGCTGTCGGCCGACAAGCTGGCTCAACTGTTCCAACCCTTCAATCGCCTCGGCCAGGAAGCCGGCGTGCAGGAAGGCACCGGCATCGGCCTGGTCGTGAGCAAGCGCCTGGTCGGGCTGATGGGCGGCGAGATCGGGGCCGAAAGCAGCGTCGGCGTGGGCAGCGTGTTCTGGATTGATCTGCACGCAGCCGCCAACACGGATGCCGCTCCCGCGGCCGCTCCGGACACCGCGGCGGCAGCGACCGTCCTTGCTGCCGGCACGCAGCGGCGCACGGTGCTGTGCGTCGAAGACAACCCGGCAAATCTGACGCTGGTGGCGCGGCTGCTGGCGCGCCGGCCCGACATCCACCTGCTGAGCGCGAAGGACGGCCGGCGTGGCGTCGAGCTGGCACGCGCCGCGATGCCGGACGTCATCCTGATGGACATCAACCTGCCCGGCATCAGCGGCCTCGCGGCGCTCGAGATTCTCGCCAGCGACCCAGCCACCGCGCACATCCCGGTGATTGCGCTCAGCGCGAACGCGATGCCCAGGGACATCGAGAAGGGTCTGGAAGCCGGATTCTTCCGCTACCTGACGAAGCCGATCAAGGTCGGCGAGTTCATGCAGACGCTTGACCTCGCTCTGGCGTTCGGAAAGACGAGCCAATGACACTCGAATGCGACATCCTGGCGGCCCGGATCCTGATCGTCGACGATCAGCCGGCCAACGTGCGCCTGCTGAGCCGCTTGCTCGCCGAGGCGGGCTACGGCAACGTCAGCTCGACGATGGACCCGACACAGGTGTGTGCGCTGCATCTGCGCAATGGTTACGACCTGATCCTGCTCGACCTGCAGATGCCCTTGCTGGACGGCTTCGGCGTGATGGAAGGCCTGAAGACGAACCAGACCGAGAGCTATCTGCCGGTCATCGTGCTGACGGCCCAACCGGCCCACAAGCTGCGCGCTCTGCAGGCCGGTGCCAAGGACTTCATCAGCAAGCCGTTCGACCTCATCGAGGTCAAGACGCGCATTCACAACATGCTGGAAGTGCGCCTGCTCTACCGCAGGCTCGAGGCCTACAGCAAGGACCTGGAACAGGCGGTGGCCGAGCGCACTGCCGAGCTGCGCGAAAGCGAGGCACGCTATCGAAGCCTCACCGAGCTGGCCTCCGACTGGCACTGGGAACAGGACGAACGCGGCGAGTTCACGAAGGTGTCAGGCCCTGTGCTGGAGATACTCGGCCTCCATGTTGCGTCGTCGGGCGCCGACCGTGCGGGCGCGCCTTCGAGCGGCTGGGACGAAGCCGAGCGGGCGGCGCTCCAGGCCACGATCGCGTCACGCAAGCCGTTCATCGACTTTGTTCTGCACCGTCGCGACGACGATGGCCTGCAGCGGCAGTTTCGCGTCAGCGGCCAGCCGCTGTTCGATCAGGCGTGCCGATTCCTGGGCTATCGCGGCGTCGGGGTGGAGATGACCGCCGACCGATGAAGAACCAACTCCTCGCTGCGCTGCCTGCGGCGGCCTTCGACACGCTCTCGATGGACCTGGAGCTGGTTCCGATGCTGCTGGGCGAGATGCTCTACGAAGCCGGCGAGCCGTTGCGGCACGCCTACTTTCCAACGACCTCGGTCGTGTCGTTGCACTACGTGACGGAGTCCGGCGCGTCGGCCGAGACCTCGGCGGTCGGCCACGAAGGGATGATCGGCGTGCCGATGTTCATGGGCGGCGGCGGCACGCCCGGCTCGGCGGTGGTCACTTCGGGCGGTCACGGCTATCGGCTCGAGCGCCGATCGCTGATGCGCGAGTTCGACCGCGGCGGCCCGCTGCACCGCGCGCTGCTGCGCTACACGCAGGCGCAGATCACGCAATTGGCCCAGGCGGCGGCGTGCTATCGCCACCATTCCGTCGATCAGCAGCTGAGCCGGTGGCTGCTCGCGGCTGCCGATCGCGTTCCGACGGGCGAGCTCGTGATGACCCAGGAGCTGCTCGCCGGCCTGCTCGGTGTGCGGCGCGAAAGCATCACCCAGGCGGCGGGCAAGCTGCAGGACCTGGGCTACATCCGCTACCGGCGTGGGCACATTTCGGTCCTCGACCCGCGCGGCTTGCAGGCATGCGCCTGCGAGTGCTATGCGGTGGTCCGCACCGAGCTCGACCGGCTGCTGTCGCCCGCGTTGCAGGCCGCTGCCCCGTAGCGGCGCGTCGTCACGACGCCGCCGGTATTCGTACGGAACCCCGGCGAGGGGCTGCGGGTGTGACGCCACTTTGCGCCGCCGCGGCCAGGTCGTCTGTGCGATCGCCAACACGGCGCGCGAAAGACTCCGTGCGTGGGCGCACAGACGCCGGCGGGCATGCGCTGCATCCTGAGCGAGACAGAGATGCGCAGCCGCACCGGCGGCACGAGTCACAACCCAAGGAACATCGCCATGCCGCATGCCGACGAGCCGGCCGAGGGCCGCGTGCTGCTGCACATGCCGGTGAACGTTCGCAGCGCATCGCTGGCCGTGATCGCGGCGCTGCTGTGTCTGTTCGCCCTGCACTGGGCCAGCGCCGTGTTCATCCCGCTGATGATGGGCGCGATGTTCAGCTACGCGCTGACACCGGTGGTCGACCTGATGAGCCGATGGCGGCTGCCGCGCCCCGCGGCAGCCGCACTGCTGTTGATCGCCATCCTGTCGGCAGTCGGCTGGGGCGCCTACGCGCTGCGCGACGACGCCGACAGCCTGATCGAGTCGCTGCCCGATGTGGCGCGCAAGCTGAAGCAGTCGCTGCACAGTCCGCGCAACCGGCCCGACAACAACTTCGACAGGATGCAGGAGGCAGCCACACAACTGGAGCAGGCGGCGGCCGCCGACGCCACTCGAAGCGCGGTCGGCAAGGGCGTCGCACGGGTGCAGATCGAGAAGGCACCCTTCAACATCAAGGACTACGTGTTCGTCGGCGGCCTGCGTCTGGCGGAGATGCTGGCGCAGTGCATCGTCGTCTGCGTCATCACGTACTTCCTGCTGGCCTCGGGCGACGCTTTCCGCCGGAAGCTCGTGCGCATTGCCGGGCCGACCTTCGGCCGACGCAAGATCACTGTGCAGGCGCTCAACGAGATCAGTCAGCAGATCCAGCGCTACCTTGTCATGCAGCTCCTGACCAGCGCCGCCGTGGGGGCGGCCACGGCAGGCGCGTTCTGGATGATCGGAATGAAGCACTTCGCGGTTTGGGGTGTGGCTGCGGCGGTGCTCAACCTGGTCCCGTACATCGGGTCGATCGCGCTGTGCAGCGTGTCGGCCGTCGTCGCGCTGACCCAGTTCGGCACGATCGAGAAAGCGCTGCTGGTGGCGAGCGTCTCGATCGGGCTGCACATCGTGTCCGGCTATCTCGTCGCGCCCTGGCTCACCGGCCGCACCAGCCGGCTGAGTGCCGTGGTGGTGTTCATCGGCGTGCTCGCGTGGGGCTGGCTGTGGGGCATCTGGGGGCTGTTGCTCGGCGCGCCGATGCTGATGGCGATCAAGGCGGTGTGCGACCGGGTCGAGGACCTGAAGCCCATCGGCGAACTGCTCGGCGGTGGAAACGAAATCGCGAAGATCGCACTCGCTGAGTGCGACAGCGAACAGACGAGCGATTGGGACGCACGCAACATGCAGGCATAACGAAGGAGAGACGCGATGCCGAGCTTTTGCGGACTACTGAAAGTCAAGATCCCCACGTCGATGCGCGAGTGGATGACCGGCATGGCCGCGGCGTTGCTGCTGGCGCCCGCCCTGGCCGCCGAGACGCCCCTGGCATCGACGACCGAGCTGGCCAATGCCCAGGCCACCTACGCGAAGGAACGCAGCGCCTGCCTGGCCGGCACGTCGCAACAGGAGCGCAGCGCCTGCCTGAAGGAAGCCGGCGCGGCGCTGGCCGAAGCCCGCCGCTCGCGCCTCGGCAACGCAGAGAATGCACGCGCCCTGCGCCGCAACGCCACGCAGCGCTGCGATGCGGTTCGTCCGGAGGACCAGGATTCCTGTCGGCGCATGGCGCTCGGCGAAGGCACGGTGTCTGGCTCGGCCGCCGCGGGCGGTGTGGTCAAGGAGCTCGTAACCCCCGAGCCTGCGGCGTCCGCGCCGTCGCGCTGAACCCGAGTCTTCCCTCGGTGATGGGGTTCATCACCACCCGAGCAAGCCAACCAGGCATTCAACTTTCGACTGGAGATTCACCATGAACATTCGCACCACTACCTTCGCTGCCGCCCTTGCCGCCGTCCTTCTGATCGGGACGTCCGGCTGTGCGGTGACCCGCGGACAGGAAACCGTCGGCGCCTATGTCGACGACGCCACCATCACGACGCAGATCAAGAGCCGCTTCGTCGAGAACAAGGACGTCGACGCGTCCAGCATCCGGGTCGAGACGCTCAACGGCACGGTGATGTTGTCCGGCTTCGCCAAGAACGCGCTCGAGAAGAGCGCCGCCGAAACCATCGCACGAAAGGTCAACGGCGTGAAATCGGTGCGGAACGAAATCGTCGTCCGGGCCTGACCCGCCGCGAGCACGACGAGCAAGCGTTCGGCCGGTGTCGTCG
Source organism: Rhizobacter sp. P5_A1 (assembly GCF_056400745.1). Taxonomy (NCBI): domain Bacteria; kingdom Pseudomonadati; phylum Pseudomonadota; class Betaproteobacteria; order Burkholderiales; family Sphaerotilaceae; genus Rhizobacter; species Rhizobacter sp. P5_A1. The sequence goes on from NZ_JBFUKR010000002.1 coordinate 164,342, forward strand.
TCGGTGCGCTCAAGAAAATGGACGCCATCGGCAGTGCTGCTGGGTACAGCACGGTGCGGCAATCGCCGTCGGATCTCGCTTGCCCCCGGACGTGACCCCGCAAGGAACGCGGGAAGACAACACACAAGAAGAACCCTGGCAAGCGAGCCAAGTCGGGAGGTTGAGGCGTTGCCTTCGGCGACGTTTCAGAATTGAACCACGGGCGAGAGAACATATGACTTCGACCGGCATCGAGTCCGCAGTCCGACCGTCTGTGTCACTTCGTTCCTGCGGCGGACAGGTCGAGTGGATTGAACGGTGTCGCGCGAGCATCTGCGAACGCGACCCGCTTCTTTCCGCCGACGACGTCCTCGACCTCGCTGGGACTCTGTGGGACTTGCCGCGCTGCCAACGGCTGCCGCCCGAGCTTGCCGCTGGTCTCCTTCTGGCGGACCAACTCGGTCGGCTGAACTGAGCCGGTAGCGCCGCGCAATCGCCCGCGGCTCTATCGCGCGCCGTCCCGGTTCGACGAAGGCGAGGGGGCTTTTGCAGGAGGGATGACTCGTCTGTTACAGGTGCTGGCGAACGGCTTGTCATCCGACACATCCTCGCGGGCTCGTCCGCTCATCCGGGATCCTACGGAGCCCTAACCTCCGCCGTCACGTCACCCAAGTCATCAAAGAAGACCCACTCATGACATTCGCTTCACTCATTCCAGAGCCCGTTGATCGGTCTCGCATAGAACTGACAGAGGACTACGAACTGCGCTTCTGGACATGCCATTTCGCATGCTCGTCACAGGAGTTGCTGAATGCGATCGAAGCGGTCGGCGTTGATGCCTCGGCGGTAAGGAACTTTATCGCGATGCGCAGGTGGATCTTTAGCGAGCCGACCCCCATTCCTGGTGACCAAGATGTCGGTGCCTGCCATGCGCTGCTGCAACAGCCTTCGCAAGCATCGCGTTCCCCACGGCCTTGTGAATCAACGAGTTAGGAGCGCCTTCAGGGTCTCCAAGTCCTGTCGGCGGGACCAAACCCGACTCGCTGCGTGCTCCCCCTAAGTGTGGCCTTTGCAAGGCGCCACGCCGCGCCTAGCATCGACCGCCTGAGACTCGCACTCGAGCGCCTTCTGGTCGAATCGTACGGGAGAGATGCCATGAGCCAGCGCACGCCGCCGCCCGCCGCAAAGAAGCTGGTCTGGCGCATCACCGAAGCCGCGCCGCTGGGCGAGTTCGTCGATCCGCGGGCATCGCCCGCGCCGCGCGCCGACCTGCCGGAGGCCTCGTCGTCCGGTGGCTGGATCGTCTCGTCGTTCGAACTGCTGCACGGCGCCGATGTCAGCGAGGATCCACAGACCGTGCCGGGCGACCTGTTCGACGAACTTTTCCCGCCGGCCAAGCCGCCCGCGACGAACTGACTCGCCGCGGGCGTGTCGCCCCCCGTCCGAGCAATTCTTTACATCCAGCCCGCTTGCGCGTCGGGCCTGAGGCAGCACCTGCAGGCAGGCGCATGCCCGACCGGCGCGTGCAACTTTCCCGGCAGCCGCGGCTCGAAGGCCGGGTCGCAGGAATATACTGATCGAGGTTTGTTTTGGACCAAATTCACGCTGCTAGCGGGCATTACAAGGGGTCGCTGATGGGCGCCAAACTCAAGGTCGCGGGCTGGTTGGCCGTCGGCGCAGTCGCCGGTGCATTGACGACGATGCAATTGCAGGCCACGGCGCGCAACGGCGTCGCGCAATTGCCCCTCGAAGAGCTGCAACAGATGGCGGCGGTCTTCGGCATGATCAAGACCGACTACGTCGAGCCGGTCGACGAGAAGAAGCTGATCGGCGATGCGATCGGCGGCATGGTTTCCGGCCTCGACCCGCACTCTCAGTATTTCGACAAGAAGTCCTTCAAGGAATTCCGCGAGGCGACCACCGGCCGCTTCGTCGGCATCGGCATCGAGATGGGCATGGAGGACGGCCTCGTGAAGGTCGTGAGCCCGATCGAAGGCTCGCCGGCCTTCCGTGCCGGCCTCAAGAGCGGCGACCTGATCACGAAGATCGACGACACGATGGTCAAGGGCCTGACGGTCGACCAGGCCGTCAAGAAGATGCGGGGCGATCCGAACACCAAGGTCGTGCTGACCGTGTTCCGCAAGCTCGAGAGCCGCAGCTTCCCGGTGACGATCGTGCGCGAGGAGATCCGCACCCAGAGCGTGCGCTCGAAGATCGTCGAACCCGGTTATGCCTGGCTGCGTGTGAGCCAGTTCCAGGACCGCACGGTCGAAGACTTCGTGAAGAAGCTCGAAGAAATCTACAAGCAGGAGCCGAACCTGAAGGGTCTGGTGCTCGACCTGCGCAACGACCCGGGCGGCCTGCTCGAAGGCGCAGTCGCGATCTCGGCGGCGTTCCTGCCGGCCGACGCGGTCGTCGTCTCGACGAACGGCCAGATTTCCGACTCCAAGCAGACCTTCAAGGCCTCGCCGAGCGACTACCTGCGCCGCGGCGGCAGCGACCCGCTGCGCCGCCTGCCCGAGGCGCTGAAGAAGGTGCCGCTGATCGTGCTCGTCAACGAAGGCTCGGCCTCGGCCAGCGAGATCGTCGCCGGCGCGCTGCAGGACCAGAAGCGCGCGGTCATCATGGGCGCGCAGACCTTCGGCAAGGGCTCGGTGCAGACGGTGCGCCAGCTCTCGCCCGAGACCGCGCTGAAGATCACGACCGCGCGCTACTACACGCCGAGTGGTGCGTCGATCCAGGCCAAGGGCATCGTGCCCGACGTGATGCTCGACGAGACCGCCGAGGGCAACCTGTTCGCTGCACTGCGCACCCGCGAGGCCGACCTCGAGAAGCACCTGCAAAGCGGCCAGGGCGCCGAGCAGAAGGACGAGGCGCGCGAGAAGGCCCGCGACGAAGCGCGCAAACGGCTCGAGGAAGAAGCCGCGAAGCGCGCCGCCACGCCGCCGAAACCGCCGCCTGAGTTCGGCACGCCGGAAGACTTCCAGCTCACGCAGGCGATGAATCGCCTGAAGGGCAAGCCGGTGCTGGTCAGCAAGACCGCCGTCGAGCGCAAGCCCGAGGCCGAGACGGTCAACTGATCCCGCTCTGCCTCAGAACGCCCGCGCGATCCGCGGGCGTTTTTGCGGGCGGTGCTCCCTGCGCTTTGTTTGTATGCTCGGCCGATGAATGACGAACAGCTGCTGCGCTACTCGCGCCACATCCTGCTCGACGAGCTCGGCATCGAGGGCCAGCAGCGCCTGCTTGCCGCGCACGCGCTGGTGATCGGCGCGGGCGGCCTGGGCTCGCCGGTCGCGCTGTACCTCGCGACGGCCGGGGTCGGCACGCTGACGATCGTCGACGACGACACGGTCGACCTGACCAACCTGCAGCGCCAGATCGTCCACAACGTCGCACGCATCGGCCGGTCGAAGGCCGAGTCCGCGGCACAGACGCTGCAGGCGATCAACCCCGAGGTGCGCGTGCAGGCGCTGCAAGAGCGTGCCGACGCCGCGCGCCTGATGGCGCTCGTCGCCGCGGCCGACGTGGTCATCGATTGCAGCGACAACTTCGCGACGCGTCACGCCGTCAACACCGCCTGCGTGGCGCACGCCAAGCCGCTCGTCTCCGGCGCCGCGATCGGCTTCGATGGCCAGATCTCGGTCTACGACACGCGCGACGCGACCAGGCCCTGCTACGCCTGCCTGTTCCCGGCCGAGGCGGTGTTCGAGGAAGTGCGCTGCGCGACGATGGGTGTGTTCGCGCCGCTGGTCGGCATCATCGGCAGCCTGCAGGCGGCCGAGGCGTTGAAGCTGCTGGCCGGCGTCGGCAGCTCGCTGGCGGGCCGGCTGCAGATGCTCGATGCGCGGACGATGGAATGGACCGAGATCGCGCTGCGCCGCACGCCCGGCTGCCCGGTGTGCGGGCACCGCGCCGCCGAGGCCTGAGCCGGTCGGCGCGGACGCTCGGGTCGCGCCGACCTACTCGGCGGTGATCTTCGCCGCGACGATCACCTTCGCCCAACGCTCGGTCTCGCTCTTCAGGAAGACAGCAAAGGCCTGCGGCTCGCGCGCGTCGACCCGAAAGCCCTGGGTCCGCGCGCGTTCCTCGATCTCCGGGCTGGCGAGGATCTTGACGATCTCGCTGCCGAGCTTCGCGACCACGGCGTCCGATGTGCCGGCCGGCACCATCATCGCGGTCCAGTTGTCCACCAGCAGCGCCGGCATGCCGGCCTCGACGGTCGTCGGCACCTCGGGCACCGTCGGGTGCCGCGCCGCGCTGCACAGCGCCAACGCGCGCAGTTTGCCGCTCTTCACATGGGCGATCGACTCGGGAAAGTTCGAGAAGACCACGTCGAGCTGGCCGCCGATCAGGTCGGTGATGGCCGGCGCGCCGCCCTTGTAGGGCACGTGCTGGATTTCGGTCTTCGCGATGTCGTTGAACAGCGCCAGCGTCAGGTGCGGCGGCGTTCCGTTGCCGCTCGAACCGGCATTCAGCTTGCCGGCCTTCGCCGCCGCGATCAGCTCGTGGAAACTCTGGATCCTGCTGCCGGCCGGCACGACGATCAGCATCGGCGAGCCTGCCATCAGCGCGACCGGCTTCAGGTCCTTGACGAGGTTGTACGGTGCCTTCGGGAACAGCGTGTAGTTCGCCGCGTGCGTCAGCGTGATCGCGAGCAGCGTTGCGCCATCGGGCGCCGATTTCGCCGCCGCATCGGCGCCGATCTGACCGCCGCCGCCGGGCCGGTTATCGATCACGACGTTGACCTTCCAGCGTTCGCCGAGTTGCTGCCCGACCAGTCGCGCCATCGCGTCGGTCAGCCCACCGGGCGGGAACGGCACGATGTAGCGCAAGGTCGCGCCCGCCTTCGGGTAGTCGCCGCCCTGCGCCCACGCTGCGCCGGGCAGCGTGGTTACCGGCAGCGCGAGCGCGCCCAGCATCAAGTCTCGTCGTTGCATTCGTCTCGTCTCCTGTGAACCGGTCCGCATGCTGCCGCGCGCTGCGGCATGCTGCAAGCCGGGTTCGGCATAACGTTCCCCGAAAATCTTCTAGGCGGTCTGCAGACTCCTCAGCAACGCGTCGCCGATGGCCAGGCCCTCGACCCGCGCCTTCGCGAGCAAGGCCTCGCGCCGCGCGCCCGGCAGCCGCACGCCGTCGTCGACGAGCATCTCGCGCACCAGCACCTCGACGCGGTCGAGAAAGCCCTCGCGGCCGGCGAGCGCGTCGGGGTCGATCACGATGAAGGTCTGGCCGATGCGCGGCCGGTTGCCGGCGTCGACGAAGAAGCTCGAGGCTTCGAAGCCGAAGTTCGCGCCGATCAGCGCGGTGACCAGCAACTCGACGACCAGCGCGAGCATCGCGCCCTTCGGGCTCGACACCGCGCCGATCGCGAGCATCGAGCCTTCGAGGCCGGCCTGCGGGTCGGTGGTCGGCAGGCCCTGCGCGTCGAGCGCCCAGCCGGCGGGAATCGGCTTGCCCTCCTTCGCGGCGACCATCAGCTTGCCACGCGCGACCTCCGACAGGCTCAGATCGATCATCAGCGGCAGCGCGTCGTCACGCCGCGGAAAGATCGCGGCGATCGGGTTGGTGCCGAAGATCGGGTGCTTGCCGCCGGCCGCCGGCATCGCCGCGGGAGAGTTCGAGAATCCGAGGCCGACCATGCCGGCATCCGCCGCCGCGCGCAGGTGATCGATCACGACGCCGCAGTGGTGGCTGTTCGTCACGCCGACGACGCTGATGCCGAATTCGCGCGCCCGCTCGATCGCCTCGCGCACCGCGAGCTCGCAGGCCGCGAAGGCCAGGCCCTCCTGCGCGTCGACGAGCGCCGCGGCGCCCTTGCTCTTGACGATCGCCGGCACGGCCGCGCCGTTCACGCGCCCGTTGCGCAAATGCGCGCTGTACTGCGCGACCCGGCCCAGGCCGTGCGACGCGAGGCCCTGCGCTTCGGCCAGCACCAGCGCGCGCGCCGTCGCCTGCGCCATCAACAGGTTCGCGCCGGCCGCCTGCAGCGCGGCGGCCGCGAGGCTGCGCGCCTCTTCGAGCGTGAGCCGTGCCATCAGCCGAGTGCCTGCAGCACGCGCTGCGCGATCAGCGACGACACGCGCTCGTTCGCTTCACCGGAAAGGCCGGCGATGTGCGGCGTCAACAGCAGGTTCGGACAGCCGGCGAACACGCTGCCGGCGGGCACCGGCTCGGTCTCGAACACATCGAGCGCCGCGCCGCCGAGCCGGCCACTGCGCAGGGCCGCGGCGAGCGCCGCCTCGTCGACGACGCCGCCGCGCGCCGAGTTGATCAGCACCGCACTGGCTTTCATCGCAGCGATGCGCGCCGCGTCGAACAGATTGCGCGTCGAAGCGACGAGCGGCACGTGCAGGCTGATGACGTCGGCACGCGCCGTGAGCTCGTCCAGCCCCACGGACGCGACGCCCGCCTGCCCGAACACCGGGTCCGCGTCGTCGAGCATCGCGTCGTGCGCGATCACCTGCATGCCGACGCCGTGCGCGAGCCGCGCCGTCAGCTGGCCGATCGAGCCGAAGCCGACCAGCCCGAGCGTCTTGCCGCCGATCTCGCGACCGCTGCTCAGCGCATGGCGTGGCCACCGGCCGGCTGCCACCTCGGCGCTCGCCTGATAAGCGCCGCGCAGCAGCAGCATCGCGCTCGCGATCACGTATTCGGCGACGCTCAGCGCGTTCGCACCGCTCGCCGGGATCACCTCGATGCCGCGCGCCTCGCAGCCCGCCACGTCGATGTTGTCCAGGCCGACGCCGAGGCGCCCGACGACGCGGCATCGTGCCAGCGCCGCGAGCAACTCGCCGCGCACCTGGGTTCGATTGCGCACGACGATCGCGTCCGCGCCGGCCGCTTCGGCATGCAGGCGCGCCGGGTCGTCGACGAGCGTGGCGTCGTACAGCACGTCGTGCGCCGCGGCGAGCTGCGCGACGGCGCGCTCGTCCATGAACTCGGTGATGACGATGCGGCTCATCTCACGCCGACTCGAACAGCCGCGTCAGCACGAACTCGCGGTGCCCGAGCGCCTCGGCGGCCGTGAGGCGCCCGTTGGCGGTGCGCAGCATGCATTCGAGCAGCTTGTCGCCGGCCTGGTCGAGGTTGATCTCGCGCTGCAGCAGCCCGGAGGTGTCGACATCGATGTGCTCGCTCATCAGCCGCACCGTGCGCGGGTTCGAGCAGATCTTGATGACCGGCACGATCGCGTTGCCGATCACGTTGCCCTGGCCGGTCGGGAAGAAGTGCAGCGCGTAGCCCGACGCCGCGCACAGGGTCACCATCTCGGCCGCGGCCGACGACGAGTCCATGAACCACAGGCCCGGATGGGTCGGCATCTCGGCCTTGTCGATCACGCCGTCGACCGTGCACTTCTTGCCGATCTTCTGGATGTTGCCGAGCGCCTTTTCCTCGATCGTCGTCAGGCCGCCGGCGATGTTGCCCTTGGTCGGCTGCGAGTCGGAGAGGTCGCTGGTCTTGTGGCGGTTGATCATGTCCTGGTAGCGGTCGAACATGAACATGAACCGGTCGCGCACCTCGGTGGTCGCGCAACGCTCGGCGACGATCTTCTCGCCGCCGGTGATCTCGGAGGTTTCGCCGAAGCACAGGTAGTTGCCGAGCGGGTGCAGCTTGTCGAAGGCGTTGCCGACGGTCGGGTTCGCGCCGCAGCCGCTGGTCGTGTCGCTCTCGCCGCACTTGGTCGAGACCCACAGCTCGCTGATCGCGCAGGCCTCGCGCTGCTTCTCGCTGGCCCATTGCACGTAGTCGCGCGCGGCCTTGCTGGCGCGCAGGATCGTGTCGTGGTCGCCGTGGCCTTCGATGCCGAAGCCGACGACCGGCTTGCCGGTCGCTTTGATCCCGTCGACGACCTTCTGGGTCCAGCTGTCCTCGATGCCGATCACGACGACGGCCGCGACGTTCGGGTTGCAGCCGGCGCCGATCAGCGTGCGGAAGTGCAGGTCCAGGTCGGCGCCGAACTGCAGGCGACCATACGGGTGCGGAATCGCCATCGCGCCCTTGATGTTGTGGGCGACGGCCTCGGCCGCGGCGTTCGACAGGTCGTCGAGCGGCAGCACGATGACGTGGTTGCGAACGCCGACGCGGCCGTTCTCGCGGCGGTAGCCGAGGAAGGTGGTGTTCTTGGTGACGATGGCCATGATGGGTCTCCGGCTTACCAGCGCTTGGTCTTGATGTTCTGCACGTGAGCGTGCTCGCCCGCCCTGATCGGCGCGACCACCTTGCCCATGTCGATGCCGTACTTCAGCACGGTGTCGCCGACAGCCATGTCTTTCAGCGCGACCTTGTGGCCGATCGGGATGTCCTGGCGGGCCCGGACCTCGATCGTCTTGTCTTCATCCATGATCCAGCCGGTCATCGGCGTGCCGGCGGTCACGCCTTCCACGACCACGACGGCGACGGTGTCGCGCGCGTCGTGCAATACGAAGTGAATCATCTGCGGCCTCCTCGGTGGGCAGTTCGGGACAGAGCGCGATGTTAGGTCGGCGCCACCCACTGTCAAACCTGTCATCTAGATGACCTATTTCACACAAATGATCTGCATGTACACTTCGTTGCATCATGCAGACCGCCACGTCCGCTCCGCGCTTCGAGGCCATCGCGCCCGAGACCGCCGGCATGCCGCTGTACCGGGTCGTCAAGCGCTCGCTGCTGAGCGCGATCGAATCCGGCAGCTGTGCGCCGGGCGAGACGCTGCCGAGCGAGACCGAGATCGCCGGCGCGATGGGCGTGTCGATCGGCACGCTGCGGCGCGCGGTCGACGAACTCGCCGCCGAGCACATCCTGGTGCGGCGCCAGGGGCGCGGCACCTTCGTCGCGACGCACAGCACCGATCGCTTCCTGTTCCAGTTCTTCCACGTCGAGCGCGCCGACGGTCTGCGCGAGGCGCCGCTGATCGACCTGGTCTCGTTCGAGCGCCTGCGCGCCGACGACGAGCCGGCCGAGGCGCTGCAGCTGCGTGCCGGCGATCCGGTGATCCAGATCGAGAATCGCCTGCGGCTGCAGGGCACGGCGGTGATCTACGACCGCCTGACGCTGCCGTCCACGCTCTTCAAGGGCCTGACCGAGAAGCGCTTCCGCGAGCGCCCCGGCACGATCTACCAGCTGTACCAGTCGGACTTCGGCATCAGCGTGCTGCGTGCGAAGGAACGCGCGCGCGCCACCGCGGCCGACCGCCATGCGGTGCGTGTGCTCGGCTTGGCCGTCGGCCAGCCGGTCATGCAGGTGCGCCGCACCGCGCTGACCTTCGGCGACCGCCCGGTCGAACATCGAATCTCGATCATCAACACGGCGCATCACGACTACGTGAACCTGTTGTCCCGACCCGCTGGCAAATACGACTGACGTGACATGACCGACGCAACGACCGACCTTCAGAAAGCCGCCCGCATCGCCGAACAGGCGGCCTATGCGGCCGGAACGCATCTGCAAGCCTCGCGCGCGCGGCTGTCGGAGATCGTCATCACGCACAAGCCGCCCGGCGAGGTCGTCGCGGCCATCGACCACGAGGCGCGGACGCTGATCCGCGATGTGGTGCGCAAGCAGTTCCCGCAGCACGACTTCATCGGCGACGCGCGAACCGACGACGCGGCGGCGCTGCGCGCCGACGGCCGCCCGCACTGGGTCATCGAGCCGCTCGACGGCCACGCCAACTACCTGCGCGGCTACCCGCAGTACGCGGTCGTGATCGCGTTCGTCGAAGCCGGCGAACCGCAGGTCGGCGTGATCTACGACTCGTGCCGCAACGAGTTCTTCGGCGCGATCCGCGGCCGCGGCGCGGTGCTGAACGGCCTGCCGATCCGCTGCGCGAAACCGCGCAGCGCGATCGAGTCGCTCGCCGCGACGGTGTTCCCGAAGCCGGCCAGCCCGCGCATGCCGGTCTACATGGCCGAGCTCGGCCGCGTGCTGCGCGCCTTCAGCGGCGTGCGGCGCTCCGGCTCGATGGCGCTGGAGCTCGCCTACCTCGCCGCGGGCCGGATCGATGCGTTCTGGCAGCACGACCTGGACCCCTGGGTCGCCGCCGCTGGCACCGTGCTGCTGCGCGAGAGCGGCGCGCTGATCCATTCGCGCGACGGCTTGCCGCTGCAGGCCAGCCGCTCGCTGCTGGCCTGCACGCCGCAGCTGTTCGAGCCGTTCCTGAGCCTGCTCGCCGAGCCCTGATCCGCGCGAACAGGCATCCCAGTTGCCTTAAGCTGCGCACATGGACAAAACCACTCTGGCCGGTCGCAACTTCCCGACCGCGCAGCAGGACGCCGCCGCGAAAGACGCGACCAAGTCGCTGACCCGCTACGAGGGCCCCGAAAGCTCCTACAAGCTGGCGTTCACCGACACCCCGTTCGTGCTGCGCGAAGAGATGCGGCCGGTGCGCATGCAGCTCGAGCTGCTGAAGCCCGAGCTGATCATGAACGAGCAGGGGATCGCGTCGACCGTCGTGATCTTCGGCAGCGCGCGCATCGTGCCGCCCGAGGTCGCACAACGCCTGGTCGACGATGCCGGCTCGGCCGGCGACGCCGCCGCGCTGGCGATCGCGCAGCGCCACCTGACGATGTCGCCGTACTACGAGGAGGCACGGCGTTTCGGCGCGCTCGTCGCGCAGAAGTCGAAGCAGCTCGAGACGCCGCTGTACGTCGTCACCGGCGGCGGCCCCGGCATCATGGAGGCCGGCAACCGCGGCGCGTTCGATGTCGGCGGCAAGAGCATCGGGCTGAACATCGTGTTGCAGCACGAGCAGGCCCCGAACCCGTACATCACGCCGGAGCTGTGCTTCCAGTTCCACTACTTCGGCCTGCGCAAGATGCACTTCCTGATGCGCTCGGTCGCGCTGGTGTGCTTCCCCGGCGGTTTCGGCACGCTCGACGAGCTGTTCGAGGCGCTGACCCTGATCCAGACCGGCAAATCGCGGCGCCGCCCGGTGCTGCTGTTCGGCCGCGATTTCTGGACCCGCCTGATCAACTTCGAGCTGCTCGTCGAGAGCGGCATGATCAGCGCGCTCGACCTGCAGCTGTTCCGCTTCGTCGAGACGGCCGAGGAGGCCTGGGGCCTGCTCGAGGCCGAATATGGTTTCGAGCTGCGCGAGAACGGCAAGGACCTGCCGGCGGTCGACCTGTGACGACCCGCGTCGACGACGAGAAGGTACACGCATGAGCAACACGAAGATCAGCCTGATCGGCGCGCCGACCGACATCGGCGCCGGCAGCCGCGGTGCCAGCATGGGGCCCGAGGCGCTGCGCGTCGCCAACATCGGCCCGGTGCTCGAAGGCCACGGCCTCGAGGTGCTGGACCGCGGCAACCTCGCCGGACCGGCGAACCCGTGGCAGCCGCCGGTCGACGGCTACCGGCATCTGAACCAGGTCGTCGCCTGGAACCAGGCCGTGCACGAAGCCGTCTATGCCGAGCTGCAACAGGGCCGGCTGCCGATCCTGCTCGGCGGCGATCATTGCCTGGGCATCGGCTCGATCAGCGCGGTCGCGCGCCACTGCCGCGAGACCGGCAAGAAGCTGCGCGTGCTCTGGCTCGACGCGCACGCCGACTTCAACACCCACACGCTGACGCCGAGCGGCAACCTCCACGGCATGCCGGTCGCGTGCCTGTGCGGCAATGGCCCGCAGGCCCTGATCGAGATCGGCGGCACGGTGCCGGCGCTGAGTCCGAAATCGATCCGCCAGATCGGGATCCGCAGCGTCGACCCGGGCGAGAAGCGGCTCGTGCACGAGGCCGGGCTCGACGTCTTCGACATGCGCTACATCGACGAGATGGGGATGCGCCACGCGATGGAACTCGCGCTCGCGACAATCGACGCGAACACGCACCTGCACGTCAGTTTCGACGTCGATTTTCTCGATGCGTCGATCGCCCCCGGCGTCGCCACCACGGTCCAGGGCGGCCCGACCTACCGCGAGGCGCAGCTGTGCATGGAGATGATCGCCGACACCGGCCGCCTCGCCTCGCTCGACGTGATGGAGCTGAACCCTGCGCTCGACGTGCGCAACGGCACCGCGATCGTCGCGGTCGACCTGATCGAGAGCCTGTTCGGGAAGAGCACGCTGATGCGCAGATAGTGAGCGCGCTGACGCAGTCCATCAGTCCGCCGCGTCGGCCGCACGCTCCATGTCCTTCAGCAGCCGATCCAGCCGGTCCTTCAGCTTCTCGGTCGAGAGCTTCTCGCGAAAGCGCTCGACCATCAGCGGCAGCGCGAACGGGCTCGGCACCTTCAGGTCGACGAACGCGATGCGCTGGCGGCGCATGCGCGCGAGGCTCGCGGCGAGGCGCCTGATGTCGAGTTCCTGGCTCAGCACCTCGGTCTGCGCCTGCGTCAGCAGCAGGTTGCCGGCGTCGTACTTCGCGAAGACCTCGTAGAACAGCGAGCTCGAGGCCTGCAGCTGGCGCGTGCTCTTCGGCTGGCCCGGGTAGCCGGTGAAGATCAGCCCGGCGACGCGCGCGATCTCGCGAAAGCGCCGGCGCGCGAGCTCGCTGCTGTTCAGGCTCGCGAGCACGTCGTGCAGCAGCTCGGTGTCGCTGAACAGGCTCTTGTCGAGCAGCTGCGCCGGCGCGATCGGCTCGGCGCCGAGCAGCTCGAAGCCGTAGTCGTTGATCGAGATGCTGAAGGTGTTCGGCGCGTCCTTCGCGAGCCGCCACGCGAGCAGGCTGCCCAGGCCGATGTGCGCGTTGCGGCCGGCGAACGGGTAGACGAACAGGTGATGCCCTTCGCGCGACTCGAAGCGCTCGACCAGCAGCGTCGTCGGCGTCGGCAGTTTCGACAGGCGCAGCTGCGTCTCGAGCATCGGCCGCGCGGCCTCGAGTTCGGGCTCGCCCAACGTGTCGATCCGGTCGCCGCGCACGGCGCCGGCGAGCACCTCCAGCACCGCGTCGGCGAGTTCGTTCGACAGCGGCATCTTCGCGCCGGCCCAGCTCGTGATCACGCCGCGCGGCTTGTCGGCGCGCCGCACGTAGGCAGTCATCTCCTGCGTGCGCACGTACTCGAGCGTGCGGCCGGCGAACACGAAGCAGTCGCCGGCGCGCAGCCGCGCGACGAAGCCTTCCTCGACGAAGCCGATGCGCCCGCCGCTGAGGTACTTCACCTGCATCACCGAGTCGGAGACGATCGTGCCGACCTGCAGCCGGTGGCGCCGCGCGATGCCGCGATCGGGCACGCGATAGACGCCGTCGACCTGGCGCACGCGGTGGTACTCGGGGTAGGCGGCCAGGCTCGCGCCGCCCTGCACGACGAAGTCCAGCGCCCACTGGAACTCGCCTTTCGACAGCCTGCGATACGCGTGTGCGCCGCGCAGCTCGGCGAACAGCGCGGCCGGCCTGAAGCCGCCGCCGAGCGCGACCGTGACGAGGTGCTGCACCAGCACGTCGAGCGGCTTCTCGGGCGTCGCGCGCTTCTCGATCCGCCCAGCCTGCGCGGCGCGCCGCGCGGCGACCGCTTCGACCAGCTCGAGCGTGTTCGTCGGCACCAGCGTGACGCGGCTCGCGCGGCCCGGCGCATGGCCGCTGCGGCCGGCGCGCTGCAGCAGCCGTGCGACGCCCTTCGCCGAACCGATCTGCAGCACGCGCTCGACCGGCAGGAAATCGACACCGAGGTCGAGCGACGAAGTCGCGACGACCGCCTTCAGCCGCCCTTCCTTCAGGCCGAGCTCGACCCACTCGCGCACCTCCTTGTCGAGCGAGCCGTGATGCAGCGCGACGACGCCGGCCCACTCGGGCCGCTCCTGCAGCAGCAGCTGGTACCAGATCTCGGCCTGCGAGCGCACGTTGACGAAGACCAGCGTGGTCGCCGAACGCTCGATCTCGGCGACGACCGGCCCCTGCATCTGCCGGCCCAGGTGCCCGCCCCACGAGAAGCGCCCGGGCTGCTCGGGCAGCAGCGTGTCGATCACCAGCGCCTTGTCGATGCGGCCCTGCACCAGCGTGCCCGCGGTCCGGCCGAGCAGCACCTGCATCGCCTCGGGCAGGTTGCCGAGCGTCGCGCTCAGGCCCCAGATCGCGAGCGCCGGATTCCAGCGCTTCAGGCGCGCGAGTGCGAGCTGCACCTGCACGCCGCGCTTGTTGCCCATCAGCTCGTGCCACTCGTCGACGATCACGGTGTGAATCGTCGCGAGCTCGTCGCGCGCCGGTTCGCGCGTCAGCATCAGGCTCAGCGACTCGGGGGTCGTCACGAGCACGGTCGGGAAGCGCCGGTCCTGGCGTGCGCGCTCCGCGGCCGGCGTGTCGCCGGTGCGCATCCCGAGGCTCCAGGTCGCACCGAGCTCGGTCAGCGGGGCGTGCAGCGCCCGCGTCGTGTCGGCGGCGAGCGCGCGCATCGGCGTCAGCCACAGCACGCCGAGCGGCGGCGCGTGTGGGCCGTCGAGCGGGATGTTCAGAGCCGCGGCGCGGGCGAGCGCGCCGAACCACACCGCGTAGGTCTTGCCCGAACCGGTGCTCGCGTGCAGCAGGCCGCTGCGGCCCTGCGCCATCGCCGACCACACCTCGTGCTGGAACGCGAACGGCGCCCAGCCGCGCTGCGCGAACCAGGCCTGCGCCCGCGCGGTCGGATCGGGTTCGCCCGCTTCGCTCACGCTGGCGCCGACGTCGCCCGCGGCGCGAGCCTGAGGCCGACGCGCGCGATGCGCCCTTCGTGCAGGCGCATCACGCTGAAGTGCGCACCGTGCCAGTCGATGCTGTCGCCTTCGACGTGGTCGCGGGCCAGACTGTCCGCCATCCAGTCGCGCAAGGTTGCGCCACCGCTCTCGGGCAGCGGCAGCTGGAAGAACGCGAACACGTCGGCCAGCGGCAGCTCAGCGTCGAGCGTGAGCAGGCCCTGCACCGCGCGCTGCTCCGGCGGCGGCGTCGCGGGCGGCAGAACGACGCGCAAGCGCCTCGCGACCCAGCCCAGCGTCGTGCCCTGCAACAGCAGCGAGGCGAGCACGACGACGAAGGCCGCGTTGAAGAAGCGGTAGCTGCCCTCGACCCGCTCGATCAATGGGAACAGCGCGAGCACGATCGGCACCGCGCCGCGCAGGCCGACCCAGCCGATGAACAGCCGCTCACGTGCGTGGAACCCCATCGGCCACAGGCACAGCCAGACCGCCAGCGGCCGCGCGACGAACATCAGCACCGCCGCGACGACGAGCGTCGACGCCAGATGCGGCAGCATGTCGTGTGGCGAGACGAGCAGGCCGAGCAGCAGGAACATCGTCGCCTGCGCGGCCCACGCGAAGCCGTCGAGCGCCGACGACGCGGCATGCGCGGCCGGTTCGGCCTTCGCGCGCAGGCGCAGCCCGAACAGGTAGATCGCGAGAAAGCCCGAACCTTCGACGAGCCCGGCCGTCGCGAACACCGCCATGCCGGCCGAGACGATGATCAGCGACAGCACGCCGCCGTTCTCGACGGTCAGCGGCAGTCTGCCGAGCAGCCACGCGACGCCCCAGGCGCCGAGCAGCCCGATCGCGGTGCCGAAGCCGGCCTGGCGCGCGAACAGCCACAGCATCTCGATGACGCCGGCATCGGCCTTCAACGTGGCGATCAGCGCAAGCACGAGGAACACGGCCATCGGGTCGTTCAGGCCCGATTCGATCTCCAGCGTCGCCGAGACCCGTTCGGCCAGCCGCACGCCGGTCTGGCGCAGCAGCGAGAACACCGCGGCGGCATCGGTCGAGCCGACGATCGCGCCAAGCAGCAAACCGTGGCGCCAGTCGATGTGCATCGCCGCCGTCGCGGCCGCGCCGACCAGCGCGGCGGTCAGCGCGACACCCAGGGTCGCGAGCACCAGCGCCGGGCGGAAGCCGGCATCGAAGGTTTCCATCCGCGTGCTGATGCCGCCTTCGAGCAGGATCATCGCGAGCGCCGCGTTGCCGACCCAGGCCGAGAGCTGCGCGTTGTCGAAGCTCACGCCGAACGGCCCGTCGACGCCGACGACCATCCCGGCCACCAGGAAGACCAGCAGGAACGGCAGGCCGAGGCGGGTCGAGAGCACGCCGGCGAGCAGGCTCGTGAAGACGAGCAGCCCGCCGGCGAGCAGCAGCAGGTTGAACGCGTGCATCGCGAACGACCTTAGCAGAGCGTCGCCGCGCTGACGATCCAGCCTTCGAGCGGGTCGATCACGTCCGGCAGGCCGTGGTTCGGGCGCGCGCTCGCCCACGCCGCCTGCATCAGGCACAGCACCGCGTCGAGCCGGTCCCCGCCGGCGTCGGCGATCAGCTCGGCGCGTTGCGCGGGCGAGAGCGCGAGGCGCAGCGCCAGGCGCGTGCGGCCCTGGCCGAGCGCATCGACGAGATCGAGGCGCGCACGCTCCCGCTCGGGCGTCTGCTTCGCGCGGGTGTCGCTCTTGTACGAGCGTGCGCCGAGCAGCTCGCGCGCCAGCAGGCCGGGATAGCCTTCGAGCGCGATGCGCGTCGCGTCGCCCGCATGCAGCCCCGGCAGGTGCACGCCGGCGTCGATCAGCAAGGGCACGCCGGCATGCAGCATGAACGCGACCGGCGGGTTGACCCACTTCATCGACGGCGACGATCCCGCCGGCCCGTCGGCCGCGCGGTGCGCGAACTTCGCGCCGACCGGGCGCGCATCGCAGAACGCCGCGAACGCGCTGCGGATCTCGTCGCGCGACAACGCCGCGTAGTGGCGCATCAGCGGCGCCCACTGCATCGGCCATTGCAGCGTGGCGACGAGTTCGCGCGGCAGCCCGAACGGCAGGTCGAACACGCCGAGCCAGGGCCCCGGCGTGCCCAGCCAGCGCGCAAAACCGGCGAACTCGGCGTGCGCATCGATGCGCGCGAGCTGCACTGCGCCGTCTGCGACATGCCCGAGCGCGATCGTGATCGGCTTGCGCAACGTCGGCCGACTGGTGAAGTCGATGCCGGCCAGCATCGGGAAAGCTTGTGGCGCACCGCCGGCCGTCGGCACAGTTAGAGTCGGCTCCATGTCCGGACTCTAACGAACCCACACCGATGGCCGCAGCCGACAACACGACCCCCACGACGCCCCCGCCCGCAACCGCCGAGCCGAAGGAGCGGATCGTCGTCACCGAGCACCGGCTCGTCGTCGGCAACACGACGCTCGAGTACACCGCGACCTGCGGCACGATCGTGCTGCGCGACTACACGCCGAGCTACGACGCGAAGGATGCGCCGCCGGCCAAGCCCGACAAGGCGACCGCGAGCTTCTTCTTCACCGCGTACACGCTGAAGACCGAGCCGCCCGGGCAGCGCCCGGTCACGTTCAGCTTCAACGGCGGCCCGGGGTCGAGCAGCGTCTGGCTGCACCTCGGCATTCTCGGGCCGCAGCGCGTCGTCTGCGACGAGTTCGGCAATGCACCACCGCCGCCGTACGCACTGGCCGACAACGAGCACACCTTGCTGACCGACAGCGACCTCGTCTTCATCGACCCGGTCGGCACCGGCCATTCGCGCATGGCCGAGGGCGAGAAGCCGAACGAGTACCACGCATACCAGCGCGACCTCGATTCGGTCGGCGAGTTCATCCGCCTGTACCTGACGCGCTACGGCCGCTGGGGCAGCCCGAAATACCTGATCGGCGAGAGCTACGGCACGACGCGTGCCGCCGGGCTCTCGCTGCACCTGCAGGGCAAGCACGACATCTTCCTGAACGGCGTGATGCTGGTCTCGCTCGCGATGGACCTGCAGACCTTGAGCTTCGACGAAGGCAACGAGCTGCCGTATGCGCTGTTCCTGCCGACCTACGCGGCCACCGCCTGGTACCACAAGGCACTCGCACCCGAGCTGCAGCAGAAGCCGCTGGCCGAGGTCGTCGCGGCCGCCGAGGTCTTCGCGCTCGGCGCCTACAGCGCCGCGCTGCTGCGGGGTTCGAGGCTCGATGGCGTGGAGCGCGACCAGATCGCCGCGCAGCTCGCGCGCTTCACCGGCCTGTCGACCGAGTACGCGCACAAGACCGATCTGCGGCCCGAGCCGTTCCGCTACTTCAAGGAGCTGTTGCGCGGCCGCGGCCAGACCGTCGGCCGCCTCGATTCGCGCTTCGTCGGCCGGGACCGCGACGATGCCGGCGAGCACCCCGAGACCGATCCGTTCATGAACGCGGTGCTCGGCGCCTATGCCGCCGGCATCAACCGGCTGCTGAAGGACACGCTGAAGTTCGACACCGACGCGCCCTACGTGGTGCACGCGCCGATCTGGGACAAGTGGAGCTGGAAGGGCTTCGAGAACCGCTACGTCAACATCGGCGCGAGCCTGCGCAAGGCGATGCAGGCGAACCCGCACATGCGGGTCTACGTCGCGAGCGGCTACTACGACCTCGGCACGCCGCACGCGGCCGGCGACTACACCGTCAACCACCTTGGGCTGCGCGATGGCGCGCGCGACAAGGTCAGCGTCAGCTACTTCGAGGCCGGGCACATGATGTACATCCACCAGCCGTCGCTGGCGCGGATGGCGCAGGACCTGCGGACCTTCGTCAGAGGCGTGTTGTGATGAATCCGATCCTCGTCGACGTGATGCGCGGAGCCGCGATCGAATCCGCGCACTGCGGCGCGCTGGCGGTGCTCGATGCCGACGGCGCCGTGGTCGCCGCGCTCGGCGACATCGAGCGGCCGATCTTTCCGCGCTCGGCCGTGAAGCTGCTGCAGGCGCTGCCGCTGGTCGCCAGCGGCGCGGCCGACCGGCTCGGCCTGAGCGACGACGAGCTCGCGCTCGCCTGTGCCTCGCATGGCGGCGAAGACCTGCATGCGCAGACCGCGGCGCGCATGCTCGCGAAGGCCGGCCTCGACCCGGACGCGCTCGAGTGCGGCGCGCACTGGCCCTACAACGAGGCCGCGACACGCGCGCTCGCGGCGCAACAGCGTGGGCCGACGGCGCTGCACAACAACTGCTCGGGCAAGCATGCCGGCTTTCTGTGCCTGGCCTGCGCGCTGCACGGCGGCCGCCCGGACCTGCGGCAGTACGTGCGCGGCTACGTGAAGCCCGAGCACCCGGTGATGCGCGAGGTCAGCGCGGCGCTGCAGGCCGCGACCGGCTACGACCTGACGAACACGCCGCGCGGCATCGACGGCTGCTCGATCCCGACCTTCGCGGTCCCGCTGCGCCACCTCGCGCACGCGTTCGCACGCGTCGGCACCGGCATGGGCCTGAGCGCGGAGCATGCGCGCGCGGCGCAGCGGCTGCGCGCGGCGGTCGCGAGGGCACCGTTCATGGTCGCCGGCAGCGGCCGCTTCGACACCCACGTGATGCAGCGGCTCGGCACGCGCGTGTGCTGCAAGGTCGGCGCCGAGGGCGTGTTCTGCGCCGCGCTGCCGGAGCGCGGTCTGGGCGTCGCGATCAAGATCGACGACGGCAACAACGCGCGCGCCGCCGAGGTCGTGATGGCGGCGGTCGTCGAGGCCTTCGTCGCGCTCGACGACGGCGACGCGGCGTTCATGCGCTCGTTCAGCGAGGTCACGCTGAAGAACTGGAACGGGATCGAGGTCGGCGGCCTGAGGGCGACGCCGATCCTGCGTGCACTGCACTGAAGATCGTCAGCCGGCCAGCGCCAGCAGCGCCTCCAGCGTCTGCAGCGTGTCGGCCTCGTGCAGCGGCTTGTCGTCGCGGATGCGCAGCATGCGCGGGAAGCGCACGGCGATGCCGCTCTTGTGGCGCGGGCTGCGGTTGATGCCCTCGAAGCCGAGCTCGAACACCAGCGACGGCTTGACGCTGCGCACCGGGCCGAACTTCTCGATCGTGCTGGCGCGGATCACCCGGTCGACGCGGCGGAACTCCTCGTCGGTCAGGCCCGAGTACGCCTTCGCGAACGCGACGAGCTGCAGCGCATCCGGCCGTGACGGCGAACGCTGCGCGATCGCATCGACGGCGGCCTGCGCCTCGGCCGCATCGAGCGGTGCGCGGTTCCAGACCGCGAAGGTGTAGTCGGTGTAGACGCTGGCGCGACGGCCGTGCCCGGCCTGCGCATAGATCAGCACGCCGTCGACGCTGAGCGGCTCGATCTTCCACTTCCACCAGGTGCCGCCGGCCAGGTCTTCCTGCTTGCGGCGGCCGGTGCCGTAGCGGGCATCGCGGTGCTTCAGCATGAAGCCTTCGACGCCGCGCTCGCGCGACGATTCGCGCAGGCCGGCGAGTTCGGCCCAGCTGTCGCGCAGCTCGATCGGCGAGAGCTGCAGATCCGTGGCCTCGCGCACGGCCGTCTCGAGCATCGTGCGCCGCACCGCCTGCGGCTCGCCGCGCAGATCGACGCCGGCCCACTCGAGCAGGTCGTAGGCGATGAACGCGACCGGCGCATCGGCGAGCACGCGCGGGGTCAGCGTCTTGCGCGCGATGCGTTGCTGCAGGAGGCCGAACGGCGCCAGCGCGCCGTCTCTCCACGCGACGATCTCGCCGTCGAGCACGCTGCCGTCGGGCAGCCGCTGCGCCTGCGCGACGATCTCCGGGAAGCGCTCGGTCACGAGCTCCTCGCCACGCGACCAGATCCAGACGCTGCCGGCGCGCTTCACGAGCTGCGCACGGATGCCGTCGTACTTCCACTCGACGAACCAGTCGGCCGGCGGGCCGAGCCGCGCGTCGAACTCGTCGAGCCTCGCGTCGAGCGGGTGCGAGAGAAAGAACGGATACGGCTGGCCGGCCTCGGCCGGGCCGCCGACATCGGGCGTCAGCAGCGCCGCGTAGCGTGCCGCGTCGGGCATCTGCTTGGCGTCGGTGTAGCCCATCATGCGCTGCGCGACGAGCTTCGCATCGAGCACCGCGAGCTCGGCGAGCGCGCGCTGCACCAGCAGCTTGCTGACGCCGACCCGGAAGCCGCCGCCGATCAGCTTCGTCAGCAGGAAGCGGCCGGTCGTGTCGAGCTCGTCCCAGTAGCGCGCGATGCGCTCGGCCTGCGCGATCGGCTCGGTGCCGCGCAGAGGCAGCAGGCGCTGCTCGACCCACTCGGCCAGGCCGACATCGCTGAGCGCCGGTGCCGGCGGCAGCACGAGCGCGATCGTCTCGGCGAGGTCGCCGACCGCCTGGTAGGACTCCTCGAACAGCCATGGCGCGATGCCGGCGCGCTCGCACGCGAGCGCGCGCAGCACCGCCGTCGGCACGACCTGGCGCGGCTTGCCGCCGGCGAGGAAGTAGGTGGCCCAGGCGGCGTCGGCCGGGCTCGCGGCGGCGAAGTAGCGCTTCAGCGCATCGACCTTCGCGCCCGTCGCGGTGCTCGCGTCGAGCTCGTTGAAGAGCCGCGCGAAGGCCTTCATGCGCCGGCCTCGCGCGCCTCTTCGGTGGCTTCCCGCTCGTCGCCGTACTCGGTGCCGAACGCGCTGGCCTGCAGGCCTTGCTCGCTGAGCCAGCGCACCATCACGCTCTCGTAGCCGTGCGTGACGATCACGCGCGAAGCAGAGGTCGCCGCGATCGCACGCTGCAGCCCGGGCCAGTCGGCGTGGTCGCTGAGCACGAAGCCGCGGTCGACCGAGCGCCGGCGGCGCGCGCCGCGCAGCTGCATCCAGCCGCTCGCGAACGCGTCGCTGTGGTCGCCGAAGCGCCGCGTCCAGGCCGAGCCCTGCACCGAGGGCGGCGCGATCACGAGGGCGCGCTTCAGCTCGGCCGGGTCGGTGATGCTGGTGACGGACTTCGTCGGCGGCAGCGCGACGCCCGCGGCACGATAGGCCTGGTTCAGCGCCTCGACCGCACCGTGCACGACGATCGTGCCGATGCCCGCATCGACACCGGCGAGGATGCGCTGCGCCTTGCCGAAGCTGTAGCCGAGCAGCAGGCTCGCGCGGCCGGCGGCGGCGTTCGCGGCCCACCAGCGGTTGATGGCACCGAACAGCTCGCGCTGCGGCGCCCAGCGGTAGATCGGCAGCCCGAAGGTGCTTTCGGTGATGAAGCAGTCGCAGCGCACCGGCTCGTAGGGCGCGCAGGTCGGGTTCGCATCGAGCGGATCGTCGACGTGGCCGGCAACGAAGTAGTCGCCCGAGACGACCCAGACGCGGCCGCGATGCTCGAGCCGCGCCTGCGCCGAGCCGAGCACGTGGCCGGCGGGGTGCAGCGAGACGCGCACGCCGAAGTGGTCGACGCGCTCGCCGTAGTCCAGCGTCTGCAGGTCGATCGCACCGAGGCGTGCGCGCAGCACGCCGGCGCCGGGCGTTGCGGCCAGGTAGTGCGCATGGCCCGGCCGCGCGTGGTCGGCATGCGCGTGCGTGATCACGGCGCGTTCGACCGGCCGCCACGGGTCGATGTAGAAGTCGCCAGCTGCGCAGTACAGGCCTTCCGGGCGCAGCACGACGAGGTCGTCGACGGGGTCCATGCGAACATCGTAGCAACCGCAGCTTGGATCCGACCCGACATGAGCACCCTCACCGCGCCGCACCTGGCACCTCGACCCGGCTTCGACGACCCGATGTCGACACCGCAGATCGTGTTCAGCTTCCGCGGCCGCGTGCCGCGCAAGGTGTTCTGGCTCTATGGCGTGCTCGGGCCGCTGCTGGTGTCGGTGATGGCCGAGATGCTGCTGGGCATCGTCGGCGTCTCCGAGCGCCGCGCCGAGATGCTGACGACGCTGCTGCTCGCCTGGCCTTGCGCGGCGGTCAGCGTCAAGCGCTGGCATGACCGCGACAAGTCGGGCTGGTGGGCGCTGGTCTACCTGATCCCGCTGATCGGGATCGTCTGGACGCTGATCGCCAACGGGCTGCTGCGCGGCACGGTCGGCCCGAACCGCTTCGGCCGGGATCTCACCGGCGAGTTCTAGGTCTTTCTAGTAGCGCTCGCCGGAGACGAACACGAGCCCGCGCATCAGCGCGTAGGCGACCCAGTTCAACCCGCGCAGCACGACCGACCAACGCGTGATCGCGTCGGGCGCGACGCGGCGGCCTTTCGCGATCGCCTCGAGCAGGTGGGCACGCAGTTCGCCGGCAAAGGCCTCGTCGCGCACGAAGATGTTGGCCTCGCGCGCGAGCAGCAGGCTCAACGGGTCCAGGTTCGACGAGCCGACGGTCGCGAGCGAACCGCCCTGCGCGTCCATCACCGCGACCTTCGCGTGCAGGAAGCTGGCGTCGTACTCGATGATCTCGATGCCGGCGCTGAGCATCGCGGCATAGACCGCACGGCTCGCGTGGTACTGCATGAAGTACTCGTACTTGCCTTGCAGCAGCAGCGTGATGCGCACGCCGCGCCGCGCCGCGCGCAGCAGCGCGCGCTGCAGCTGAACGCCGGGGATGAAGTAGGCGTTGGCGATCAGGATCTCGCTGCGCGCCAGGCCGATCGCGAGCCGGTAGTTGCCCTCGATGCTGCGCCGGAAGCTGACGTTGTCGCGCAGCACCAGCGCGGCCAGCGCGCCCTGCCCGCCGGGTTGTTCGGGCAGATAGTCTTCGTCGTCGTCGGCATCCGGCTCGTCGTGCATGTCGGTGCCGGCGCGGGCCGCATCGAGCACCGCCTGCAGCGCGCCGCCAACGTCGAGCTGCTGCGCCTCGCGCGCGACCTGCAGGCGCGCCCACAGGCGCGTCATCGTGTCGTGCATGTCGGCGACCAGCGGCCCGCAGACGCGCACCGTGAAATCGAAGCGCGGCTGCACCAGTGCACCGTGGTTCGGGTCGAAATAGTCGTCGAGCAGGTTGATGCCGCCGCAGAAACCGATGCTGCCGTCGACCACGCACAGCTTGCGGTGCAGCCGGCGCCAGCGCTTCGGCAGCAGCAGGCGCCAGCCCTGCGCCGGATTGAAGATGCGCCAGTGCACGCCGGCGTCGGCCCAGCGCCGCTGCCACGGCGCCGGCACGTCGCCGGTGCCGACGCCGTCGACGACGACCCGCACGCAGACGCCGCGCCGCGCGGCGTCCTCGAGCGCCTGCGCGACGGCGGTCACCGAACGTCCGAAGTCGAAGATGTAGGTCTCGAGCAGGACCTCGGCGCGCGCATTGGCAATCGCCTCGCACAGCGCCGGGAAGAAGACCTCGGCGCCCTTCATCAGCCGCAGCTGGTGATCGGGTCGCAGCGCGCGGGTGCGAGCGTCCGTGACGCTCATGAGTGCACCCTGCGGCCTTCGGCCGGTCCCGCCAAGCGGGATCGAGCCCCTTCGGGCGGCCGGGCGGGGCTCATGCGAGCGCGAGCTCGGCGATCAGCGGCAGGTGATCCGACATGCGCGCCCACGCCGCTCCGCGCGGCACCGAGGTCGACAGGCATTGCAGCCCGCGCACGTAGATGCGGTCCATCGAGAACACCGGCATGCGCGACGGAAAGGTGTTGAAGCGCGCCGGCGGATCGCCCGGCACGCCGGCGCGCCGCAGGCCGAACCCGCGCATCGGCGTGTCGAGCTTGGCGCCCCAGTCGTTGAAATCGCCGGCGACGATCAGCAGCTCGTCCTTCGGCACCTCGGCCTCGATGAACCTCGCCAGGCGCTCGACCTGGCGCACCCGGCTGGCATGGATCAGCCCGAAGTGCGCGACGATCGCATGCACCAGCACGCCGTTCCAGTGCACCGGCACATGCAGCAGGCCGCGCTGCTCGAAGCGGTGGTCGGAGACATCGTGGTGGCCGATGTCGCCGAGCGGCCAGCGCGACAACAGCGCGTTGCCATGCTCGCCGTGCGTCGTCGTCGCGTTGGTGCGATACGCAACCTCATAGCCCTCGGGCGCGAGGTAGTCGGCCTGCGGCATGCGCGGCCAGCCGATCACGGTGTCGGGAAACTTCTTCGCCTCGGCCCGGTTCAGGAAACGCACCTCCTGCAGGAACACGAGGTCGGTGTCGAGCGCCTCGATGCCGAGCGCGAGGTTGTGGATCTCCAGCCGCTTGCGCGGGCCGACACCGCGCACGCCCTTGTGGATGTTGTAGGTCGCAACCCGCAGCACGTGGCTCGGGTGCTGCGTGCTGTGCACGACATGGGCGGGGGCGGCGGGCAGGCGCATTGCCATGGCGTCACGCGTGTCGCGGCAGCTGCCGAATTGCCTGCGCGTTCGATGGCGAGAAGCACTTGTCGGCGGCCTCGCGCCACGGCAGCCATGCGTGCGCCAGATGCTCGCGCGGGCTCAACACGACCGGCACACGGCCCGGCACGCGCAGACCGAAGACGAACTCGGTGTTGTGCGTCACGCCGGCGGCATAGCGATGCCGCCAGACCGGATAGATCTCGTAGACATTGCGAAACCGCCAGTCGCGCAGGTTCTCGAGCGGGACTTCGGGCGAGCCGATCCGGATGCCGGTTTCCTCGAACACTTCGCGCCGCGCGGTCACCGCGAGCGGCTCGTCGGGCGCGTCTTTCGAGCCGGTCACGCTCTGCCAGTAGCCGGCGTGGTCGGCACGTTCGATCAGCAGCACCTCGAGCTCGGCGGTGTGGATCACGACGAGCACCGATTCGGGGATTTTGGGCGGCTTGATCACGGACAAGGCACTCTCGGCGGCAAGAAAAAGGGCGCGAGAAATCGCGCCCTTTGATTCTGCATCAGCCGTGTGACCGTTGCCTCAGACACCGGCTCCCTGCACGTTGCGCAGGCGGATGTGCAGCTCGCGCAGCTGCTTCTCGTCGACCGCGCTCGGCGCGTTCGTCAGCAGATCCTGTGCGCGCTGCGTCTTCGGGAACGCGATCACGTCGCGCAGCGATTCGGCCCCGGTCATCAGCATCACGAAACGGTCCAGGCCGATCGCGATGCCGCCGTGCGGCGGCGCGCCGTACTGCAGCGCGTCGAGCAGGAAACCGAACTTCAGCTGCGCCTCTTCGGCGTCGATCTTCAGCGCGCGGAACACCTTGCTCTGCACTTCCTCGCGGTGGATACGCACCGAGCCGCCGCCGAGTTCGATGCCGTTGAGCACGACGTCGTAGGCCTTCGAGATCGCCGCGCCCGGATCGGTCTCGAGCAGGTCTTCGTGGCCGTCCTTCGGCGACGTGAACGGGTGGTGCACCGCGCTCCAGCGCTGCGCGGCGTCGTCGTACTCGAACATCGGGAAGTCGACGACCCACAGCGGCTCCCAGACGCCCTGGACGAGGCCGCGCGCCTTGCCGAAATCGCTGTGGCCGACCTTCACGCGCAGCGCGCCGATCGCGTCGTTGACGACCTTCGTCCGGTCGGCGCCGAAGAACAGCAGGTCGCCGTTCTGCGCGCCGCTGCGATCCAGGATCTTCGCGAGCGCCGCGTCGTGCAGGTTCTTGACCACCGGCGATTGCAGCCCTTCGCGGCCCTTCGCGAGATCGTTGATCTTGATCCAGGCCAGGCCCTTGGCGCCGTAGATCTTCACGAACTCGGTGTAGGCATCGATCTCGCTGCGGCTGATCTCGGCGCCGCCGGGCACGCGCAGCGCGACGACGCGGCCGCCCTCCATCAGCGCCGGGGCCGAGAAGACCTTGAAGTCGACGTCCTTCATCACGTCGGTCAGCTCGGTGAACTCGAGCTTGACGCGCAGGTCCGGCTTGTCGGAGCCGAAGCGGTGCATCGCGTCCGCGTACTTCATCACCGGGAACGCCGGCAGCTCGACGCCGATCGCGTGCTGGAAGGTGCTGCGGATCATGCCCTCGAACATCGTGCGGATCTCTTCCTCGGTCAGGAACGAGGTCTCGATGTCGATCTGCGTGAACTCGGGCTGGCGGTCGGCACGCAGGTCTTCGTCGCGGAAGCACTTGGTGATCTGGTAGTAGCGGTCGAAGCCCGCGACCATCAGCAGCTGCTTGAACAGCTGCGGCGACTGCGGCAGCGCGAAGAACATGCCGTCGTGCACGCGCGAAGGCACGAGGTAGTCGCGCGCGCCCTCGGGCGTGCTCTTCGTCAGCATCGGCGTCTCGATGTCGATGAAGCCTTGCGCGTCGAGGAACTTGCGCACCTCCATCGCGACGCGGTAGCGCAGCATCATGTTGCGCTGCATCGGCGGGCGGCGCAGATCGAGCACGCGGTGCGTCAGCCGCGTGGTCTCGGAGAGGTTGTCGTCGTCGAGCTGGAACGGCGGCGTGATGCTCGGGTTCAGCACCTCGATCTCGAGACACAGAACCTCGATCTTGCCGCTCGTGATGTTGGCGTTGACGGTGCCGTCGGGGCGCGCGCGCACCTTGCCGACGATCTTCAGGCAGAACTCGTTGCGCACGTCTTCGGCATGCCTGAACATCTCGGCGCGATCCGGGTCGCAGACGACCTGGACGATGCCTTCGCGGTCGCGCAGGTCGATGAAGATCACGCCGCCGTGGTCGCGGCGGCGGTGGGCCCAGCCCATCAAGGTCACGGTCTGGCCCATCAGCGTTTCGCTGACGAGGCCGCAATAGGTGGTTCGCATCAAGTCACTCCACTGCGCAGGGCAGATTGGTTGTCGGGAACGACGCGCTCGCGCGCAGCGTCGGTTCGAAATTCGGGCAGGGAATTTGGGGGAAGGCGCTTCGCCGCTGCATCGCAGGGCCACGGGCCGGGCGGTCGCCATGCCGCTCGGCCCGGTCAATTTCGGGCCGGCTCGGCGATCACGACGACCGGCGCGACGGCGCCGCCATGCATCGGCGGCGCGACCACACCCATCGAGATCACGTACTTCAGGGCCTCGTCGACGCTCATCTGCAGCACGATCACGTCGGCGCGCGGCACCATCAGGAAGAAGCCCGAGGTCGGGTTCGGTGTCGTCGGCACATACACGCTGAGGTAGTCGCCCGGCAGGTGCAGCGCGGCCTCGCCGCCCGGCTTGCCGGTGACGAATGCGATCGTCCAGCTGCCCTGGCGCGGATACTGGACCAGCACCGCTTCGCGAAAGGCATTGCCGTTGCTCGAGAACAGCGTGTCCGAGACCTGCTTGACCGAGTTGTAGATCGACTTGACGATCGGGATCTTGCTCAGCGCGCGGCTGCCCTGGCGCAGCCACCATTGGCCGACGATATTGGTCGCGAACACGCCGGTCAGCAGCAGCCCGAGCAGCATCACGATCACGCCGAGGCCGGGGACCTTCAGCAGCATGTCGATCGCCGGTTCGGCCGCGGCCGGCAGGATCGCCTTGCCGGCCATCAGGAACCAGCCGAAGACACCATCGAGCACGCCGAGCGCGGCCTGCAGCACCCAGATCGTGATGGCCAGCGGGAGCCAGACGAGCAGCCCGGCGATGAGGTATTTCTTCACTGCGATCCTTGGGCGCCGCGCGCCTTCACTTGGCGCCGGACGACGGCGTCGCCGGCGCGGCGGCCGGTGCGGGAGCTGCTGCCGGCGTGGCAGCGGCCTCGCTCTTCGCGGCTGCAGGGGCGGCCGCGGAGGCCGCGGCCGGTTCGCTCTTGTTGTCCGATCCGTTCTTCACGCCATCGGCCTTGTCGCCGCCGGCCGGCGTGCCCTTGTCGCCACCGCGGAAGTCGGTCACGTACCAGCCCGAGCCCTTCAGCTGGAAGCCTGCCGCGGTCAGCTGCTTGACGAAGGTCGGTGCAGCGCATTCCGGGCACACCGTGAGCACCGGATCGGACATCTTCTGCAGGACATCCTTCGCGTGCCCGCAGGCGGAGCAGCGATAGGCATAGATCGGCATGGCCAAGCCTTTGATTTAAAAGGGAAATTCGAAAAGGAAAACCACGAATTATACGACCCGTGGGTGCGCCGTCGGGCCTCGCCGAGCGATCAGCGCCAGTGCATCCAGAATTGCGCACCCAGCAGCCCGAGCAGCGCGCCGCCGACGACGCCGATGATCGCTTGCAGCAGCCGGCGCGTGCGGCGCTGCTCGACGAGCAGCGCCTCGAGCAGCCGTTGCTCGGTCGGCGCGCGCGGCAGCAAGGCCTGGTGGATCAGGCGCGGCAGCTCCGGCAGCAACTGCACGTAGCGCGGCGCCTCGCGCTGCAGGCCTTCGAGCAGCCCGAGCCAGCCGACCTGCTTGTTCATCCATTGCTCGAGGAACGGCTTTGCCGTGTTCCACAGATCGAGCTCGGGATCGAGCTGGCGGCCCAGCCCCTCGACGTTCAGCAGCGTCTTCTGCAGCAGCACCAGTTGCGGCTGGATCTCGACGTTGAAGCGGCGCGAGGTCTGGAACAGGCGCAGCAGCACCTGGCCGAGCGAGATGTCTTTCAGCGGCCGATCGAAGTGCGGCTCGCAGACCGCGCGGATGGCGCCCTCGAGCTCGTCGACGCGAGTCGCCGACGGCACCCAGCCGGACTCGACGTGCAGTTCGGCGACGCGCTTGTAGTCGCGCCGGAAGAACGCGATGAAGTTCTGCGCCAGGTACTCCTTGTCGACCTCGGTCAGCGTGCCGACGATGCCGAAGTCGAGCGCGATGTAGCGACCGAACGTTTCCGGCGCGACGCTGACCTGGATGTTGCCGGGGTGCATGTCGGCGTGAAAGAAGCCGTCGCGAAAGACCTGCGTGAAGAAGATCGTGACGCCGTCACGCGCGAGCTTCGGGATGTCGACGCCGGCCTCGCGCAGGCGCTGGGTCTGGCTGATCGGCACGCCGTTCATGCGCTCCATCACGATGACGCCCTGGGTGCACAGGTCCCAGACCATCTCGGGCACCATGATCAGGTTCAGCGCCTGCATGTTGCGGCGCAGCTGCGCGGCGTTCGCGGCCTCGCGCACCAGGTCGAGCTCGTCGTGCAGGTAGTTCGCGAACTCGGCGACGACCTCGCGCGGCTTCAGGCGCTTGCCGTCGGCCGAGAAGCGCTCGACCCAGCGTGCGAGCGTGCGCATCAGCGAGAGGTCGTCGTCGATGACGGCGAGCATGCCGGGGCGCAGCACCTTCACGGCGACCTCGCGGCCATCCTTCAGCCGCGCGAAGTGGACCTGCGCGATCGACGCGCTGGCGACCGGTTCGGCATCGAAGCGCGCGAAGATCGCGTCGATCGGCCGGCCGAAGGCCCGCTCGACCAGCCCGCGGGCCTGCTCGGCCGGGAACGGCGGCACGGCGTCCTGCAGCTTCGCGAGTTCGTCGGCCAGGTCGGCCGGCAGCAGGTCGCGGCGCGTCGACAGCACCTGCCCGAACTTGACGAAGATCGGGCCGAGCCGCTCGAGGCCGAGCCGCAGGCGCTCGCCGCGCGGTGCATCGAGCTTGCGCCCCAGCGTCATCACGCGCACCAGCGCCCGCACCCAGCGCTGGCGGAAGCTGGACAGTGCCAGCTCGTCCAGCCCGTAGCGCAGAACCGTGATCGTGATGACGATCAGCCGCGCGATATGCCTCATTTCAAGACCGCGCAACCAGGCCGGTCAACGTGCGCACCGCTTCGCGCAATCCGGCGGCGACACCGCCGGCGATGCGCGCGATCTCGCGCGCCGGGGCCTGGCCGACGATCCGGGCGAGGTCGTCCTGCACATCCCAGCGCAGGTTGTCGAAGAGCCAGTTCAAGTCGGTCGCGAAGGCCGCGTCGCCCGCCACCTCGACCTTCGGGCGCGTGCCCGCCAGCGCTTGCGCCATCGCGAGCGCCGGGTTCGACGCGTCGATGCTGACGCGCAGATCCGGCTCGGCGATCGCCTCGATGCCGCACCACTCGATCAGCCCGGCCGGCGTGACCCGAAAGGCGCTCGGCGGCAGCGCCGGCAACAGGCTCGGCCAGCCCTCGAATTGCAACTGCATGCAACGCCCGGCATGCGCGCGCAGGCGCTCGGTCGCGACCGGCTCCGACGCGAGCACGTGGTTCGCGAGCAAGGTCAGGCGTTCGATGGCCGCGCTGCCGAGCAGCGAGTTGAGGCTGTGAAACATGCACGGATTGTAGGCACGGGCCCTCGCCGCCCCCCCGCGGCCGAGGGATGAGACGGTTTGCTTTTGATGGAGAATCCGCCGTCACGCGTCGCTGCAGGACCGAGGGGAATGCAGCTGCCGCGCCGTGCGCCGAGGCGCCGCTGAAGGCAACCTTGGTCGGGCCCGCGCGCCACCACGAATCCATGTTTGAAGACCGAAGCTACAAGAGAACGTTCTACAGCGCACCCCAGTCGGTGACGTCGCTCGTCGCGGCGTTTCTCGAGCCCGGCATCACGGTGCTGACGTTTCTGTTCGCGACGGTCTATGCCGATGAACCGATCGATCGGCCTGCGCTGACGCTGTGCCTGCTGGTCTTTGCGCTGACCTTCCCCGGACGCAACCGCTTCCGCGACAACCTGATCGCCGCCGGTGTCGACATCCTTTCGACCTGGGTCTCGCTGGTCGCGATCCTCGCGCTGTGCGGCTACGCGACGCGCAGCCTGCACTACTTCGAGAATGACGTTCTGCTGAACTGGGTGGTCGCGACGCCGATCCTGCAGTGGCTCGCGGTGTGGATCGGCAAGCTGGTGGTGCAGCGGCTGTCCGCGCGGCCGGCCGCGCGGCGCACCGCGGTCGTTGTCGGCGGCGGCGCGCTCGGCGTGAAGGTCGCGAAGGCGCTGGCCGAGAGCGCAGAGTACGGCGTCGACTTCGTCGGCTACTTCGATGACCGCACCGATGATCGCCTGCACCAGGAGGCCAGCGCGCAGCGTCTGGGCGGCCTGAAGGACGTCGCCGCCCACGCGAGCGAGCACGGCATCCGCGAGGTCTACATCACGCTGCCGCTCGGCTCGCAGCCGCGCATCGTCGAACTGCTCGAAGAGGTCCAGGGCACGACCGCGTCGCTGTTCTTCGTGCCCGATGTGTTCGGCATCAGCATCATCCAGGGTCGGCTGCAGGACATGAACGGCGTGCCGGTCGTCGGCATCTGCGAGACGCCGTTCACCGGCACGAATGAACTCATGAAACGGTTCAGCGACATCGTGCTCGGCAGCCTGATCCTGATCCTGATCGCGCCGGTGCTGCTCGTCACGGCGATCGGCGTGAAGCTCAGCTCGCCGGGCCCGGTGATCTTCCGCCAGCGCCGCAACGGGCTGGACGGCGGCGAGATCGTCGTCTACAAGTTCCGCTCGATGCGCTCCCAAGACAATGGCCCGGTCGTTCACCAGGCGACGAAGGACGACCCGCGCATCACGCGCTTCGGCGCCTTCATCCGGCGCACCTCGCTCGACGAGCTGCCGCAGTTCATCAACGTGCTGCAAGGTCGCATGAGCATCGTCGGGCCGCGCCCGCACGCGGTGGCGCACAACGAGGAATATCGCCGCCTGATCAAGGCCTACATGGTGCGCCACAAGGTCAAGCCGGGCATCACCGGCTGGGCCCAGGTGAACGGCCACCGTGGCGAGACCGATACGATCGAGAAGATGCAGGCGCGCGTCGAATACGATCTGGAGTACCTGCGCAACTGGTCGTTGGGGCTGGACCTGCAGATCATCGTGCGCACGATCAGGCTCGTGTTCTTCGACCGCCACGCTTACTGAATGACGCCCGGCCGCGCGGTATCGCGGCATGATCGGCGACCCACTCTGTCAGTCAACCTGGAGCACCGCATGCAAGTTCGCAAGAAGACCCGCAGGCCCTGCCATCGCCATCTGATCGCTGCCCTGGCCGCGCTCGCCAGCGGCGCAGCGGCGGCGGACGAGCCCAGCCCGTGGTACCTCGGCGTGAGCCAGGCGCTGACGCACGATTCGAACGTCTACCGCGTGCCCGATGGGCCCGGCGACAACTATTCGAGCACCGGGCTGCTCGGTGGCTTCGACCAGCCGATCGGGCGCCAGCGCCTGCACGGTTCGGCGAACATTCGCTACAACAAGTACCAGGATGAAACCAAGCTCGACAACACCAGCTACGGCCTCGACGCCGGCTGGGACTGGACCACGATCGAAAAGCTCTCCGGCAATTTCGATGTCTCGGCGAACCAGAGCCTCGCCGCCTTCGACGGCAACTCGGCCGCCCTGACGACCGAGCGCAACCTGCTGAAAACCGATCGGGTGGGGGCCGGTATTCGCTGGGGCGGTGCGGGCCGCCTCGCCCTCGTCGCAGACTATGCGCACAGCCGCGCGCGCTATTCGACGCCGACCACGCTGAACTCGAACTCGTCGGCCGATGTCGGCAGCCTCGGCACGAAATACAGCATCAATCCCGACCTGCAGGTCGGCGCCGGCGTGCGCTTCACGCGCACGGTGCTGCCGAACGGGCTCGTGACGACCACCGGCACCAGCGAGAGCACCAGCAACGGCCGCAACTTCGACCTCTCGGTCGACTGGCAGTACAGCCCGCAGACCGGCGTCGATGCGCGCCTGAGCTGGACCCGGCAGACGAACTCGGGCGCGGTCGGCCAAGACTTCTCGGGCCTGACCGGCGCGCTCTCGGCACACTACGCGCCGACCGGAAAGACCTCGTTCAAGCTCGCCTACAGCCGCGACGCCGGAACCAACGGTTCGTTCTTCAACGTCGCGGGCTCCGCGGGCAGCACGCCGGTCATCGGGCTGAACCAGAACAGCCAGGTCAGCGATGCCGTGTCCCTGACCGCGACCTACGCCGCCACCGCGAAGATCAACGTCAACGCCGGCTACACCTATCGACACGCCAAGATCGTCAGCACGGTGACGGCCGGCGGCGCGACCGGGCCGGGCTCCGAATCGAGCGACAACGTGCGCAAGGCGACACTCAGTGCCACGTATGCGATCGCCCGCGCCTGGCAGCTCGCCTGCAATGTCGACCGCGAGACGCGCAGCGTCTCGGGCGGCGCGGGATTCGCGTACAGCGCCAACGTCGCGAGCTGCTCGGTCCAGCTCACGATGCGATGACCGCAGCGCCCCGCATCCTGCTGACCGGTGCGACCGGCTTCATCGGCTCGCACACCTGGCTGAGCCTGCTGGCGGCGGGCTTTCGCGTCGTCGGCGTCGACAACTTCGCGAACAGCTCGCCCGAGGTGCTGAACCGCTTGCGCACGCTCAGCGGCAGCGAACCCGAGTTCGTGCGCGCGGACGTCTGCGATGCCACGGCGATGGCGACGGTGTTCGATGCCGGGCAGATCGACGCCGCCGTGCACTTCGCCGCCTTCAAGGCGGTCGGCGAGAGCACCGCGAAGCCGCTCGCCTACTACGCCAACAACATCGGCGGCCTGCTGACCCTCGCGCAGACGATGAGCGATCACGGCTGCAAGACGCTCGTGTTCAGCTCGAGCGCGACCGTCTACGGCAAGCCCGAAACGCTGCCGGTGCATGAGGATTCGGCGCTGTCGGCGACCAATCCGTATGGCGCGACCAAGCTGATCGGCGAGAACATCCTGCGCGACCTGGAGCGCGCCGATCCGGCGTGGTCGATCGCGCTGCTGCGCTACTTCAACCCGGTCGGCGCGCATGCGAGCGGCCAGATCGGCGAAGACCCGCGCGGCATTCCGAACAACCTGCTGCCTTTCGTCGCGCAGGTCGCGGTCGGCCGGCGCGAGCGGCTGCAGGTCTTCGGCAACGACTACGCCACGCCCGACGGCACCGGCGTGCGCGACTACATCCATGTGCTCGACGTGGCCGACGGCCATGTGCAGGCGCTGCGCTACCTGCTCGACCGCAGGCGCTCGATCACCGCGAACCTCGGCACCGGCCGCGGCCACAGCGTGCTCGAGGTCGTGCGCGCGTTCGAGCGCGCCAGCGGCGTCAGCGTGCCTTGCGAGTTCGTCGCGCGCCGCCCCGGCGACGTCGACGCGAGCTACGCCGATGTCTCGCTGGCAAACGACCTGCTCCAGTGGCGCGCCACCCGCGACCTCGATGCGATGTGCGCCGACAGCTGGCGCTGGCAACGCATGAACCCGAACGGTCTGGCGGGCTGAGCCCCCACTCCCAAACCTCTGACTTCATCATGACCTCGATCCCGGTTCAACCCGTCATCATGGCCGGCGGCAGCGGCACTCGCCTGTGGCCGCTCTCGCGCGCCCAGCATCCGAAGCAGTTCCTCGTGCTGCACGGCAATCGCAGCCTGTTTCAGCAGGCCGCGATGCGCCTCGCGTCGCTGGGCGATGCGGGCATCGAAGTGGCGGCACCGTGCATCGTCGGCAACGAGGAGCACCGCTTTCTGGTGCTCGACCAGCTGCGCGAGCTGGCGTTGCCGCCCGCCACCGTGCTGCTCGAGCCGATGGGCCGCAACACCGCGCCGGCGATGACGCTGGCCGCACTGCATGCGCAAGAGGGCGGCAAGGATCCGGTGCTGGTCGTCACCGCGGCCGATCACGCGTACGTCGACGAAGCGGCCTTCACCAGCGCGCTGCAACGCGCGGTGCGCGCGGCAGCCGGCGGCGCGATCGTCACGCTCGGGATCGCGCCGACCGGGCCCGAGACCGGCTTCGGCTACCTGCGCTGCGCGAAGGCCTCGGCCGGCGAACTGAACGTCGCGCAGTTCGTCGAGAAGCCCGATCTCGAGACCGCGCAGCGCTACCTGGCCGATGGCGGCTACTTCTGGAACAGCGGCAACTTCGTCGTCCGCGCATCGGTGTGGCTCGCGGCGCTGCAGCAGTTCCGCCCCGACATCCACAACGCGACCCGGCTCGCGTGGGCCGGCCGCAGCACCGACGCCAGCTTCGTGCGCCCGGATCGCGCGGCCTTCGCGACGATCCCGAGCGAGTCGGTCGACTACGCGGTGATGGAGCGCTGCCCCGAATCGCCCGAGTTCGACATCCGGATGGTGCCGATGGACGCCGGCTGGTCCGACCTCGGCGCCTGGGACGCCGTCTGGGAGGTCAGCCCCAAGGATGCGGCCGGCAACGCGACGCACGGCGATGCGCTCGTCAGCGACAGCCGCAACACGCTCGTGCATGCGACGAGCCGGCTGGTCGGCGTCGTCGGGCTCGACAACGTGGTCGTCGTCGAGACGCCGGACGCGGTGCTGGTCGTCGACCGCGCGCGCAGCCAGGACGTGAAGGCCATCGTCGGCCAGCTGCATGGCGCGGGCCGCAGCGAGCACACGCTGCACCGGCAGGTGCACCGCCCGTGGGGCTGGTACGACAGCATCGACGCGGGCGCACGCTTCCAGGTCAAGCGCATCATGGTCAAGCCGGGTGCGAGCCTGAGCCTGCAGATGCATCACCACCGCGCCGAGCACTGGATCGTCGTCAGCGGCACGGCCGAGGTCACGAATGGCGACCAGGTGATCCTGCTGACCGAGAACCAGAGCACCTACATCCCGCTGGGCACGACGCACCGGCTCGCGAACCCGGGCAAGGTGCCGCTCGAGATCATCGAGGTCCAGTCGGGCAGCTACCTCGGCGAGGACGACATCGTGCGCTTCGAAGACACCTACGGGCGCGCGCCTCCGACCTGATGCTCGGCGCGACTCAAAACCACAAGAGGGATGAACAGAACATGCAAACAGTGGCCGTCATCGGCTTGGGCTACGTCGGCCTGCCGCTCGTCGTCGAGTTCGGCAAGCATTGCCGCACGATCGGTTTCGACATCGTCGAAGACAAGGTCGCGAAGTGCCGCGCCGGCACCGATCCCTCGCGCGAGATCCCCGACGCCGAAATGGCGCTGGCGACGCATGCCGAGTACACCAGCGACCCCGCCGCGCTGCGCGAGGCCGATTTCATCCTGATCGCGGTGCCGACACCGGTCGACGCCGCGCACATCCCCGACTTCGGGCCGCTCATCGGCGCGAGTCGCAGCGTCGGCCCGCACCTCAAGCGCGGCGCCACCGTGATCTATGAATCGACGGTCTACCCCGGCGCGACCGAGGAAGTCTGCATCCCGGTGCTCGAGGCCAGCTCGGGCCTGAAGTGGAAGCAGGACTTCTTCGTCGGCTACAGCCCCGAACGCATCAACCCAGGCGACCGCGAGCACATGCTGACGAACGTCGTCAAGGTCGTCTCCGGCGATTCACCGGAGACGCTCGAGCGAGTCGCGCAGCTCTACGAGATGGTCGTCAAGCCGGGCGTGCACCGCTGCTCGAGCATCAAGGCGGCCGAAGCCTGCAAGGTGATCGAGAACACCCAGCGCGATCTGAACATCGCGCTGATGAACGAGCTCGCGATCATCTTCGACAAGATCGGCATCGATACCAGCGAGGTGCTCGAGGCCGCCGGCACGAAGTGGAATTTCCTGAAGTTCAAGCCGGGGCTCGTCGGCGGCCATTGCATCGGCGTCGACCCTTACTACCTGACGCACAAGGCCGAGATGCTGGGCTACCACCCGCAGGTGATCACCGCCGGGCGCCGCATCAACGACGGCATGGGCAAGTACATCGCCGAGCAGACGATCAAGCAGATGATCGCCAGCGGCAGCTACGTCAAGGGCGCGAAAGTCAACGTGCTCGGCCTGACCTTCAAGGAAGACTGCGCCGACCTGCGCAACAGCAAGGTGGTCGACATCATCCACGAGCTCGGTGCGTTCGGGGTCGAGGTGTTCGTGCACGACCCGGAAGGCGATCCCGACGAAGCACTGCACGAGTACGGTGTGACGCTGACGCCGTGGAACGAACTGCCGCGGGCCGACGCGATCGTCGCGGCGGTCGCGCACAAGCAGTACCGTCAACTCGGACTCGAAGACATCGGCCGCAAGATCGTCAAGAACGGCTGCTTCGTTGACGTGAAGGCGGGCTTCGATGCCGTGGCGCTACGTGGCGCCGGCTTGGCGGTCTGGCGGCTCTGATCTTGTTTGGGGAGAGGAAGATGCATAGCCGCGGCAACCCGGGGCTCGGGCTTCGACTGTTTGTACGGTCCGCGAACGCGGCCTTTCCGGGCTTGGGCGTCCGCGACTTGCGGGCGAAGTTGCGCTTCGTTGTGGCCTGCCTGAAGGTTCAGGATGCGCTCAACGACTTCTTCGCTCGCACTGAAAATCGCCTGCTGCTGCGCGATCTTGACGCGCGCCCGCAATTGATGGGCTTCGTTGTCTGGCCGTACATTCATTCCGGCTGGTCGGTGTTGCAGCGTTTCGAAGCCCTGTCGCAGCATTGGCAGGCCATGAATACTGACATGGCCGCGGTGGCGATCTCCCCGACGGAATCCCTGCTGGTCACGGACATGTCGGAGGCGTCCGCAGGCCTCAGACTGGTCATCGATCGCGCACCCTGGTGCCTCCGTGAGGGCAGCTTGGTCTTCAATCAGTTTCTGAATGAGGAACGTTTGATGTCGCTGTCTTTTTCGTTCGGCATTCAGGATGGCGAGCGAGTGGCGTACGTCGGCGGCATTCAGGGATCGAATGTCGACTCGGCGCTGGAGAAATATCGCGAGATCTCCAAGGGTTTGGAACGCATGCGCACGCGGGATTTCCTGATCAAGGCCTTCCAGTTTCTGACCTTTCACCTGGGCGTAAAGCGCGTGCTGTGCGTCAGCGAAGAACAGCGCCACCATCGTCATCCTTTCTTTGCAAGATCGAAATCGGAGAAGCTGCACTTGAACTACGACGAAATCTGGCAGGAGCACGGCGGCATGCCGGACGGGGACGGTTTCTATCGCCTGGGCTCCCTCCCCATCATCCGCCCGATGGAGGACATTGCCACCAAGAGCCGGCCGCTCTATCGACGCCGATACGCACTGATGGACAAGTTGTCGGCCGATATCTCTTCGCGCTTCGGTTCGGCGTCCGCATCGACCCAAACTGAACCGCCGAATCCATGATCCTCGTCACTGGCGGCGCCGGCTTCATCGGCGCGAATTTCGTCCTCGACTGGCTGGCGGCCACCGGCGAGCCGGTCGTCAACCTCGACGCACTGACGTACGCCGGCAACCTCGAGAGCCTCGCATCGTTGAAGGGCGACCCCCGGCACGTGTTCGTGCAAGGCGACATCTGCGATCGCGCGCTGCTCGATCGGCTGCTCGCCGAGCATCGGCCGCGCGCGGTCGTGCACTTCGCGGCCGAGAGCCATGTCGACCGCAGCATTCACGGCCCCGGCGCATTCATCAAGACCAATGTCGAAGGCACGTTCACACTGCTCGAGGCGACCCGGGCGCACTGGGCCGCGCTCGATGCGCCGGCGAGGGCCGCGTTCCGCTTCCACCATGTCTCGACCGACGAGGTCTACGGCTCGCTCGGCAAGAACGATTCGCCGTTCACCGAAGACCACGCCTACGAACCGAACAGCCCGTACTCGGCGAGCAAGGCCGCGAGCGACCACCTCGTGCGCGCCTGGCATCACACCTATGGGCTGCCGGTCGTGACGACCAACTGCTCGAACAACTACGGGCCGTTCCATTTCCCCGAGAAGCTGATCCCGCTGATGATCGTCAACGCGCTGGCAGGCAAGCCGCTGCCGGTCTACGGCGACGGCCAGCAAGTGCGCGACTGGCTCTACGTGAAAGATCACACCAGCGCGATCCGCGAGGTGCTGGCGCGCGGCCGGCTCGGCGAGACCTACAACATCGGCGGCTGGAACGAAAAGCCCAACATCGAGATCGTGCAGACTGTCTGCGCGCTGCTCGACGAGATGCGGCCCGACCCCGCCGGCAGCTACCGCCGCCTGGTCACCCACGTGACCGATCGGCCGGGTCACGACCGCCGCTACGCGATCGACGCGCGCAAGATCGAGCGCGAGCTCGGCTGGCGGCCGGCCGAGACCTTCGACACCGGCATCCGCAAGACGGTGCGCTGGTACCTCGACAACGCGGCATGGGTCGAGCGCGTGCAGAGCGGCGCCTACCGCGACTGGGTCGACACGAACTACAGCGCGCGCGAGACCGCCCGCGCAAGCGCGTGAAGATCCTGCTGCTCGGCAAGAACGGCCAGGTCGGCTGGGAGTTGCAGCGCGCTCTCGCGCCGCTGGGCGAGGTGATCGCGCTCGACTTCGATAGCGCGCCGCCGTGGACCGCCGACTTTTCGCAGCCCGAATCGCTGGCCGCGACGGTGCGTGCGATCGCGCCGCAGATCATCGTCAATGCGGCCGCGCACACCGCGGTCGACAAGGCCGAGAGCGAACCCGATTTCGCGCGCGCGCTGAACGCCGGCTCGCCCGCCGTGCTCGCGCGCGAGGCCGCCGCACTCGGCGCCTGGCTGATGCACTACAGCACCGACTACGTGTTCGACGGCAGCGGCAGCACGCCGTGGTCCGAAGACTCGCCGACCGGCCCGCTCAGCGTTTACGGTGCGACCAAGCTCGAAGGCGAACAGGCGATCCGCGCCAGCGGCTGCCGGCATTTGATCTTCCGCACCAGCTGGGTCTATGCGGCGCGCGGTGGCAACTTCGCGAAGACGATGCTGAAGCTGGCGAAGGAGCGCGACCGCCTGACCGTGATCGACGACCAGATCGGCTCGCCGACCGGCGCCGACCTGCTCGCCGACCTGACCGCGCACGCGCTGCGTGCCGCCAGCACGCGCCCCGAGCTCGCCGGCACCTACCACGCGGTGGCGGCCGGCGAAACCAGCTGGCACGGCTATGCGCGCCATGTGATCGAGTTTGCGCGCGCGGCCGGCCAGCCGATCCGCGTCGCGCCGGAGGCCGTTGTCCCGGTGCCGAGCAGCGCCTTCCCGACGCCCGCGAGGCGACCCGCCAACTCGCGCCTGAACACGCGCAAGCTGCGCGACACCTTCGGCCTGACCTTGCCACCGTGGCAAAGCGGCGTAGAACGCATGCTGACCGAACTGTCGAACTGAACTCCCCGCCCCGAGACTCTCACAACATGGCCGCCACACAACGCAAAGGCATCATCCTCGCGGGGGGCTCCGGCACCCGGTTGCACCCCGCCACGCTCGCGATGAGCAAGCAGCTGCTGCCGGTGTACGACAAGCCGATGGTCTACTACCCGCTGGCCACGCTGATGCTCGCCGGCATCCGCGAAATCCTGCTGATCAGCACGCCGCAGGACATACCGCGCTTCGAGGCGCTGCTCGGCGACGGCGCACAGTGGGGCTTGGACATCCGCTACTGCGTGCAACCCAGCCCCGACGGGTTGGCGCAAGCCTTCATCCTGGGCCGCGAGTTCATCGCCGGCTGGCCCAGCGCGCTGGTGCTGGGCGACAACATCTTCTACGGTCACGCGCTGCAGGACCTGCTGCGCGCCGCGGCGCAGCGCAGCGATGGGGCCTCGGTGTTCGCCTACCACGTGCACGATCCCGAGCGCTATGGCGTTGTCGCCTTCGACGAGCAGCGCCGCGCATTGAGCATCGAAGAAAAGCCGAAGGCGCCGCAGAGCAACTATGCGGTCACCGGGCTGTATTTCTACGACGCGCAGGTCTGCGACATTGCCGCGAGCATCAAGCCCTCGCCGCGCGGCGAGCTCGAGATCACCGACGTCAATGCGACCTACCTGCGCCAGAACCAGCTGAATGTCGAAATCATGGGCCGCGGCTATGCCTGGCTCGACACCGGAAC
The DNA here is from genome assembly GCF_056400745.1 of Rhizobacter sp. P5_A1. Taxonomy (NCBI): domain Bacteria; kingdom Pseudomonadati; phylum Pseudomonadota; class Betaproteobacteria; order Burkholderiales; family Sphaerotilaceae; genus Rhizobacter; species Rhizobacter sp. P5_A1. The sequence continues at coordinate 205,234 of NZ_JBFUKR010000002.1, forward strand.
GCATGACAGCCTGCTCGAGGCAGGTCAGTTCATCGCGACCCTGGAGCGGCGCCAGGGTTTGAAAGTGGCCTGCCCGGAAGAGATTGCCTACCGTTCCGGGTGGATCGACGCCGGGCAACTCGAAGCCCTGGCTGCGCCGATGCTGAAGAACGGGTACGGCCACTACCTGAAGCGAGTCCTCACAGACCGGGCTTATTGAGTCTCTCTGGGCGACGCGGTGCGCCGGCTACCACAGCGGAAATCACGGCCTGTGGTTTGAAAACGTCGGCGTTACAGGCGCCGGTCGCTCAATGCGAATCTAGGGATAGCGGTCCGGGCCGGGATGGCCTACGCGACCCGTCCCTCCTGTAACGCCGCGTTCGGCCGCTCGGCGTCCGCGGTCAGGCTTGTAACGACGGGCAACGCCTTAGGGGTCGAACGGCCGCCTGGCCGCGAATTTCTCGACGGATCGCGGCAGTTCTCCGCGTGGCATGGGACCTGCACCTTTTGGGAGCACGCGCTGCGCGTCCTCGTCAGGTTACGAAACGCACAGCACCTTCGTCGCCTCGTGCCCCGGTAACTGATTACACATGCTCACACTCTCCCCGCGCCGGTTACAAGCACCCGCTCAAGCCGCTGCGCCTTCTCTCGATAACAGTTTCACGCTGCCGCGCCACACCGACTTCAGTCGGGCCGCGCGTGCATCGAGTGTCAATCGCGATTGCAACGCTTCTGCGTCATACCGACTGCGTCGGTTACCTCGCCATATGCACTGGAACGCCGCCGGCTGCCTGGCGCGCGCTGTCTCTCTCTTTCCAGGTCATTGAAATGTTGCAAACCTCTCCCAAACTCTCTCGTTCCGTACCTCTAGGTCTCTCCCTACTGATGGCATCGGTCATCGCCGCCTGCGGCGGCGGCGCTGGTGTCGACAGCAGCGAAAGCACCACCGCCGAGGCGCTGCGCGCCGACAACGGCAAGCACTCGGGGTGGACAGATCCTGCACCTGCACCTGCACCTGCACCTGCACCTGCACCTGCACCTGCACCTGCACCCGCTCCCACCCCCGTGCCTGCGCCCGCGCCTGCGCCCGCTATCGGCGGCAGTGGATCGGCGACCATTGCGTGGATGCCACCGCTCACCGATGCCGACGGCAGCACGGTCAATCCGCTGGCGGGCTTCCGCATCTACTACGGGGCCGCGCCGGGCACATACTCCGGCAACGTTTACGTGTCGGGAGCAACCGCGTCGAGCGGCGCCGTCACGGGCTTGGCAACGGGCACGTGGTATTTCACCGTCACCGCCGTCGATTCGTCGGGCAGCGAGAGCGGCTTTGGCTACGAAATGAGCAAATCGCTATGAAACACCTTCTCCCCATCCTCCTTTTCGCCCTGACCGGGGCGGCGAATGCGGCCTCGTACTACGTTTCGGATTGCGGAGCGGGTGCAAGCGCGCAATGCGTTGCCGGCAATGATGCGAACGCGGGCACGAGTGCAGCGGCGCCCTGGAAGACATGCGCCCAGGTCAGCAACAGGTTCCCCATGCTCGCAGCCGGCGATCAAGTGCTGTTCGCCCGGGGGTCGTCGCAGACGGCCTGCAATCTCAACTCCCTGTCCAATCTGAACAGCCGTGCCAGCAACCCGATCTTGTTGGGCGCGTACACGCCCTCGTGGTCCACAGCGACCACCGCGAATCCCATTCTCAACGGAACCACATCCGCGTACACCGTTGGCCTCGTCAACTCCGGCGATTCAACCCATGACGAGGGCTATGTGGTGCAGGATCTGCATCTGGTCGGCACCGGCACGACGTCCCTCCTGCCGGCAATAATGATGTCCCAAGACGTGGATTACGTGACGATCCGCCGCCTGGAAATAGAAGGATATCGGAACGGCATCCAATGCAGCGGAGGCACCAGCAACGTGCTGGCAACGGGATCGGACGGATTGACGGAGCACATCGTCATCCGCGACTCGAACATCCATCACAACCGCGGCATGGGAGTCCTGCTCTCGTGCAACGACTCGCTGATCGAGAACAACAGGTTTGACAACAACGGCGTCGGCATGTTGGATCACCAGATTTACCTGGACGATGCAGCGGTCAACAATGTTGCGGTGCCGACCAAGCAGGTGGTAATCCGCGGCAATACGCTGACGAACAACTCACCGTACGCAAGTGACACCGCGGTATTGCCGACGCCCGGGGGCTGCCGAGCGGTGGCCATCGTCGTGCATGGCCTCAAGGATGGCATCACCATTGAGAACAACACGGTCTCCGAGCCGACGGTGCCCTTGAGCACATCGTGCTGGGGCATTTCCGTGGATTCGGGCGGGTACGGCGGCATCTACGCGAAGGAGGGGTTCACGAATGTGGCGATCCGCGGCAACACGATCATCAACTACACGCTGGGAATCGGCGTAGATCTGTGTGACAACTGCACCGTCGAGAACAACTACGTGTATTCGGAGCAAGTTGGATCTGCAGGCGTGGTGGCGCCGTCCAAATACAACACCGCCCCTATCGCGGGAAATACGCTGAACAACAAGTTGACTGTTCGCAACAATACGATCTACCTCAAGAACCCGAACGCTAGCAGCGTAGGTATTCGCGTCAGCCGCGACGGCACTAACCATGTCGTGGCGTCGAATCTGATTTACTTCGGAACGGGCAGCACCTCCGCCACTTCGTGCTTCATCACGGGAGGCTTGGCGACCTCAGCATTCAGCGCATTCGACTACAACTTGTGCTTCTACGCTGCGACCGCCGGCATTTGGGACTCAACGCGGACGACGATGGCAGCGCAACAAGCAGCCGGATTCGACCTTCACTCGAAAGCTGTGGACCCACTCATCAGTGTGCCCGTTGCCCCACAATTTTCGATCGTCATGGCAAGCAATTCACCGAGCATTGCTGCTGGCCACCCGTTGCGGAGTTCCGCATTCGGCATCGGTGGCGTGAGGCGTAGTACTGTGTCGGATATTGGCGCACTTCAGCGAGGGGCAACCGCCGTTGTGCCGAGCTCGCCGACCGGGATGGGCATCCAATAGCACCAGCGGATTGCGCGGGGCATCGCTAGACATACAGCGACGATCGAAGTAGTCACGAGGGACCAGCGCCGCAAGCGCTGGTCCCTCGTCCCTTGCGGCCCGCTGCTCCAGTGGCGCAGTTCGAACGACAAGGCGCATTGATGGCGGTATCTGTGGGTGAAGCCGTGGAAATCCGAGCGCAGATCACCGAGCTGCCAGGTTGCGGCTATCGGCGCGCCCGTGCGCTGGTCAATCGACACCGCGCGAGCGCCGCAACGCCGCGTGTGAGCGCCAGGCGTGGGTCGTGTCCCATCGCGTGGTGTAGGTCCACAGCCCGGACAGGCTGAGACACGCGGTACTCAGCGAGCCACAGCGGACAGCCGAGTGGGAACAGTATCGCTGAGCGTTTGCAGGCCCTCAAGCTGCATGTAGCGCCGGTTGAGTGACCACTCGTCGTTCTGCTCGAGCATCATGGCGCCGACGAGTCGCGTGATCGACGCGTCGTTGGGGAAGATGCCCACGACGTTGGTACGCCGCTTGATCTCAGCGTTCAGTCGCTCCAGTGGATTGGTCGAATAGATCTGCGTCCAGTGCGCGCGTGGGAAGGTCATGAACGCGAGCACATCGTTCTCGGCGTCGTCCATCAGCGTGCCGAGCTTGGGGAACTTGCCTCGCAGCTGGTCAGCAACTGAGCGCCACTGCGCCCGTGCCGCATCGGCCGAGTCCTGCACGAACACCGTGCCGATCGCTGCCGAGACCATGCGCCGCTGCGTCTTGCCGGCGTGCGCCAGAGCATTGCGCATGAAGTGCACGCGGCAACGCTGCCAGGTGGCCTTCAGGACCTTGGCTGCAGCGGCCTTGATGCCTTCGTGGCTGTCGCTAATCACGAGCTTGACGCCACGCAGGCCACGGCGGTTCAGGCTGCGCAGGAACTCGGTCCAGAAGGGCTCTGCTTCCGAAGCGCCGACCTTCAGCCCGAGCACCTCGCGCTGGCCCTCGGTATTGACGCCCACAGCGACTATCACCGCGACGCTCACGATGCGCCCGGCCTCGCGCGTCTTCACGTACGTGGCGTCGATCCACAGGTACGGCCAGTCGCCCTCGATCTGGCGGTTCAGGAACGCGCCCACGCGCTCGTCGAGTTCGCCGCACAGGCGGCTGACCTGGCTCTTGGAGACGCCGCTCATGCCCAGCGCCTTGACCAGCTCGTCCACCGAGCGGGTGGAGATGCCCTTGCACATAGGCCTCCTGGATGACAGCGGTGAGCGCCTTCTCGGCCGTGCGCCGCGGCTCCAGGAACTCGGGGAAGTAGCTGCCCTGGCGCAGCTTGGGGATCTTCAGCTCGACGCTGCCGGCGCGCGTGTCCCAGGTGCGCTCGCGGTAGCCGTTGCGGCTGTTGATGCGCTCAGGCGTCTTCTCGTCGTAGCCAGCGCCACAGCGCCCCTCGACGTCAAGCTCCATCAGGCGCTGGGCCATGAACTGAACCATCTGGCGCAGCACGTCGACGTCAGCTCCCTTCTCGGCCAGCTCGGTCAATGCCATAGTGGCGGTGGTCATCGTGGAAATCTCCTTGGACAGGTTGGTGGGTCGCACCTCAACCATATCCGGGACCACGATGGCCACCCCGACCGGGATCGCCGTCGCCGCGCGGCAAGCCGCTTCGGGCTACGCCCTACGCGCCTTGCCGCGACGAAAGACTTACACCACTTCCTGGGACATCAACCAGGCGTGTGTACCGCGTGATAGCGGCCAAAGGGTTGCGGGTGGCCGAAGGCGTCGCGCCGGCGTGGGTCGAGCCGGCACCACAACTCAGCACCTCAGTCCAGGCGAGCCGCCCTCTGGTGCTTCGCGAATAGACCTGGAACATAGGGGCAAGACCACGATAGACTCAGCAGCGGATCCGCAGACCGATCCCGACTTCTCTGCTGTAAAAATATCTGACGAATCCTTCCCGCGCGCTCCCCACATATGAGACTACTCATCGAAGCTGCGGAGGGTAAGGACAACAATTTCAACCTGATACGGTTGATCGCGGCGCTGGCCGTCATGGTCACGCACAGCTTTGTGTTGACGGCCGGTGATCCGAAGATGGAGCCGCTGAGGAACTGGCTTGGCATGACCCTCGGCGACTTTGCAGTCGACGCGTTCTTCATCACCAGCGGCTTTCTCGTCGCCGCAAGCCTGGCGAGAAGGAAGAGTGCGCTCGATTTCGCTTGTGCGCGCGTGCTGCGCGTCTACCCAGCGCTGCTGGTGATGCTCGGGCTGACCGTCTTTGTACTCGGGACCGCCCTAACCCGACTTCCGGCCGCCGAGTACCTGACCCACCTGAGCACATTCAAGTACCTTGTGCAAGATGCGACTCTGGTGTTCGGAGTCGCCTATGTCCTGCCGGGCGTGTTCGAAAGCAACCCATACAGATCAGCCGTCAATGGCTCGCTGTGGTCGATGCCATGGGAATTGCGCATGTACCTGCTGCTGCTGGCGCTGTGGTTCTTCGCCAAGTTGGCGGGGCGGCGGCGACCAGTACTTTGGGGCCAGCTCGTCCTCGCAGTATTCGCGGCCGCCGCAATAGCGCACATCGCGGTGCACTTCCTGAGGCCCGATGCCGCGGAGGCGGGCTTGCGGCTTTCGTTCATGTTCTTCTCCGGAGCGGCCTTTTATGTGCTGCGACGCCACGTCGTCCTGTCGCATCGGTGGGCGGGTGCGGCGCTACTTGCGTTGTGCGTGTCTTTAGTGAGCCGCGAGGCGTTCTTCGTGGCGTATTGCGCGACTTTCGCCTACCTGCTGCTATGGCTTGCCTATGTTCCTGCCGGAGCCGTTCGTCGCTTCAACCGAGTTGGCGACTATTCCTATGGAACGTACATCTACGCGTTCCCCATCCAGCAACTAACCGCTGCACTCGTTCCCGGCATATCGGTGTTGTCGATGGTGTTGATTTCGGGCAGTGCCACACTGGCGCTGGCCATGTTGTCGTGGCACTTGATAGAACAGCGGGCGCTGCAGTTGAAAGACCGCGTCAGCCAGTCGATCCGGCGGCTCGTGTTTGCGGCGCCCCGCGATTCCGCCTTGCAGCCGGGGGCGCCGAACAAGGCATCAAGCCATGGGGCCGCGGCGCCAAAACCGTAGACTACGCGACCTGAAGAATGGAAATCACCAAACATGCACAAGCTTGAGATTCTTGCCTCCAATAAAAAGGTGCCATTTCTGGGAGAGATGGTTCGCAAGCAAGGCGACGCCGAGTCTTCAATCGATATCCTGGAAGCGGGCTGTGGCCAGCGATGGCTCCTGAAGCTTGACGGAAAGAAGTTCCTTCTTACCGGCGTCGATCTCGACAAAGATGCCCTCGAGATCCGGAAGAACGTCCGGAAGGATCTTGATGAAGCCATCCATGGTGATTTGAGAACGATCAACTTTGGGGATCGCAGGTTCGATGTAATCTACAGCGCGTTCGTGCTGGAACACATCTTGGGGGCCGAGGATGTGCTGCTGAGAATGACGGAGTGGTTGAAACCGAATGGTATTATTATTATTGAGATTCCCGACCCCGCCTCCGTCAAGGGCCTTATCACGAGAATAAGCCCGCATTGGTTTCATGTTTTCTACTATCGGTTCGTTCTGGGTATCAAGACCGCCGGGCACATCGGTTACGGCCCTTACCGCACCTATTTTGATCCGGTGATTTCTAGGGAAGGCATGTACGCGTTCGGCAACAAGAATAACTTGCGCGTCGAGGCCGAGTACGCGTTTGCAACGGACGGGCCCCGCAACAAGATCATGCGAGCGCTGATCGGCTTCACAACCCGAGCTGTCAGTATATTTTCATTCGGAACATACTCTGACCGGCATGCCGACCTGCTGTACGTGCTACGACGGCAGCCATGAGTTAAATGTCAACGGTCAGCCGTCAAAATCCAAAATAGGTATTCACGTCAAGGCAGTTTGTTTGAGGGTTTCGGTTGGTGACGTGCGTCGATCCACAGATTTACAACGCTCCGACGCCGGAACAAAACACTCGTCCGCCAGAAGTCAGCCAGCATCCACGGCGGATCTTCGGGCGGTCGCCTCAGTAGCATTCGGCGCAGCGTCCAGAGCGATCGCCCCAACCCAAACGCCAAGTCGGCGAGGCGAGCGTATGCCAAGCCATGATTTTTCACAAAGTAGCGGCTACGCGAAGCGAACCAGTAGAGCGGCATGCGTTTTGGCTTTCTGTTCGGCGCCGCGACACCGGTGCTCTGACCCGAGATGTGCATGACACGGCTTTGCGGCACGTACCAGCAAGACCAACCGACACGCCAGGCTCGTAAGCAAAAATCAACCTCCTCAAAGTAGAGAAAATAGCCCTCGTCCATCAATCCGATGTCATCGAGGAGTTGACGCCGCATGATCATGCTGGCGCCCGACACCCAGTCAACGTCGACCGCTTCGCGGCCCATCCTCATGGCCGTGACCTGGCCGGGCATCAAACGAGTCACGAGGCGTGACCTGATTCCTTGCACGAACTGGCCGCCCAGCGTCGGAAATCGGAATGCGATGGGCCAATCGGCTCCGTCCTGATTCTCGAAACTGCTGCCGGCAATGCCCACCTTTGGATGAGCATCCATGAACTCGACCAAGGCACGGACAGCGCCGGGGCGAACTTCAGTGTCCGGATTCAGTAGCATGAAATAGGCCGGTGGCACCGGCCACCGCAGCGCCGGCTCGATGCCGCGATTGTTTCCGTATGAGAACCCGCCATTTCGTTCCGCTAAGGTCAGCTCGGCCCAACTGCTCCAGCCGTGACGATTGATCGCAGCGCGGATCGTTTCGCCCTCCCCCGAATCGTTCTCGACCACATTGACTCGGATGGACGAGTCGGCAGCAACCTCGGGCGCCAGCGATCGCAGGCACGCGATCGTCAACGCCGCGGTTCTGTAGTTGACGATCACGACGAGCACTCGAACAGGTCGTTCCGTACTTGCGATGGTGCGATCGATGTTCTTCTCCGGACTCCGGTTTTTGCGCGCTAACGCTGAGCCGCGACGATAAGGACCCCTCACTTACGCGCGGTGCGCCTGCGGCACCGCAGCAAGCGTGGCGTGGCTTCCCAAGGGTTCTTCAGCGGCAAGCCGAACATAGGCGAAGGTCAGCCCTGTCATCGCAAAGACCATGTAGGGCATTGCGTGCAGGAACGACGTAGTGCCGATGACCACCAAGGTGCCTATGAGGCAGGCAATCAGCGCCACCCCCATCTGCGCGGTATCTGGATCAGTTGCGGACAGGCGTCGAACCACGGCGAAGACCCGCCAGATCGACGCCAGGAACACCCCGACAAACAGGACCATGCCCACAAGCCCCCATGACAGCGCAACGACGGCGTAGGTGTTCACGAGATCGATGATGCCCTCCCCGGTTCGAAACTCTTCCATGTATGCCAAGAACGACGGCGAGCCGAAAAACGGGTTCTGTTGGATCAGCAACCAGGAGCCCACCGCAAGCTCCTGGCGCGCGATCACGGTCTGCGAATCCACCGTGCCTATGAACGGCAGGTAATCAATGACCTGATCGCGCCAGGGCGAGACGATCACCGCAGCGCCCACAACCACGGTTAGTACGATCCCCTTGAACGCACGCCGAGTTGCGTTGGGTCCCAGGACGAGGTAGGTGATCAGGGCCGCCGCCGCACCCACCCAGGGCCCACGTGCCAATGCCGTCACCAAGCCAGCCATCAGCGCCAGCAGACTCAGCCAGCGCCAGCCCCTTGCATCGATGCGTCCCTGCAGGTAGAGCCACATCCCGAAAGCCATGGCCATGAAATAGCCCATGAAGATGGAGTGACCGGCCGTCGTCTGCGCGCGCAGAAACGGCCCACGGTACAGCGGGAAAAACAGGCGGCCTGGTTCGCCCTGAGCCCACTGGGTTTCGATGCCCGCGAAGAGCATCCATCCCTTGAAAAACTCGAACACACAAAACGGAGCCAGCACGGCCACCCCGATGACGAGACTGGCCATCGCCTCGGCGATCATGGCGCGTCCGCGACAGGCCCGGCTCACGACAAAATACGGCAGCACGACATCTATAAACATCAGCAAGCCGCGTCTGATGATGTTCGTCGCCGAGTCATACGGAAACGACAAGACAAGTTGTAGCCCCAGAAAGCTCAACAAGAGCACATCGACGACGGTGAGCATGCTCTTGCCGGAGACTGCTGCGCCCGGCACTGTTAGCCTGGGCTGTCCAACGAGCCGAACCGCCAGCGGCAACAGCAGGGTCAACGAGAGCAGGCGAAGGTAGTCCATTGGGAAGACCTGCCCGACCAAGCCGAAAGTGGGAACGGCGACCCGCACCGGTGGTACTGCGAGCAGGATGAAGAGGTACATCGCGACCGGGTTTGGGTCTCTCCTGCTCGCGAAGAAGATCGCCGGCGCGGCCAGGAGCACAAAGAGCCAAATGCTTGGCGCCAAGAACGATGTGGCGCACAACCAGAGCCACAGATTTCGACGTCTGGCGAAGTCTTCCGCGGACATAAAGCGCGCGAATGCCGGCTTGAACACCATGAACGAAATCAGCGTGACCAGCATCACGACCGCGAGGGCTTTATAGATGAATGACATCAGGCTGATCTCAAAGGCGCATGTGGCCTGCTAGACTTAAAAGGGCCCTCGGTTGCGTCCAGCAATTGCTCGCTGGCTAACAGGCACAAAAGGCGGGGCATCCATCAACAGCCGCAAGACTTTACACCGCGAATCGTACGTCCACGTGAGCAATAGCGCATTGAAGGAGCGGTTTGTGCGCGCCGCAGGCTGGCTGCTTTTTGGTCACGGCCTTATGCAAGTGCTGCGGCTCGGCAGCAACCTGATCCTGACGCGACTGCTTGCGCCGGAACTGTACGGCGTGATGGCGGTCGGCTATGTCGTCATGACGGGCCTGCACATGTTCTCCGACATCGGGCTGAACGCCGGCGCAACGCGTAGCGCTCGGGGTGACGAGCCAACCTTTCTGAATGTTGGCTGGGTGATGCAAATCGGGCGCGGCGTCCTCGTCATGATCGCCAGCCTCGCGCTAGCGGCCGGACTGAAGTTTGCCTCCGATGTCGACTGGTTGCCCGCCACTTCGGTCTATGCTGACCCCAGGGTGCCGCCGCTGGTGGCCGTGATCTCCGTAAGTGCGCTGATTGAAGGCTTCGAGTCAACCAAGGCCTGGTGGGCCCGCCGAAGACTGTCTCTGGCGACCTTCGTGAAGATCCAGGTGACCAGTCAACTCTCGGGCACGATCTTCGTCCTGGTCTGGGCATGGATTTCCCCGACCGTGTGGGCGCTCGCCGGAGGCTTGATCTTTGGGGCGTTGGTGCAAACAGTTCTGACTCACGCGATCTTGCCGGGCCCCGCGAATCGGTTCGAGTGGGAGCGTGCGGCGTTCCAAGAAATCCTCCTCTTCGGAAAGTGGGTGTTCCTATCCTCGTCTTTCACTTTTCTGCTAGCCAATGGCGACCGGTTGATGCTCGGTGGCATGCTTGACGGCAGGTCGATGGGTTTTTACACGATTGCGCTGCTCATTACTGGCGCTATTCAGACGGCGGTAGGCCGTGTGGTTGGCTACACAGTTCTGCCAGCACTGAGCGAGGTATTTCGCGACAGGCCTGCAGATCTGCGGAAGACCATCTACCGCATCCGCAAACCTCTTGATCTGGTGTGCTTACTAGTGTCGGGAGCGCTGGTAATGTTGGGTGAGCCCATCATTGGGCTGCTATATGACCCTCGTTACGAACCAGCAGGTTGGATGCTGAGCGTGCTCACACTGACACTTGTCGCAACGCGGACCGATGTCTTCGACCAGTGCCTAATCGCCGCAGGCCGCGTCAAACTGCTGAGTGTTCTCAACGGGATTCGTCTGGTCACCTTGTGTTGCTTGGTGCCGGCAGGCTACTTATTGCAAGGGACTCACGGTGCGGTTGTTGCCGTTGCCGCCAGTTCGCTTGTCAACATGCTCGCAGCGTTGACCCTACAACACCGGCTTGGGCTTCTTGACCTGAGATGTGAACTGCTTGCCTTGCCCATCTTCACAGTTGGACTTCTTGTGGGCTGGGCAGTAGCCTTCGTGCTTCGGCATGCAGTCTGAGCAGAAGCAATTCCTTGAACTCCCCCTCCAAGGTCCCGGACCATCTCGCTGTTTTGGATGGCTGGCGCGGCATCAGCATTCTGCTGGTCCTGGCGACCCACCTATTGCCCCTTGGTCCCAAGAGCTGGCGCGTCAACGAGACCGCCGGGCCAATGGGCATGGCGTTGTTCTTCACGCTCTCCGGATTTCTGATCACGCGGTTTTTGCTGACTCACGCGAGCATCCCTGACTTCCTTATCCGGCGCTTCTTTCGCATTGTTCCGTTGGCATGGCTGGCATTGGCAGTGGCCCTGCCATACACCAGTACCATGGCTGCGGACTACCTGCCGAACTTTCTCTTCTATGCGAATCTGCCGCCCCAGCACCTGACCGACATCGCAAGTCACTTTTGGAGCCTGTGCGTCGAGATGCAGTTCTATGTGGCCGTCGCCATCGTGGCGGCCGTGTGGGGTCGGCGGGGGCTCTACTTGCTGCCCGTCGTCTGTATCGCGATCACCCTTCACAGGGTGGCGATGGGCGCGCTCGTCGACATCGTGACCTGGCGCCGGGTTGACGAAATTCTGGCCGGGGGCACTCTAGCCCTGATCCATGCCGGCAAATTCGGCGACCGCCCTCGGAAGCTTGTGGCGGGTTTGAACGCCTACGTCCTCTTGGCATTGCTCGCAGTGGCCAGCCATCCATCGACCGGGTTCGCCAACTACCTTCGACCCTACATCGCAGCGGCTCTGGTTGGCACCACGCTGTTGAACCCACCGGCACGCCTGCTTGTGGTGTTGCACAGCCGTGCCCTCGGATACGTCGCCACGATATCGTATGCCCTGTACGTGATTCACCACCTCTTCATGTTCACGTGGCTGCTTGAGGGTGAACGGTGGGTGAGGTACCTCAAACGGCCCTTACTGTTTCTACTGACCTTCGCTCTGGCCCACGTGTCGACGTTCTATTTCGAGCATTGGTGGATCCAACAAGGCAAACAACTCTCAGACAAGCTCAAGAGGCGAAAGGTGGCTCGTGTTGCACGATGATGCGGTGCGCAGTTCCACACGTGACGCGCCCGGGCCGGATGGCGCGCTCGGCGTGGTGGTAATCGGCCGGAACGAGGGCGACCGCCTGCGCGTGTGCCTTGACTCGATCGTTGGCAAGACCTCACGCATCGTCTATGTGGATTCCGGTTCGTCCGATGGCTCGTTGGACATGGCTGCCTCCAGGGGCATCGAAGCCCTCGCGCTGGATTTGAGCATGCCCTTCACGGCTGCACGGGCTCGCAACAGAGGCTTCGAGCGCCTGCGGCAGCGCTGGCCGGACGTGGCATTCGTACAGTTTGTCGATGGCGACTGCGAGATCATCGACGGGTGGCTGCCTGCGGCATGCGCCAACCTCAAAGCAAATCCGCGAGTGGCATGCGTCTGCGGACGGCTGAGAGAACGGTTTCCGGATCGATCGGTCTACAACCGATTGTGCGACGCCGAATGGGCCAGGCCGGCGGGCGACACGGCCTCGTGCGGCGGCGTTGCGATGATGCGCGCAGATCTGTTCGAGTCGGTGGGTGGGTTCCGCAGCGACATCGCCGCCGGCGAAGAGGCAGAGCTTTGTGCGAGGCTGCGCGCCAAGGGGGGGGTCGTGTCACGACTTTCCACGCCGATGGCCTTGCACGATGCAGCGATGTACCGATTCCACCAGTGGTGGATTCGCGCGAAGCGAACGGGATTCGGCTACGCCAATACCCTGGCCATGCGTCTGGGTGACGACAGGTTGGGTGATCTTCGCCGGGTGGTGCGCCCATGGCTCTGGTGCGTCGTGTTGCCCTCTCTCACGGGCATCGCCTTCGGCTGTTGGGGCAGACCGGCCTTGATGATGCTGGCGGTGTACCCGGCCCTCGTGATGCGCAACACACTGGCAGCTCACGGACCATGGCGTGCGCGCGCCGAACGCGGTTTTTTTCTGATGCTGGGCAAGCTGCCTGAGTTGGCTGGGCAATTGCAGTTCTTGAAGAGCCGGTGGTCACGGGCTGCTTCGGCGTCGTTTGACTACAAGTCCTAAGAAGCGGGAGCGGCAAAGTTGCTTCACGTCGCCTATCTGGTGAACCAGTATCCGGCAGTCAGTCACACCTTCATCAAGCGCGAGATCCTGGCGCTGGAACGGCGCGGTGTCACGGTGACGCGATACGCGCTGCGAGGCTGGCAAGACGAGCTGGTCGATGTGGAGGACCGCATCGAACTCGAACGCACGCGCTACGTGCTGCGGGAACGCGGCGTGGGGCTCTTGAAGGCGCTGGTGCACTGTGCGCTGACGAGGCCGCGCTCGCTCTGGCGTGCAGCAGGCCTGGCACTGCGCATGAGTCGCGACTCGGACCGTAGCTTCGCTGTTCACCTGGTCTATTTGCTCGAGGCCTGCGTACTGCGAGGGTGGCTTGGGGACGCCGGCGTGACCCATCTGCACGCCCATTTCGCCACCAACCCCGCCGAGGTCGCGCTGCTCGTCCACGCATTGGGGGGTCCGCCATACAGCTTCACGGCGCATGGCTCGGACATCATGGACCGACCGGCCCAGATGGCGCTTGCGGACAAGGTCATGCACGCGAGTTTCGTGGCTGCGGTGTCCTCGTTCGGTCGCAACCAGTTCTACCGCTGGATACCACACGCCATGTGGCCGAAAGTTGCCGTGGTCAGATGTGGCCTGCAGGCTGGGTATGGTGCTGATTCCGTCGCGCCGGGTGCCCAGCACAAGCGCCTCTTATGCGTGGGTCGGCTCTCGAAGGAGAAGGGGCAACTGCTGATGATCGAAGCGGCGGCTCGGCTGCTTTCGGTCGGAGTCATCGTGGAAGTCACGTTGGTCGGTGACGGCCCGATGCGTGCGGAGGTTGAACGCCTGATCCTGCAGCGCGGATTGGCAACGCAGGTGCGGATGACCGGATGGCTCGATGCGCAAGGCATCGAACGCGAATTGCGTCAGGCACGTGCACTCGTGGTTCCAAGCCTCTCCGAAGGCCTGCCGGTGGTCATCATGGAGGCGATGGCGCATCGCAGGCCAGTGATTGCACCGTTTCTCTCGGGCATCCCGGAATTGGTAATTCAGGGGGAGACGGGCTGGTTGTATCCCGCCAGTGACGTCGCGGCTTTGGCCACGGCGATCGAGGCGTGTCTGGCCACTAAACCTGACACCCTGGCGGCGATGGGGGACCGGGCTTACCGGTCCGTATGGACCGCACACGACGTGGACATGGAGGCAGGAAAGCTGCTGGCATTGATGTCACGCGAGCCCCCGGCCTGATAGCCGGCCAAACACTGGCGGCACCGGTGCGCATTGTTCCCGAGACGGCGGGTTCCGGGGACAAGAGGCACGGCAGAATCAACGACTGGCGTTGTATCCTCCGCGGTCCACGGTCACGGGCTTTTGGTTCATACGCGCCGAATGTGACCATCCAACGAATGTCTTCGGCAGTTCCCGCCGCCAATGAACCGCGACTACCTACTCATCTCCCCCGGCCGCAACGAGGCGCGGTACATGCGCCAGACGTTGGACAGCGTCATCGCACAAAGCGTTCGTCCGGCCTTGTGGGTGATCGTGGACGACGGGTCCACTGATGAGTCTCCGGCAATCCTGGCTGAGTACGCCGCGAAGCACGACTGGATCCGCATCGTCACCCGCAAGGACCGCGGCACCCGTGCAGTAGGGCCGGGCGTGATCGAGGCCTTCTACGCCGGCTACGAGACCATCCGACCCGAAGACTACGAATACCTGTGCAAGCTCGACCTCGACCTGATCCTGCCGCCGCTCTACTTCGAAACGCTGATGCAACGAATGGAGGCCGACCCGCGCATCGCCACCTGCAGCGGCAAGTCGTACATCCACGAAGGCGGCGAGTTCGTGAGCGAGCGACACGGCGACGAGACCTCGATCGGCGCCACCAAGTTCTATCGCCGCGACCGCTTCCAGCAACTCGGCGGCTTCGTGCGCGAGGTGATGTGGGACGGTATCGACGTGCATCGCTGCCGCATGATGGGCTGGCAGGCCTGCAGCTGGGACGTGCCCGAGCTGCGCTTCACCCACTTGCGCCCGCAGGGCACGAGCCACAAGGGCTGGGTCACCGGCCGGATGCGCCATGGATTCGGGCAGTATTTTATGGGCACGAGCCCGATCTATATGCTGGCGAATGCGGTCAACCGGTTCACGGAAAAGCCTTACGTGATTGCCGGCCTGGCGATGTGGTGGGGCTACGTCTGGAGCTGGTTGCAGCGCAAGCCACGCTACGACAACCTTGAGTTCCGCCGCTTCCTGCGCCACTGGCAATGGCGCGCCCTACTGGTGGGCAAGCAGCGGGCGGTGGATGAGGTACTGCGTGAGCGCAGCACGCCGACGATCGCCAACCCCCAAACATGAAAGACACCGCCATACCGGACAACGCAGCGGTACCGCAACCGCCCGCCGCGCCCTGGCCCCGCTCGCGCATGCTCAACGTGTGGGTCGACAACCTGACCATGACGCAGCTGATGGCCGAGCTCGACGAGGGCGTGGTCTTCACGTTGAACCCCGATCACCTGTATCACCTGCAGCGCAACCGCGCCTTCTATGACGCCTACCGGCAGGCCGACTTCATCACCTCGGACAGCAAGTATGTGTACTGGGGGCTGGGCTGGGTCGGCCGGCGCATTCAGGAGAAGGTCTCGGGCTCCGACATCGTGCCCGCTTACTGCGCCCATCACCGCGACAACCCCGCGGTGAAGGTCTTCATGCTCGGCGCGGCGCCGGGCATTGCACAGAAGGCGATGCAGAGCATCAACGCCCGCGTCGGGCGTGAGGTGGTTGTGGGCGCGCATTCGCCGTCGATGGAGTTCGTGAAAGACGAACAGGAGATCCATGAGGTCATCCGCATCATCAATGACAGCGGCGCCACCTGCCTGATCATCGGCCTGGGCGCTCCGAAACAAGAGATTTGGATCGTCAAGTACCGCCATGCAATGCCGAACGTGAAGGTCTACATGGGCGTGGGCGCGACGATCGACTACGAAGCCGGCGCGGTGAAGCGGGCACCACGCTGGATGACGCGCATCGGCCTCGAGTGGCTGTATCGGATTACCACCGAGCCGCGCCGCTACTGGCGCCGCTACCTGCGCGACATGGAGTATTTCTGGCTGCTTCTGCTCGACGCTGCGGGGCTGTACCGCTCGCCGATGCAAGCCGAGTCCGTTGCCGATTCGAGAGGACCTATTCGATGATTCGTACCGCCATGATTGGCCTGGGCAAGATGGGGCTGTCGCACTTGGCGATCCTGCGCGCCCACCCGAGCCTGGAACTGGTAGCGGGCTGCGACTCGACCGCCTACCTCACCGACATCCTGACCAAATATTCGGGCCTGAAGTGCTACGACAACTTCGACCGGATGCTCGAGCAGGAGCCACTGGACGCGCTGGTGGTAGCCACGCCGTCGAAGCTGCATGCGGCGATGGTCGAAAAGGCGTTGAATCGCGGCCTGCATGTGTTCTGCGAGAAGCCGTTCGTGCTCGACGTAAGCGATGGCGAGAAGCTGGTGTCATTGGCCGAGAGCAAGGGCCTTGTGAACCAGGTTGGTTATCACTACCGCTTCGTCGGCGCATTCAAGGAAGCGGCGCGCGTCGTCAAGTCGGGAGCGCTGGGCCGAGTCCACCACGTGCGCGCCGAAGCCTTCGGACCGGTCGTGCTGCGGCCTAAGGGCAGCACCTGGCGTTCCGCGAAGAGTGAGGGTGGCGGAGCCCTGTACGACTACGCCTGCCACGCGATCGACCTCGTCAATTTCGTCGTCGGCGCACCCATCGCGGTGGACGGCGTGGTGCGCCACGGCGTGTTTTCGCAGGACGTGGACGACGAGATCTACTGCACGCTGCGCTACGCCGACGGTGCTAGCGGCCAGCTGAGCGTGAACTGGAGCGATGAGAGCTTTCGCAAGATGTCGACCAGAATTTCGGTGTGGGGTACGAATGGCCGCATCACCGCCGACCGCCAGGAATGCCAGATCTACCTGCGCGAGCCACATGCCGCACTGCCCGGTGTGGATAAGGGCTGGACGATCCGCTATACGACCGACCTGACCGAAGAGGTCTGGTACTACTTGCGCGGCGAGGAGTATTCGGCGCAGATCGACTACTTCGCCGAGAGCGTCGAGGCCCGGCGCATCGACGGCGAGAACACCTTTCGTTCGGCACTCGATGCCGATCGCCTGGTTTCGATGATCGTCGGCCAGACGGCCGGCAACCTGCCGCCGAATGCCCAGCCGGCGCGCAGAAGCGTGCTGTCGCGGATGTTCAAGTGATGGCGCAGACCCGAGGAACCACGTTCATGGATCGAGTCCTTTTCGGTGACAACCAGTTTTTCGGTGTCAACCACATGTCTGAAGAGAAGGCGCGCGCCCAGTCGATGCGCTTTCAGAATACCCAGGCCATCATCGACGTGCTCGACGCCGCGTACCAAGAGGGCATTCGCACCTTCATGTGCACCACGCACGACCGGATGAGCGAGGTTTGCGATCACTTTCGCGCTAACGCTGGCAAGTATCCGGACTACATGTTCTACCCATGCATGCCGTACGCGCACAAGTATGCGAACGCGGTCACCGAGCACGGCATGATCGAGGCGCTGCGCCTGTTTCTCCCGCACGATGGCGCGATCGGCGCGATGCTCAAGGGAGGCGTGGCGCTCGCGAACAAAGACGTCGAGGCGATCATGCAATTGCTGATCGACGCCGAGATGAAGATGTTCCATGGCTTGGCGACGCCGGTCGTCTTCATGCAGAACGTGATCACCGACTTGCTGCTCGGGCTGAGGATGAACGACACGTTCCGCATGTTCCACGATCACGTGCGCAACAAGTACGGCGCCGAGCCGGGCTACATCACGATGAACGTGCCGCGGCTGCTGGATGTACTGGACGCTCTGGGCATCGACAACCCGATCGTGTGCGCGAACATCAACAAGATCGGCTTCCGCATGTGCGGCGGCGTGGCGCTGTACGAAGAGACGATCGCGAA
Source organism: Rhizobacter sp. P5_A1 (assembly GCF_056400745.1). Taxonomy (NCBI): domain Bacteria; kingdom Pseudomonadati; phylum Pseudomonadota; class Betaproteobacteria; order Burkholderiales; family Sphaerotilaceae; genus Rhizobacter; species Rhizobacter sp. P5_A1. Next base: position 223,334 of record NZ_JBFUKR010000002.1, read on the forward strand.
GCGTCATTTTCGGCCAGTGGCGATGTCGGTGCTCGCATCGGGTGCGATCGCGCCGCGCGAGGCGATCGAGTACGTGTGCGGCCAAGCCAGGATCGAAGCCATCGTCTTCGGTGCGTCGAGTCGGTCGAACATCCGGCAGACGAAGGCGCTGATCGATGAAATGAGCGTGCGCGTACCTGCGTGATCCGGAGCCGAGCTGTTCCGCATCTGGAATAGATCCTGCGCCGAGCGGGTTTGGAACGCAGCCAAAAAAACCAGCACAATCTCACTTGACAGTGGCCATCGCATGAGAATCTCATGAAAGCAAACTCCACAGCCCTGACTCTGGCGGTGTTGATGTGCGCTGCATCTGTGGGCGGCATCGCAGCGCGGCCGAGCACCAAGGCAGCCGACAATGGCAATGCCGTTTCCTTGGAGACGATGGTGCCCAGGGGATTCGGCGAATGGACCGAGCTTCGGGAGCAGAACGCTCAGGTCGTCAACCCGCAAACCAAGGAACTGCTCGACAAGCTCTACAGCCAGTTGCTGACGCGTACCTATGTGAACAAGCAGGGCTATCGCATCATGCTGTCGATGGCCTATGGCGACGATCAGCGCGGCGGTCTGCAGGCGCATCGACCCGAAGTCTGCTATCCAGCGCAGGGGTTCAAGCTTGGCAAGGTCGAGGACGGCCCGCTTGCCACTGCATTCGGCAACATCGAGGTTCGTCGCCTCAACACCAGCTTCGGGCCGCGTATCGAACCGGTAACCTATTGGCTCACCGTTGGCGACCAGATCATCCGCTCGAAGTTCGACCAACGCATCGCCGAGATCCGCCTAGGGTTGACTGGACAGATTCCGGACGGCCTGCTGTTTCGCATCTCCTCGATCGACAATGACGCGAGCCGAGGTTTTGCGATGCAGCAGAAGTTCACCGCCGATATGATGGCGGCAGTATCACCCATGACCCGCAAGCAACTTAGCGGCTTGGAAGCTGCCGCGGCGCCGCCGACCAATTGACTGACGGGCGACGTCTCAACCTACCGTGCGACACCCGCTGGCGGCTGGGCCGGCTCTCGCGCCGGCGGCAAGATCCGGTCCAGTGCCATGTCAAGGAAAAAGAAGAACATCAGCGCGACCAGCATCAGCACCATCCCGGCAGCGCCGTGGAGAAAGCCCTGCCCGGCCTCGTCGCCCAGGTGGTAGGTCACGAGCACCAGCGTCATTACGCGCACGATGTTGGCGATGAACGCAATCGGCAAGATAGCCGCGAGCATGATCCCCATGTGCAGCATGCCTTTGCGGCCCATGATGTACATGAACAGCGTACCGAGCGCCGACAGGCTGAACATCGAGTGCAAGCCCGAGCAAGCATCGGCAACTTGCAGTTGGTACGGACCGATCGACAAGATCACGCCGCTGCGCGCAATCGGGTAGCCCACTGCGTACAGCAGCGCCTCGACGATGTTGGCGATCAGCCCCTTCAACGAGCCGGTGATCGCGTCGACCAGCACGCTCGGCAGCGGAATCATGAACACGAAGTAGAGCAGCGGGAACCATGCGATCCGGATCGCCGCCTTGCCGCGCAGCAACAACAGCGCCGCGGTGACGACGAGCGGCTGGGAGCCGAACTCGAGTATCGCGATGTCGAACACGCGGCCGATGAAGTAGACGAGCAACCCGAACCCGAACAGCGGCCAGCCGATCGACGGCACCGGCTCGACCGGCGCCGCGTCGATCTCATGCCGCAGGGTCCAGAACAGCCACACCAGCACCGCAAGAATGATCGCGCCGTGGCCCTGCTCCTCGGTCTGCCAGATGCCCTCGAACGCCCACCAGTACAACGGCAGGTACATTGCCGCGAAGCCGGCCATCGCGGTCAGCCAGCCGATGTGCCGCTGCGCCGCTGGGCTCGACGGCAGCACCGTGCTCACTTGTCCTTGACCTTCTTGGCTGCCGGCACCTCGTTCAGCACCGACCCGACCACGCTGACGCCTGCATTCATCAGCCCCTGGACCAGATCGCTGAACGCCGCGACGCGGGTCTGCGAACTGCGCGCGACGACGAGTGCCGCGCCGGTGCGCACCGCGATCATCGCGGCATCCTCGCCGACCGCCATCGCGGGCGTGTCGATGATCACGATGTCGAAGGTCGACTTGACCTGCAGCATGAACTCGTCGAAGTTAAGGCGATTCAGCAACTCGAGCGGGTTCGGCGGAATCGGCCCCGCCGGCAGCACGCACAGCCCCGCGAGATCGGGGATGCGCACGATCGCCTCTTCGCGCGAGCGGCCCGACAGCACGGTCGACAGCCCGATCTTGTTCTCGAGGTAGAACAGTTCGTGCTGGCGCGGATTGCGCATGTCGGCATCGACCAGCAAAGTGCGCTCGCCGAGCTGCGAGAAGACGACGGCCAGGTTCGCGGCCAGGTTGCTGCGGCCCTCGCCGCGCTCGGTACCGACAATCGTGAGCACCTGGCGCTGGTCGGCCTTGTCGAACCAGCGCAGCATCAGCTGGCTGCGAATCGCGCGCAGCTGTTCGACGCGCGCGCTGAATGGCTCGTACGCGGCCACGAGCTCGTCGCTGACGGGTTTCTTGTCGCCCGGCGTCCGGCGCAAGTAGGCGTAGGCGAACTGGCGTGACAGCGCGTACTGGATATCGGCTTCGGTCAGGAGCCCGAGCCGCACCGCGGCATCACCGAAGCGCAGGTTGTGCTCTTTCTGCACCAGCAGCACGCGCTCGGCGTCCTCGGGCTTCAGCAGCCCGCTGTCGACCAGGATGCCACCCAGCGACCGGCTCACGCGCGGCGCACCGGACAACATCGACACCGTCATCTTCATGAACGCGCTCCCGATGCGGTGAGCAGGGGTCGAGGCGGGCTCATCGGGCCGATCTGCAGCAGCCTGCGGAAGACCGGCCGCTTCGATCCTTCAGGCCGCAGCACGCCGATCACCGGCACGCCGGCCATCACGAGCATGTCTTCCGGATCGCGCACGCGCCGGTCGACCAGCTCCCAACCGAGCGCGGCGAGCATGCCGAGCACGAGCCCACCGACGATCGATCCGACAATGCCGACCGCCACTTTCGGCCGCGACGGCTCCAGCGGTTCGACGGCCGGGCTCAGCAGCCGTGTATTGGCCTGGTTGTTCTGGCTCTCGAGCGTGAACTGGCCGACGCGCGAGCTGATCCCTTCGTACGCACGTTGAGCCGTGTCGACATCGCGCTTGATGACCGCCTCGAGATCGCGATCGGCACGCATGGCCTGCAGCTTCTTCTTCTGCTCTTCGATCAGCGACTGCAGCTCGGCGACCTTCTGGCCGCTGCTGCGGCTCTGGGTCGAGGTGCCACCGGACACACGCCTCGACTCCGATCCGATCTGCTGGCGCAGTTCACCGATCTGCGCCTCGAGCTGGACGCGCGACGGATGGTTCTTGCCCCACATTGCGCTCATTTCCGTCAGCTTGGTTTCAGCGGTTGCGAGCTGACTTTTCAATCCCTGGACAGCTGGGCTCAACAAGATGTCGGGTGACGTGGGACTCCCCGAGTTGCGCGAACGCGTCTCGGCATCGACACGCTCGCCCTGGGCCGCGCTCAGCTGCGTCGTCAGCGCCTGGTAGCGGGCGTTTTCTTGGTCGAAGCGCTCGTCGGAGACGACGATGCCGCGCTCCTGCTGGAACTTCGACAACCTCGCCTGCGCAGTCTCGAGGTTGTTGCGCAGCACCTTGGTCTGGTCTTCCAGAAAGGCGGTCGACTGGCGTGCCGGCGCCACGCGCAACTCGACCGAGATGTCCATGTAGGCCTGCACGAACGCGTTCGCGGCGGCCTGCGCGAAGAGCGGATCCTGCGCCGCGAACGACACGTTGATGACATTGCTGCCGTGCGACGGCTCGACGTTCAGCCCGCGTTGCAACAGGTTTGCGAAATAGCGCTCGAGCGGGATCTTCGCATTCGTCTGGTCGCGCCACTGTGCGACGGCCGACGGCGAACGCTCGACGCCCAGCATCTTGACCACGCGCGCCGCGACGCGTTCGCTCTTCAGGATGTCGATCTGCGTGGCCATGTAGCCAGGTGCTGCCAGGCTCGGCGCAATCGCGCCGAGCACCGGGTCGATGCGCACCTCGACGACCATCGCCGACTCGGCGGTGTACTGCTTCGGCAGCAGCAGCGTCGTCGCGGTTCCAGCGACCGAGACCAGTACCAGCAGCGCCAGCACGAGCCATTTGCGCGCCCAGACGATGCGCCATATCTGTTTGATCGACATGATTTCCGCCCCTTCGTCTAGAAGAGGGATTCCTTGACGTAGATCACGTCGTCACGCCCGACCGGATCGTTCAGGTCGAGCTCGGTGATGCTGACCGCGCCGCTCGCATCGCGCCGATGCACCTTGATGCCGCGCTGGGTGCCGCGAGCGGTCAGGCCGCCGGCCTGCGCGAGCGCCTGCATCAACGTCATGCCGCGCTCGAGCTTGAACTGGCCCGGACGCTGCACTTCGCCGTAGATGTAGGCGCTCGGTGCGCGGTCGGCATAGATGATGTCGCCGTTCTCGACCGGGATGTCGAGCTCGCTCTTGCCCGACTGCAGGATCGCCGGCAGGTCGACGTCGAGCCTGATCGGGCGACCGTTGCGCGTACCGACCAGCGTGACGACGTCGGCGCCTCCGGGCACGACGCCACCGGCCGTCGCGACCATCTCGGAGACCTTCGCGCCGACCGTCTCGATCGGATAGCGGCCCGGCTTGCCCACCTGGCCGAGCACCGAGATCACGCTGCTGCGAATCTGGTTGACGAGGATCGAGACCTGCGGGCGCAGCACGAAGCCGCCGTCGCGCAGCTGCTTCGCGATCTTCTGCTCGGCCGCCGAGATGGTCAGGCCGCCGATCGTGACGTTGCCGATCAGCGGGAAGTTGATCTGGCCGGTCTCGGAGATGCGCCCGCCGTCGACGGTCAGGTCGGGGTTCTGGTAGACGGTGATCTTGAGCGTGTCGCCGACGCCGAGCACGGCTTCGGCCTTGGGCGCCGAAGCCGCCGAGGCGGACGGGCTGGTCTGGGCGAACGCGCTCGAGCAGAGGGTCAGCGCCAGGAACAAATAGCGGAGGATGTTGCGCATTTTTGGTCTCGTGCTTCGGTGAAAATCGGATGGCAGGCGCCGTTCAGGCGACCGTCACTTGAAACCCTTGATGCCCTTTTCGAGCGTGCCCGCGGCCGGCGACGAAGCCGGCGCGGTGTTGATCGGTTCGACCTCGATGTTCGGCGCCGCGCTCGGGATCGAGCCCGCGGGCATCGGTGGCGCGATCGTCGTCACCGGCGGCGGCTCGGGGGCAGTCGCCGGTGCCGGTTTCACTTCCTTCGAACCGCCCTTCGCGTAGTCGCCCACGTACTCGATCTTGGCGGCACCGCGCATCGCCTTCACGTCGTCCTCGACGACCTTGCGCTTGCGCTCGTTCCACAGGTACTGCTCGATCGCCGGCGTCGCGCGCGCTTCGTCGACCGGCTGGCTGCGCGAGCCGGCGAGGAACACGACCTGCGCGCCGTTCGGCGCACGGGTGAAGATGGTCTGGCCGTCCTTCAGCTGCGCGAACTTGTCCAGGCTCGCCAGCGGCAGCTGCTCGGCCCCGCGCACGGCCTGGTTGGCGCTGTACTTGAAGTCGTTGGTCTTCAGGTAGTCGACGAACTCCGGCAGACCCTTGGCCGAAGCCAGCTTCGCCTGCAGCTCGGTCACCTGCTCGGGCTTGGCCTGGATCGCGAGCTCCTGGAGGTTGTAGACGCGGCGCTCCTTGAACAACGGTGGATGGGCTTCGTAGTACGCCTTGATCTCGGCCGGGCTCGGCTTGGGCGCGCCGGCGGAGATCTTCTCGACGTAGGCGCGCGCGATGATCTCGCGGCGCGCCGCTTCGAGCTGCTGCACGACACGCGGATCGCGATCGAGCTTCTGGTCTTGCGCCTTCTGCAGCGCCAGCTCCTGGTCGATCAGGCGTTCCAGCACCTGCTTACTCGCCGATGCAGCCTGCTCCGGAGCCAGGCCCCGCTGCTGCTGCAGCACGAAGTTGATCTGGTGGACGGTGATCTCTTCCTTGTTGACCTTGGCCGCGGTCTGCGAGGCGGGCTTGTCCTTCTTGTCGCCGCAGCCCGCCAGAACCAGGGCTGCCACGATCATCGCCGCGATGCCGGCGCGAGCCGGCAGGCCGGTTTTCTCGGCTGGCAACTCAAGTCTTGAAATCATTCGCAAATCGCCCCCAACGTCAAGTATTGAAACCCGCCGATGAGGCCCGCGCAGGCAGGCATCAGCGGGCTTTGTTCGAGCCGCTCGCGGCTCGATTCCCGGTCCACCTGTTGATGGATCCGAAGGTCTCGCAGTGTACTTGTGAAGCATGTCCGCGAAGCAACCCCTAACTGCAGGAGCCAGCGCCACAGACACACATGGAAACGTGAACAAGTCGCCGGTATGGGGCTGATCGGTCGATTCAGAGCAGGGCCTGATGGCGGGCCAGCTTCCAGCCCGAGCCACCGTGCTGTGTCTTCATCAGCATCCAGAGTTCCCGAAACGGCGCAGCCACATCGCCTGGCGCGTGCCTCATCAGGCCCGAGAACTCGACGCTGGCGACGAAGGCTCCGCCCAGTTCCTCGAAGGCGAACAACTCGGCCTGCAGCGTGACAACATCGGTGCGGCTCGACGCCGCGCCGATGCAGGCTGGCTGCTCGAGACAAAACTCCGCGAGCATCTCCGGGGTTGTCAGCCCTTGTAACGCCGCCATCGCGCCGAGATCCCAGGCCTCCTGCAGGCGCACGAAATGCAGACGCAACTCGACTAGCAGCGCGTCGTGCTCGAAGCAGCGGGGCAAGACAACGCGGGTCCCGCGCACCGGGCGGCTGGCAGCGCGCTCACCCGCCCTGCCGGTTGCAGCGAACGAGCGCGCCGCGCCGACCGGGCTCGCCGCACGCGCCCGCCAAAGCCACGCAGCGCCCCCGGCAATCAGCAGCGCCCCGCCCGCCGTCGACAGCGCCGCCGCCGGCAAGTGCGCCGGCCAGCTCTTGACGACGAGCAGCGCGGCCAGCGCCGCGAACAGACCCACCGAGGTGGCGAGGGTACCCAGCGCGGTGGCGCAGGCCTCGTTCGCGCCGAGCGCGAGCAGCAGACCGAAGCACAGGCCCAGCGGCGCGCCGGACGGCCATCCCGCTCGCACGCGGCAGGCGCGCTCGAAGCCGGTTCCGGGTTGCGAAGCCATGGCGTCCGCGCTCAACGACTTTGGGTGGGGCTCGTCAGCACTTGATGCCCACATGCAGCGCGACGACCCCGGCGCTCAGGTTGTGCACGTCGACATGGCCGAAGCCGGCCGCCTTCATCATCGTCTTCAGTTCCGCCTGACCGGGGTGCATGCGGATGGACTCGGCCAGGTAGCGGTAACTCTGCGCGTCACCGGCAACAAGCTGGCCGATGCGCGGCAGCACGTTGAACGAGTACCAGTCATAGGCCTTCGCGAGCGGCTTCGCGACCTTGGAGAATTCGAGCACCAGCAGGCGGCCGCCAGGCTTGAGCACGCGGTTCATCTCGGCCAGTGCCTTGTCCTTGTGCGTCATGTTGCGCAACCCGAACGCGACGCTGACGAGATCGAAACTATCGGTCGGAAACGGCAGCGCTTCGCCGTCGCAGATCAGCGTCGGGAGCACCAGGCCTTCATCGAGCAACCGGTCGCGCCCCTGCCGCAGCATCGCCTCGTTGATGTCGGTGTGCACGACCGTGCCTTTCGTGCCGACCTTCTTCGCGAACGCGCGCGCGAGATCGCCGGTGCCGCCGGCGATGTCGAGCACACTCTGGCCCTCGCGCAGGTTCGCGACCGCGACCGTGTAGGCCTTCCACGCGCGGTGCAGGCCCATCGACATCAGGTCGTTCATCACGTCGTACTTCGACGCGACCGAGTCGAACACGCCGCGCACGCGACCGGCCTTCTGGCTCTCGTCGACAGTCTGGAAGCCGAAATGGGTGTCGCTCATCGCGTCGCGCCGTCAGTGTGAGTGGCCGCAGCCCGCCGCGGCCTTCTCGGGCATCGGTGCGTCGCGGTTCATGCCGGCTTCCCGCAGTCGACTCTCGTACTTGCGCCACAGCTCGTCCTGCTGCGAGCCGAGGAAGTAGAGGTAGTCCCAAGAGAAGATGCCGGTGTCGTGGCCGTCGGTGAAGCTCGGCTGCACCGCATAGTTGCCGACCGGCTCGAGGCCGTTCAGGCCCACCTCGCGCTTGCCGGTCTGCAGCACTTCCTGACCGGGGCCGTGGCCCTGCACCTCGGCCGAGGGCGAGTACACCCGCATCAGCTCGAACGGGATGCGGAACTGCGCGCCATCCGCAAAACCGACCTCCAGCATGCGCGACTGCTGGTGCACGGTGATCGACGTCGGTTGCGGAGAATTCGCGGTCAGGCCAGCCATGCGGGTTTTCTGAAGATGATGCCGTCGCAGTGTAGCCAAGCGCCCTGCCCCGGCTGGCCTCGGGGGCTTGCGACGCGCCGCCCTAGACCAGCACCCGCTCGATCCCGCCATCATTCGCCCGCTCGACATAGTCGGGCATCCAGTCAGGCCCGAGGATGCGATTTGCCATCTCGACGACGATGTAGTCGGCCTCGAGCAGGCCGTTGGTCAGGTCGCCGGTGTAGCGCGACAGGCCTTGCAGGCAGCTGGGGCACGAGGTCAGGATCTTCACCGGCCCGGTCGCGGCCACCGCTCCCGTTGCGCGCAGCGCGAGCTCGTCCTTGCGCAGCTCTTCTTCCTTGCGGAAGCGAACCTGCGTCGAGATGTCGGGCCGCGTGACGCCCAGCGTGCCGCTTTCGCCGCAGCAGCGCTTGCTCTCGAGCACGTTCGCGCCGACCAGCGCCTTCACGGTCTTCATCGGCTCCTGCAGCTTCATCGGCGTGTGGCAAGGGTCGTGATAGAGATAGCCGCCGGCCGACTCCGCACCCGGCGCCGCCGCCAGCGTGATGCCCTTTTCGAGCAGGTACTCGTGGATGTCGATGATCCGGCAGCCGGGGAAGATCTTGTCGAACTGGTAGCCCTGCAGCTGGTCGTAGCAGGTGCCGCAGCTGACGACGACGGTCTTGATGTCGAGGTAGTTCAGCGTGTTCGCGACGCGGTGGAAGAGCACCCGGTTGTCGGTGATCATCTTCTCGGCCTTGTCGAACTGGCCCGAGCCGCGCTGTGGATAGCCGCAGCACAGGTAGCCCGGCGGCAGCACGGTCTGCACGCCGGCGTGCCACAGCATCGCCTGCGTCGCCAGGCCGACCTGCGAGAACAGACGCTCGGAGCCGCAGCCGGGGAAGTAGAAGACCGCCTCGGTCTCGCCGGTGGTCGTCTTCGGGTCTCGGATGATCGGGACGTAATCCTTGTCCTCGATGTCGAGCAGCGCGCGCGCGGTCTTCTTCGGCAGGCCGCCCGGCATCTTCTTGTTGATGAAGTGAATCACCTGTTCCTTGATCGGCGCGCTGCCGATCGTCGCCGGCGGCGCGGCCGTCTGCTTGTTCGCCAGCCCGCGCAGCAGGTTGTTCGCGATGCGCTGCGCCTTGAAGCCGATGTCGACCATGCCGACCCGCAGCGCCTTGATCGTCTGCGGGTTCGTCGCGTTCAGGAACATCATCGCCATCTTGTTGCCCGGGCGGAAGCTCTTCTTGCCGAGCTTGGTCAACAGGTTGCGCATGTTCATCGAGACGTCGCCGAAGTCGATGTTGACCGGGCACGGGCTCAGGCACTTGTGGCAGACGGTGCAGTGGTCGGCGACGTCCTCGAACTCCTCCCAGTGCTTGATCGAGATGCCGCGCCGCGTCTGCTCTTCGTACAGGAAGGCCTCGACCAGCAGCGAGGTCGCGAGGATCTTGTTGCGCGGGCTGTAGAGCAGGTTGGCGCGCGGCACGTGCGTCGCGCAGACCGGCTTGCACTTGCCGCAGCGCAGGCAGTCCTTCATCGAGTTCGCGATCTCGCCGATGTCGCTGCGCTGCATGATCAGCGACTCGTGGCCCATCAGCCCGAAGCTCGGCGTGTAGGCGTTCGTCAGGTCGGCGCGCAACGACGTGTCGCGCAGCAGCTTGCCCTTGTTGAAGCGCCCTTCGGGGTCGACGCGCAGCTTGTAGGCCGTGAAGTCGGCCATCTCGGCCTCGGTCAGGAACTCGAGCTTCGTGATGCCGATGCCGTGCTCGCCGGAGATCACGCCGTCGAGGCTGCGCGCGAGCTTCATGATGCGCGCAACCGCTTCGTGCGCGGTCTGCAGCATCTCGTAGTTGTCGGAGTTGACCGGGATGTTGGTGTGCACGTTGCCGTCGCCGGCATGCATGTGCAGCGCGACCCAGACGCGGCCCTTGAGCACCTGGCCGTGGATCTTCTGGCACGCGTCGACGATCGGCGCGAGCGCCGCGCCGGCGAAGATGCTTTGCAGCGGCGCGCGGATCTGCGTCTTCCACGACGCGCGCAGCGTGTGGTCCTGCAGTTCTTCGAAGTAGCTGCGCGTCGCGCCGTGCTCGGCGACGTCGAGGTGCGCCAGCCAGTGGCGCCACTGCGCGCCGACCTCGCGGACCAGCGCGAGCGCCTGCTGCACGCGGTCTTCGAGCAGCTCGGCCGATGCGATCTCGCCGGCGTCGTCGCTGCGGCCGAGCGGCAGGTCGCCACGCTCGAAGAAGGCCTCGAGCGCATCGGCCAGTGCCAGCTTGTTGCGCAGGCTCAGCTCGATGTTGATGCGCTCGATGCCCTCGGTGTACTCGCCCATGCGCGGCAGCGGGATCACGACGTCCTCGTTGACCTTGAACGCGTTCGTGTGCTTGCTGATCGCCGCGGTGCGCTTGCGGTCGAGCCAGAACTTCTTGCGCGCCTCGGCGCTGACCGCGATGAAGCCTTCGCCGGCGCGGCCGTTGGCCAGGCGCACGACCTCGCTGGTGGCGCGCGCGACCACGTCGGCATCGTCGCCGGCGATGTCGCCGAACAGCACCATCTTCGGCAGGCCGCCGCGCTTGCTCTTGGTCGCGTAGCCGACGGCGCGCAGGTAGCGGTCGTCGAGGTGCTCGAGGCCGGCGAGGATCGCGCCGCCGCGCTTCGCCTCGGCGAACATGAAGTCCTTGATGTCGACGATCGACGGCACGGCGTCCTTCGCGTTGCCGAAGAATTCGAGGCAGACCGTGCGCGTGTGCGCCGCCATCTTGTGCACGACCCAGCGCGCGCTCGTGATCAGGCCGTCGCAACCCTCCTTCTGGATGCCCGGCAGGCCGGCGAGGAACTTGTCGGTCACGTCCTTGCCGAGGCCCTCCTTGCGGAAGATGCTGCCGGGAATGTCGAGACGTTCGCTGCGTTCGAGCTTCTTGCCCGACGCGTCGAAGTAGCGCAGCTCGAAGCTTGCGACCTCGACATCATGGATCTTGCCCATGTTGTGGTTCAGCCGCGTGACCTCGAGCCACTTCGCCTCCGGCGTGACCATGCGCCACGACGCGAGGTTGTCAAGCGCGGTGCCCCACAGCACGGCCTTCTTGCCGCCCGCGTTCATCGCGACATTGCCGCCGATGCACGAGGCCTCGGCCGAGGTCGGGTCGACCGCGAACACGAAGCCGGCGCGCTCCGCCGCATCGGCAACGCGCTGCGTGACGACGCCGGCCTCGGTCCAGATGGTCGCGACCTCGCGGTTCAGGCCCGGCAAGGTCAGCATCTCGACCTCGGTCATCGCCTCGAGCTTCTCGGTGTTGATGACCGCGCTGTTCCAGACCAGCGGGATCGCGCCGCCGGTGTAGCCGGTGCCGCCGCCGCGCGGAATGATCGTCAGGCCGAGTTCGACGCAGCCCTTCACGAGCCCGGCCATCTCGGCCTCGGTGTCGGGCGTCAGCACGACGAACGGGTACTCGACGCGCCAGTCGGTCGCATCGGTCACGTGCGAGACGCGCGACAGGCCGTCGAACTTGATGTTGTCCTTCGCGGTCACGCGGCCGAGCACCTTGGCCGTGCGTCGGCGCAGCTCGGCGACCGCGTCGAATTGCTCCGCGAAGGCGGTCACCGCCGCGCTGGCCAGGCCGAGCAGTTCGCCGACCGCGGCATCGCGCTCGGGATCGACCGCCGGCGTGCGCCGCTTCTCGACCTCGCCCAATCGGTGATGCAACGCATCGATCAGCAGCCCGCGCCGACGTGCGTTGGCCTGCAGGTCGTCCTGCAGGTAGGGGTTGCGCTGCACGACCCAGATGTCGCCGAGCACCTCGTACAGCATGCGCGCCGAGCGGCCGGTCTGACGCTCGTCGCGCAGGCGGCTGAGCACCTCCCAGGCGCGCGCGCCCAACAGCCGGATCACGATCTCGCGGTCGGAGAACGAGGTGTAGTTGTAGGGAATCTCGCGCAGCCGCGGCGCGTGCTGCGCGGCCGTCGCGGCGGCGGTGATCTGGCTCAGTGGGATGGGTGCGTTCATGGGGGCCGGGCGCTCGTCGGCACCCGCGTTGGCACTTGAGGCAGCATGTTACCGCAGCCCCATGTGGCACTGCAGCATGGCGGACATGCGGCAACGCGGCCGCATGCCGACCTGAGGTTCATCCCAATTGCTGCGCTGCCGCTTCACGGCGATAAACGCGCGTGTCACAAAGCCGACGCACACTGCCGGGTTGGCCACGAACCGACCCAAACACTCACGGAGTTGTCATGAAATTCAAGTCTCTCGCAATCGCCTGCGGTGCGTTCGCGCTGGCCATGTCGGGCCCGGCACAGGCCCAGGTCGAGGTCCAGTGGTGGCACTCGATGACCGGTGGCCTGAACGAATGGGTCAACGACCTGGCGAAGGATTTCAACGCGAGCCAGAAGGAGTACAAGGTCGTGCCCACCTTCAAGGGCAACTACGACGAATCGATGGTCGCGGCGATGGCCGCATTCCGGGCCGGCAACGCGCCGCACATCCTGCAGGTGTTCGAGGTCGGCACCGCGACGATGATGGCCGCCAAGGGCGCGGTCAAGCCGGTCGGCGAGGTGATGAAGCAAAGCGGCGTCGGCTTCGATCCGAAGGCTTACGTGCCCGCGGTGTCGGCCTACTACACCGCGCCGAACGGCGAGATGATGTCGTTCCCGTTCAACAGCTCGACGACGATCTTCTATTACAACAAGGACGCCTTCAAGGCCGCCGGCCTCGACCCGAACAAGGCGCCGACGACCTGGCCCGAAGTGACGCTGGCGGCCGCGAAGCTGAAGGCGGCCGGCAGCAAGTGCCCTTACACGACGAGCTGGATGAGCTGGGTCCACCTCGAGAGCTTCTCGCTGTGGCACAACACGCTGTTCGCGACCCAGAACAACGGCTTCGGCGGCCCCGGCGCGCGCCTCGCGTTCAACTCGCCGCTGCACCTGCGCCACTTCGAGAACCTCTCGAACATGGCCAAGCAGGGCCTGTTCGTCTACAAGGGCCGCGCCAGCGTCGCGGTGCCGTCGTTCGTTTCGGGCGAGTGCGCGATGTTCACCGGCTCGTCGGGTTCGTATGCCGATGTCGCGAGGGGCGCGAAGTTCGCCTACGGGCTGTCGGCGCTGCCGTACTACCCCGATGTGCCGGGCGCGCCGCAGAACACCGCGATCGGCGGCGCGAGCCTGTGGGTGATGGCGGGCAAGAAGCCGGCCGAGTACAAGGGCGTCGCCGAGTTCTTCAAGTACCTGTCGAACCCCGAGGTCCAGTCGGCCAGCCACAAGCGCACCGGCTACCTGCCGATCACGATGGCGGCCTACCAGCTGACCGAGAAGTCGGGCTTCTACAAGGACAAGCCCGGCACCGATGTCGCGGTGACGCAGATGATCCGCAAGACGACCGACAAGTCGCGCGGCATCCGCCTGGGCAACTTCGTGCAGATCCGCACCATCCTCGATGAAGAGACCGAGGCGATCTGGTCCGGCAAGAAGGAACCGAAGCAGGCGCTCGAAGACGCGATGAAGCGCGGCAACGAACAGCTCGAGCGCTTCGAGCGCGCCAACAAGGCGCCGGCGCCCTGACCCTTCCCGGGCGCCCGCCCGTGTGCCGACCCGACCCTGCCGTCGCCGGCGCGGTCGGGTTCATTGACTGAATCCGAGCCTCATGGAAAAGCGCGTTCGCTTCAACTCCGCCTGGTTGCCCTGGGCCTTGCTCGCGCCGCAGGTGGCGATCATCGGCGTGTTCTTCTTCTGGCCCGCGGCGCAGGCGGTGCTGCAGTCGCTTCAGGTTCAGGACAGCTTCGGCCTGTCCACCGAGTGGGCGGGTCTGGACAACTTCAAGACGCTGGTCGGCGATTCGGCCTACCTCGAATCGTTCAAGACGACCGCGCTCTTCTCGGTGCTGGTCGCGGTGCTCGGGATCGCGCTGTCGCTGGTGCTGGCGATCTTCGCCGACCGCATCATCAAGGGCGCGCTGTTCTACAAGACGATGCTGATCGTGCCGTACGCGGTCGCGCCGGCGGTGGCCGGCGTGCTGTGGGTGTTCATGTTCTCGCCGTCGATCGGCGTCGTCGCCTTCGGCCTCTCGAGGTTCTTCGGCTTCGAGTGGAACCACCTGCTGAACTCGACGCACGCGATGTCGCTGATCGTCGCCGCGGCGGTCTGGAAGCAGCTGTCGTACAACTTCCTGTTCTTTCTGGCCGGCTTGCAGTCGATCCCGAAGTCGCTGATCGAGGCGGCGGCGATCGACGGCGCGCGCCCATGGCGGCGCTTCTGGTCGATCCAGTTTCCGCTGCTGTCGCCGACCACCTTCTTCCTGCTCGTGATCAACATGGTCTACGCGTTTTTCGACACCTTCGCGATCATCGATGCGACCACCAGCGGCGGCCCGGGGCGCGACACGGTGATCCTGGTCTACAAGGTCTTCCAGGACGGCGTCAAGGGCGGCGACATCGGCAGTTCGGCGGCGCAGTCGGTCGTGCTGATGCTGATCGTCGTCGCGCTGACGGTGCTGCAGTTCCACTATGTCGAGAAGAAGGTGAACTACTGATGGCGAAGTCTCATGGTTGAACGCCGCGCCACGCTCGGGCTGCTCGCGCACGCGATGATGCTCCTGGGCATCCTGATCGTCGCGTTCCCGCTCTACCTCGCGTTCGTCGCGTCGACGCACACCTCGCAGGAAATCGTGCAGCTGCCGATGCCGATGCTGCCGGGCGGCCATTTCTGGGAGAACTACGTCGCCGCGCTGACCGGCCACGGCGGCGGCGCGGGCTCGAACGCACCGGTCGGGCGGATGATGTGGGTCAGCCTGGTCACCGCGCTCGTGATCACCTTCGGCAAGATCGCGGTGTCGCTGCTGTCGGCGTTCGCGCTGGTGTACTTCCGCTTCCCGATGCGCGGCCTGTTCTTCTGGGCGATCTTCGTGACGCTGATGCTGCCGGTCGAGGTGCGCATCCTGCCGACCTACAAGGTCGTCGCCGACCTCGGGCTGCTGAACAGCTACGCCGGCCTGACGATCCCGCTGATCGCGTCGGCGACCGCGACCTTCCTGTTCCGCCAGTTCTTCCTGACCGTTCCCGAAGAGCTGGTCGAGGCCGCGCGCATCGACGGCGCCGGGCCGATGCGCTTCTTCTGGGACATCCTGCTGCCGCTGTCGAAGACCTCGATCGCGGCGCTGTTCGTGATCCAGTTCATCTACGGCTGGAACCAGTACCTGTGGCCGCTGCTCGCGACGACCAGCGAAGACATGTACCCGGTCGTCGTCGGCATCAAGCGCATGATCGCCGGCGGCGACTCGGGCAACGAGTGGAACATCGTGATGGCCACCGCGATCATGGCGATGCTGCCGCCGGCGGTCGTCGTGATCCTGATGCAGCGCTGGTTCGTCAAGGGCCTGGTAGACACCGAAAAGTAAACACACAACGACATGGCATCCATCTCCCTCAGAAACGTCGTCAAGCGCTACGGCACGGGGCCGAAGGCGAACCCGGTGATCCACGGCGTCAGCGCCGAGATCGTCGACCACGAGTTCATCGTCATCGTCGGCCCGTCGGGCTGCGGCAAGTCGACGTTGCTGCGCATGGTCGCCGGCCTCGAGGAAATCACCAATGGCGAGATCGCGATCGGCGGGCGCGTCGTCAACGACACCGAGCCGAGCGAGCGCGACATCGCGATGGTGTTCCAGAACTACGCGCTGTACCCGCACATGAGCGTCTTCGACAACATGGCTTACGGATTGAAGATCGCGAAGGTGCCGGTGGAGGAGATCAAGGTCCGCGTCGACAAGGCCGCGAAGATCCTCGAGCTCGGCGCCTACCTGCAGCGCAAGCCGCGCGAGCTCTCCGGCGGGCAACGCCAGCGCGTCGCGATGGGGCGCGCGATCGTGCGCCAGCCGCAGGTCTTCCTGTTCGACGAGCCGCTGTCCAACCTCGACGCGAAGCTGCGCGCCCAGACCCGCCTCGAGATCCAGAAGCTGCACGCCGAACTCGGCGTCACCTCGCTGTTCGTCACGCACGACCAGGTCGAGGCGATGACGCTCGCGCAGCGCATGATCGTGATGAACGCGGGCCGCATGGAGCAGATCGGCACGCCCGACGAGGTCTACCACCGGCCCGCGACGACCTTCGTCGCGAGCTTCATCGGCTCGCCGCCGATGAACCTGATCAAGGGCCAGGCCGACGGTTCGCGCTTCATCGCGGGCGGGCAGTCGCTGGCGCTGGCCGCTGCCGCGCCGCGCAGCGGCGAGCTGATCCTGGGCCTGCGGCCCGAGCACACCGAGCTGAGCCGCAATGGCTCGGCCGGCTGGCCGTTGAAGGTCGAGGCGCTCGAGATGCTCGGCGCCGAACGGCTCGTGTACGGCCGGGTCGGGGAGACGCTGTTCACGGTGCGCCTGGATGCAACGCTGCCGCCGCCGAAGGCCGGCGACGTGGTCTCGCTGACGACGACACCCGAGCACCTGCACTGGTTCGACGCGGCCACGACGAAGCGCGTCTGAGCATGAGCTTGCCGGACTGGCCGTACCCGTTGTGGATCGCGCACCGCGGTGCCGGGAAACTTGCGCCCGAGAACACGCTCGCGGCGTTCCATCGCGGCGCCTCGCACGGGTATCGCGCGTTCGAGTGCGACCTGAAACTCAGCGCCGACGGCGTGCCGTTTCTGCTCCACGACGCGACGCTGGAGCGCACGAGCTCGGGCCATGGCGCGGCGAGCCAGTTGAACTGGGGAGAACTCGCGCGGCTCGATGCGGGTGGCTGGCACAGCCGCGACTTCGCCGGCGAGCCGATCGCGAGCCTCGCCGGCGTCGCGGCCTACTGCATCGGCAACGGCTTCACGCTGAACATCGAGATCAAGCCGACACCCGGCGATGAGGTACGCACCGGCCGCGTCGTCGCGATCGAAGCGGCGCGGCTGTGGGCCGGCCAGGCCGTGCCGCCGCTGCTCAGCTCGTTCAGCCCCGAGGCCTTGCTGGCCGCGCACGAGGCCGCGCCGAGCCTCCCGCGCGCGCTGCTGCTCGACACCCTGGTCGACGGCTGGTTCGAGCAGGCCCGGGCACTCGGCTGCGCTGCCGTCGTGACCAATTTCGAGCTCATGGACGCCGCGTTGCTCGCCCAGCTCCACGGTGCCGGCATGCGCGCGCTGGTCTACACCGTCAACGACGCGGCCGAGGCGCGGCGCCTGGTCGCGCTCGGCATCGACGGCATCATCACCGACGCGGTCGATCGCCTGCCGCCGGGCGCCTCAGGCGTTCACGCCTGACGCCTCGGCAACGCGCGCGTAGATCCGGGTATCGCGGGGCTCGCCCTGCAGGTTCAGCAGTTCGCTGCGCAACACGCCCTCGAGCGCAAAGCCGGAACGCTGCGCGACCCGCCAGCTGCGCTCGTTCGTGTCGTCCATCCGGACCTCGACGCGCCGCGCGCGCAGCGTGTCCAATGCGAAAGCCGTCAGCGCCTGCGCCGCCTCGGTCACGTAGCCACGCCCCTGCCGGCTGGTTCGGCACCAGTAGCCCAGCTCGAAACGGCGCACGTTCCAGTCGATGCGGTGCAGGCCGGTACCGCCGACGAAGTCGCCTTCGCCGCCGTCGGCGCAGCGCTCGAACGTGAAGAGCGTCAGATCCTCGCGCAACAGGAACTTCGCCTGCATGCGGCGGCAATCGGCGTTGCTCTGCGCCAGCGATGGCGCGGTCTGCGCCCAGGGCATGTAACGGCGCAGGTCGTCGAGCGACTCGCACACCGCAGCGTTCAGCGCCGCGGCATCGCTGCCGCGCGCAACGCGCAGGATCAGGCGTTCGGTCGCGAGGTATTCGGGCACGTCTTCGAGCAGCGCATCCATGTCGTCTTCTCCGTCGTCCAGGGTCAGGTCGTTGCTTCGGCAGCCGGGCGTGCCGCACGAACATCGGCTTCGGCGCCGATCCAGTCGCGCTCGCGCTCGGGCTGCGGCAGCGCACGCACGCCGCGGATCACCGGCGTGCGCCACGCGACGACCGCGAGCAGCAATGCGCTGCAGCCGGCGAACGCGAGCGAGCTGCGCAGCCCGAAGTGCTCGCCGAGCCAGCCGCCGAGCAGCGCGCCCGGACCGGCCGGGATCAGGATCAGCCAGCGCATCGTGCTCGTCATCCGGCCCAGGAGCGGCACCGGCGTGACCGCCTGGCGAAGCGCAAGAAAGTTGATGAACACGAGTACCGCGCCGGTCGAGAACAGCATCAGCATCAGCGCGAACGCGGCCACGCCGAACACGTTCGCCGGCGCCGCCGCGAGCAGCAGCCAGCCGGCGCCGCACACGGCGAAGCCGAGCACCAGGCACGGCCCCGGCCCGATGCGGCGGCTCAAGCGCGAACCGAACACGCTCGCGACGATCGTGCCGACGCCCATGCCCATGTAGCTCAGGCCGACCGCCTGTTCCGACAGGCCCAGCGTGCGCGTCGCGAACAGGATCTGCACGACGATCGCCGCGTTGTGGCACATCTGCCAGACGCCGACCGCGATCGCGAGCGACATCAGCAGGCGATGGCGCGCGACGAAGCGCACGCCGGCGCGCAGGTCGCGCAGGAAGTGCGCGTCGCTGCGCGGGCGCACGTCCTCGAAGATCACGACGCCACGCAGGATCGCCGCCGAGACGAGCAGCAGCGCCGCGTCGACCAGCAGCGCGAGCGGCGCACCGACCAGCTTGATCAACGCGCCGGCCAGCCCCGGCCCCGCGACCTCGGCACCGGACATCGCGAGTGCGTTCTTCGCGTGCGCTTCGACCAGCCGCTCGCGTGCCACGACCTGCGTCAGCACGATCTGCGCCGCCGAGCCGGCGATCGTGAAGATCGTACCGAGCAGGAACGCGCAGACGTACATCCACGGCATCGCCAGCCAGCCCATCCACCACGCGAACGGCACGCTCGCGACGACGAACGCGAGCAGCGTCTCGCCGGCGATGTAGACCGGCAACTTGCGGACGCGATCGAGCCACACGCCGACCGGCAGCGAGAACAGCACGAAGGGCGCGATCTCCATCGCGGTCAGCAGGCCCATCTGCGTGGGACTCGCGTGCAACAGCACGGCGGCGGTCAGCGGCAGCGCGAGCATCGTCACCTGCCCGCCGAACGAGCTGATCAGGATCGACGTCCACAGGCGCCGGTAGGCCAGGTTGTGCAGCAGGTCGTCGGCGGGCAACGCGAATCGCGCTCGCATGCCGGCCAGCAGGCCGGTGCTCCAGTTCATCAAGACCCGTCTCATGGTCTTCACCTCTTTCTTCTGCTCTGTCTCGCGGGCATCGGGTAGATGCCTTGCTGGGTCGGTAGACCCGGGGCAGCGAAAGACAGGAGCGTGGATCCGATTCTTCCGCTGATCTCTCAGCGGAAGCTCCTGGGTCGGAAGCGGATGCCGAGAGGGACTAGTGCGCAGCGCCGAACTGCATCAGCAGCCCGCGTGCGGCGACGGCGACGATGGCCGGTCGATTCGAGTCGACGACGACGAGCCCGGGCGTGATGCCGGAGTCGAGCCAGACCGCGCCGACGCACGGCTCACCGCGCGCGGCGGTGTGGTCGTGGTGGTGAAGGGGCTGGCTCATTGCGCGTGTCCGATGGGGGTCGATCGATTTCGAGTGCGCATCGTAGCAGCGGCAACGGCGGCCGCGCAAGACGGGCAAGCGCCGCGGCGTTGCATCGAGTCCACTCGATTGGGGATGAGCGGGTGCCTGTAGTCGTTGCGTCTGCCGATACCGGCGGACGCATCGTGTGCGACCGCCGCCGATGCGCCTTGCGCAGAGCACGGCAGCCGCGACACGATGGCCGCGCCGTCTTCACTCAACACCCCACACCATGTCTTCATCGACGCATTCCTCACCGC
The DNA here is from genome assembly GCF_056400745.1 of Rhizobacter sp. P5_A1. Classification (NCBI taxonomy): domain Bacteria; kingdom Pseudomonadati; phylum Pseudomonadota; class Betaproteobacteria; order Burkholderiales; family Sphaerotilaceae; genus Rhizobacter; species Rhizobacter sp. P5_A1. The sequence continues at coordinate 243,515 of NZ_JBFUKR010000002.1, forward strand.
CATTGACCCGCCACCGCCCGGCCCTGTGGCTGCTCGCGATCGCGGCACTGCTCGCCATCGCGCTCGGCCTGCGCGGCCCGATCCCGCAATGGGAGGGTTATCACGCGTTCGCCGACGCACGCAGCTGGCTCGGCCTGCCGAACGCCGAGAACGTGCTGAGCAACCTGCCGTTCGCGCTGATCGGCCTGTGGGGGCTGCGCATCCACCTGCGTTCGACGCATGCCCGGCGCCACCTCTGGTGCGGCTTTGCCGTCGCGATGATCGGCACCGCATTCGGCTCGGCGCTGTACCACTGGGCGCCCGGCAATGGCGCGCTGGTATTCGACCGATTGCCGATCGCCTGCGCCTGCGCGCTGCTGAGCTGCGCGCTGCTGGCGGAGCGCGTCGACAGCCGTTGGGCCGGCGTCCCCGCACTCGCGTCGGCGACCGTGCTGGCAAGCGCGTCGGTCGCCTGGTGGTGGCTCGGCGAGCAACGCGGGATCGGCGACCTGCGCCCGTACTTGTTCGTGCAGTTTCTGCCGATGCTGCTTGCGCCCGCCGCGCTGTGGTTGAAGCTGCCGGCGTCCGCAGCGGGCGCCCTGCGCGATCGCGACTGGTGGGCCGTGCTCGGCCTGTATGCCGCGGCGAAGCTGATGGAGCTCGCGGACCAGCCGGTCCTCGATGCCCTGGGCTTCACCAGCGGGCACACGCTGAAGCACCTGCTCGCGGCGCTCGCCGCGCTGTGGCTGCTGCGCGCCGCCGCGCGCACTCAGCTGCGGTAGTCGGCGTTGATCTTGACGTAGTCGTAGCTGAGGTCGCAGGTCCAGACGGTCGTCGAGGCCGCGCCGCGGTGCAGGTCGACGCGCACCGTGATCTCGCTTTGCTTCATCACGCGCTGGCCGTCCTCCTCGCGGTAGCTCGCGAGCCGGCCGCCGCTTTGCACCACGTGTACATCGTCGAGGAACAGGTCGATCTTCGTCTGGTCGAGGTCGGCGATGCCGGCATAGCCGACCGCCGCCAGGATGCGCCCGAGGTTCGGGTCGCTGGCGAAGAACGCGGTCTTGACCAGCGGCGAGTGCGCGATCGCGTAGGCGGCCTGGCGGCACTCGTCCTCGGTCCGGCCGCCGTCGATCTGCACACTGATGAACTTGGTCGCGCCTTCGCCGTCGCGCACGATCGCCTGCGCGAGCTGGCGCGAGACGTCGACGACCGCGTCGCGCAGGCGCTTGCCATCGCCCGCATCGAACTGCGTGATCTCGGCATGACCGGCGCGGTGAGTCGCGATCAGCACGAACGAATCGTTGGTCGAGGTGTCGCCGTCGATCGTGATGCGGTTGAACGACTGGTCGGCCGCGTCCTGGACCAGCGCCTGCATGAGTGCCGGCGCGATCACCGCGTCGGTCGCGACGAAGCCGAGCATCGTCGCCATGTTCGGCCGGATCATCCCGGCGCCCTTGCTGATGCCGGTGATCGTGACGGTCTTGCCGCCGATCTGCAGCCGCGCCGATGCCGCCTTCGGCAGCGTATCGGTCGTCATGATCGCCTCCGCCGCAACGCCCCAATGGTCGGGGGCGAGATCGGCCAACGCGGCCGGCAGGCCGGCGACGATCGCGGAGACCGGCAGGCTCTCCATGATCACGCCGGTCGAGAACGGCAGCACCTGTTCGGGCGCGATCTTCAAGTGGCCCGCGAGCGCGGTGCAGGTCTCGAACGCGCGCGCCAGGCCGTCTTCGCCGGTGCCGGCGTTGGCGTTGCCGGTGTTGACGACGATCGCGCGCGGGCTCGCGCTGCGCGCGAGGTGGCTGCGGCACAGCTGCACCGGCGCGGCGCAGAAGCGGTTGCGCGTGAACACGCCGGCGACCGTCGAGCCTTCCGCGATCGTCACGACCGTCAGGTCGCGCCGGTTCGCCTTGCGCACGCCGGCCATCGCGATGCCGAGCTCGACGCCGGGGACGGGATGAAGGCAATTCGGATCGGGGGCTTGCAGGTTCACGGGCATGGGCGGCTCGCAGTGAGAGAGGGATGGCCGAGGATTGTAGGAACTCGAATCGACGACCCTGTAAGGCTTGCCAATGTTCAGCACCGGCAAGCTGCATTAGAGTCGGCCCGGAACATGCATCGAGCCACGCGTCAATCCCAAGATTGACGGCGCCAAATACAAAACCACGTTGACGGAAACCCCATGCTGCCTTTCTTTGCCGATCTGGTGATGCGCACCGACGAAGCGCGTCGTGATTTCGAGACCAACCCGGTCGTGCTCGACGCCGTCGCGCACGGCATGAGCATCGAGCGCTATCGCAGGCTGCTGCTCGAGCTGTACCACGTGGTCTGGCACTTCAACCCGGTGTGCGCCGCGGCCGCCAGCCGCGTGCCCGACGCGCAGCGCCAGGTGCGCTATTACCTGTACGAGCACATGCACGAGGAATCGGGGCACGAGGAGTGGGTGATGAACGACCTCGACGCGATCGGCGTCGGCCATGCCGACACGCGCGCGCACAAGGCCGGGATCCACACGCTGGCGCTGAACGGCTACAACTACTGGGCCGCCGATCGACGCCACCCCTGCGCGGTGCTCGGGATGATGTACGCGCTCGAGGTGATCGCCTCGGTCTACGGCGGCACCTTCTCGTCGGCGATCCGCGAATCGCTGCTGCTCGAGGGCGAGCGCGGCGTCTCGTTCATCAGCTCGCACGCGACGATGGACGCCGAACACATGGCGACGCTGCGCCAGGTGCTGAACACGATCACCGACGACGACGCGCGCGAGGCCATCGTCGAGTCGACGATGGTCAACTTCTACTACTTCACGCGCGTGTTCGAAGCCGTATGAGGCCGGAGCATGCCGCCGCGCTGGCGACGCTGATGACGCGGCCCTACAAGTACATCCGCCTCGAATGGAGCGAGGAGCTTGCCGCGCTGCGCCTGCGCACCTGCGTCAAGCCGATCCAGTGCTACAGCCTGGCCGCGATGGCCGAGCTGCAGCGCGTCTTCAGCGACATCGCCGAGAACCCGGGGCTGGTCAAGCACTACGTGATGACCTCCGATGTGCCCGGCGTCTTCAACTTCGGCGGCGACCTCTCGCTCTTCGTGCTGCTGATCCGGGCGCGCGATGTCGAGTCGCTGCGCCTGTACGGACGGCGCTGCATCGATCTGGTGTGGTGGATGGAGAACGCATCGAAGCTGGGCGTGCACACCACCGTGCTGGTGCAGGGCGACACGCTCGGCGGCGGCCTCGAATCGGTGATGCCGTTTCACAAGGTCATCTTCGAGCGCAGCGCGCAGGCCGGCTTCCCGGAAGTGCTGTTCAACCTGTTCCCCGGCATGGGCGCGTGGGACTTCACGATCCGCAAGGCCGGCTTCGCGGTCGCGAACGAGATGATCCTGTCGGGCCGCCTGTACACCGCCGATCAGCTCCGGCGGCATCATTTGGTCGACCTGGTGGTCGAAGACGGCGAAGGCGAGGCCGCCGTCGAAGCGGTGATCCGCTCGGTCAGCCCGCGCCTGCGCGGCACGCTTGCGGCGCTCGAGGCACGGCGCCACGCCGCACCGATCACCTACGAGTCGCTGATGACGATCGTCGACCAGTGGGTCGAGACGGCGCTGCAACTGACCGACCGCGACCTGCGACTGATGGAGCGCCTCGCGCGCGCCCAGGTGCGCAAGGCCGGTGGCGGCAACGAGGGCGCGGTGGCCGAAATCAAGCAGATCGAGCTCGACACCGCGTGGGGCGAAGAGCGCACCGGCGTCACCGAATGGGGCGCGTTCGCCTGAGGTTCATCACGGACGCGCGCTGACCGGGCTGGGCCGCCTCGCTCGCCTCAGAGCCAGGTCTTCAGCAGCTCCTGCAGCTGGTCGCGGGTATAGGGCTTCGCGAGGTGGGCGTCCATGCCGGCCTCGCGCGAACGCGCCGCGTCTTCGTCGAACGCATCCGCTGTCAGCGCCAGCACCGGCAGGCGCGGCAGGCCCATGCGCGCCTCGCGCTTGCGGATCTCCTGTGTCGCGGCATAGCCGTCCATCACCGGCATCTGGCAATCCATCAGCACGACATCGACGTTGTGCGCGGCGAGCTGCCGAAGCGCCTCGCGGCCGTCGCCGGCCTCGATCACGTCCAGGCCGAGCGACTGCAGCACCTCGCGTGCGATCATCCGGTTGACCTCGTTGTCCTCGACCACGAGCACACTGCCCATCAGCGCCGAATCGCCATCGAGCCCACCGAGGGCCGAGTCGTTCTGCGCCACATGCACGGTGGCGCGGTCGGGTTCGAACGCAAGGCCGAAGCGAAACCGGGAGCCCAGGCCCGGGCGGCTCTTGACCTCGATCTTGCCGCCCATTGCCTCGATGATGCGCTGGCTGATCGCCAGACCCAGCCCAGTCCCGCCACGGCGTCGGCTGCGCGTGCCGTCGACCTGGTGGAACGGCTCGAACAGGCCTTGCATCGCGTCGGCCGGGATGCCGATGCCGGTGTCGCGCACCTCGAACAGCACGCCTGTCATTCCAGCCGCGGCACGCTGCGGCGCGATCCGCATCACGACTTCGCCGCGCTCGGTGAACTTGATCGCGTTGCCGACGAGGTTGAGCAGCACCTGCTTCAGACGCTGGGCGTCGCCGATCACCCACTCCTCGACATCGGGCTCGAGATCGAGCGTCAGCTTCAGGCCCTTGCCCTCGGCGTTGCCGCGGAACAGCGAAATCACCGAGACGCACTGCGCGTGCAGCGAGAAAGGGGCGCTCGTCAGGTTGAGCTTGCCGGCCTCGATCTTCGAGTGATCGAGCACGTCGTTCAGGATCGTCATCAGCGACGAGCCCGACGATGCCGCGGTGCGCACCAGGCGGCGCTGGTCGGCATCCAGCGTCGAGCGGCGCAGCAGTTCGAGCGCACCGAGCACGCCGTTCATCGGCGTGCGGATCTCGTGGCTCATCGTCGCGAGGAACTGCGACTTCGCCAGGTTCGCCGACTCGGCCAGCTCCTTCGCGCGCTGCAGCGAGGCGTTTGCAGCGTCGGCCTCGCGGCTGTGCTGGATCGCGCGGGTCGCCGTCGCTCTGAACTCGCGCGCCGCCCGGTACAGCGTGACACCGAAGATCACGGCCAGCATCGCGAGCGGCAACGACCGCACGGCCTCGCTCGCCAGGCAGACGACGATCAGCGCGCCGAGCTGGATGCTGGAAAGGATCTGGAACGAGCGCCCCACCAGCGTCATGAAGAACGCAGCCACGGTGATCGAGCCGAACACCATGCCGACGTAGGTCGTGCCCAGCGTGCCGTGCAGCGCCGGGTAGATGGCCAGCGTCGCGATCGCCCACATCGCGCCGGAAAGCGCCGCGTTGCCTTCGAGCTCGACCTGCAGGCGCATCAGCGCGGCTTCGGTAGGCCCTTTGAGCTGCGCGTGGCGACGCGAGATCAACAGCCGCCAGGCCGCGACGCCGATGCCGATCCCGGCGACGATGGCGGCCGTTCCGGGCCGGTTGGCATGCACGCCCATCGCGGCGATGACGGCGACGGCGACGACCTGCAGCAGCACGCTGCGCGCCGAATTGTGCAGCGCGAGCCGCAGCAATTCGTGTCTTGCGCCGGCTTCTGTGGTGGCCCCGTCGGTCATCCGCCGAGCATAACTGCGCGGCGCGTCGTCAGGCCAGCCGGCCGTGGCACTGCTTGTACTTCTTGCCGCTGCCGCAAGGGCACGGGTCGTTGCGGCCGACCTTCGGCACCTCGGCGACGAGCGTCGCCACGTCGGACTCCTCGTCGCCGGACGAGACGCTGCCGTCTTCGTTCGGGTGCGTGTAGGTGACGTTGCTGATGCGCTCGGCACGCTCTTCGATCGCCTCGGCCGCCTGCTCGACTTCTTCCTGGGACTGGATGCGCACCGTCATCAGCACGCGCGTCACGTCCATCTTGACGACATCGAGCAGCTGCGAGAACAGCTCGAAGGCCTCGCGCTTGTACTCCTGCTTCGGGTTCTTCTGCGCGTAGCCGCGCAGGTGGATGCCCTGGCGCAGGTAGTCGAGCGCAGCGAGGTGCTCGCGCCAGTGCGAGTCGATCGACTGCAGCAGGATCATGCGCATGAACGGCGTGAACTGCTCGAGCCCGACGCGCTCGACCTTGGCGTTGAACGAGGCATCGGCCGCCTGCGTGACCTTCTCGGCGATCTCTTCGTCGGTGATGGACGCGCTCTTCTCGACGTCCGCGCGCAGGCCCAGATCGAGGTGCCACTCTTCGCGCAGCACGTTCTCGAGCCCGGCCAGGTCCCATTGCTCCTCGACGCTGTCGGCCGGCACGTAGGTGCGCACGACGTCGGTCATCGCGCTCTGGCGCAGGTTCGCGATCTGCTCGTTCAGGCTCGCCGCCTCGAGGATGTCGTTGCGCTGCTGGTAGATCACCTTGCGCTGATCGTTGCTGACATCGTCGTATTCGAGCAGCTGCTTGCGCACGTCGAAGTTGCGCGCCTCGACCTTGCGCTGCGCGCTCTCGATCGAACGCGTGACGATGCCGGCCTCGATCGCCTCGCCGTCGGGCATCTTCAGCCGCTCCATGATCGCGCGCACACGGTCGCCCGCGAAGATGCGCATCAGCGAGTCGTCGAGCGAGAGGTAGAAGCGCGACGAGCCCGGGTCGCCCTGGCGGCCCGAACGGCCACGCAGCTGGTTGTCGATGCGGCGCGACTCGTGGCGTTCGGTCGCGATGATGCGCAAGCCGCCCTCGGCCTTGACCTTGTCGTGCAGGCTCTGCCATTCGTCGTGCAGCTGCTTCGCGCGCGCGGCCTTCTCGTCGGCGGGGATCGCGTCGTCGGCGTCGATCACCTTGATCTGGTTCTCGACGTTGCCGCCGAGCACGATGTCGGTGCCGCGACCGGCCATGTTGGTCGCGATCGTGATCACGCCCGGGCGCCCGGCCTGCGCGACGATCTCGGCCTCGCGCGCATGCTGCTTCGCGTTCAGCACGTTGTGCGGCAGCTTCGCCTTTTGCAGCAGGCCCGAGATCAGCTCGGAGTTCTCGATCGAGGTCGTGCCGGCGAGCACCGGCTGACCGCGCTCATGGCACTCGCGGATGTCCTTGATGACGGCCTCGAACTTCTCGCGGCTGGTCTTGTAGACGAGGTCGAGCTCGTCCTTGCGGATCGTCGGCTTGTTCGGCGGGATCACGACGGTCTCGAGGCCGTAGATCTCCTGGAACTCGTAGGCCTCGGTGTCGGCGGTGCCGGTCATCCCCGACAGCTTGCCGTACATGCGGAAGTAGTTCTGGAACGTGATCGACGCGAGCGTCTGGTTCTCGCTCTGGATCTGCACGCCCTCCTTCGCCTCGACCGCCTGGTGCAGGCCGTCGGACCAGCGCCGCCCTGTCATCAGGCGGCCGGTGAACTCGTCGACGATGATGACCTCGCCGTCCTGCACAACGTAGTGCTGGTCGCGGTTGTACAGGTGCTTCGCGCGCAGCGCCGCATAGACGTGGTGCATCAGCGTGATGTTGGCCGGGTCGTACAGGCTCGCGCCCTCGGCCAGCAGCCCGGCCTCGCCGAGGATGCGCTCGGCGTTTTCGTGCCCGTCTTCGGTCAGGAAGACCTGGTGGCTCTTCTCGTCGACCGTGAAGTCGCCCGGGTCGATCACGCCTTCGCCGGTGCGCAGATCGAGCTCGCCGATCTGCTTCTTCAGCTTGGGCACCACCGCGTTGATGCGCACGTACATCTCGGTGTGGTCTTCGGCCTGGCCGCTGATGATCAGCGGCGTGCGCGCCTCGTCGATCAGGATCGAGTCGACCTCGTCGACGATCGCGTACGACAGGCCGCGCGCGACGCGATCGGCGATGTCCTGCACCATGTTGTCGCGCAGGTAATCGAAGCCGAACTCGTTGTTGGTACCGTAGGTCACATCGGCGGCGTAGGCGGCCTGCTTCTCTTCGCGGCTCATCTGCGGCGTGTTCACGCCGACCGACAGGCCGAGGAAGTTGTACAGCCGCCCCATCCACTCGGCATCTCGCTTCGCGAGGTAGTCGTTGACGGTGACGACGTGCACGCCGCGCCCGGCGATCGCGTTCAGATAGACCGGCAGGGTCGCCATCAGCGTCTTGCCCTCGCCGGTGCGCATTTCGGCGATCTTGCCGTTGTGCAAGGTCATGCCGCCGATCAGCTGCACATCGAAGTGGCGCATCTTCAGCACGCGCTTGCTGCCTTCGCGCACGACGGCGAAAGCTTCGGGCAGCAGCTTGTCGAGCGCCTCGCCGTCCTGGAATCGCCGGCGGAACTCGTCGGTCTTCGCGAGGAGTTCGGCGTCGGCGAGCGCCTCGAACTGCGGCTCCAACGCGTTGACCTGGGCCACGACTTGCCGGTACTGCTTCAGCAGGCGGTCATTGCGGCTACCGAATATCGAAGTGAGAAGCTTGGGCAACATGCGGCGTCTGGGGTTGGGAGGCGAGGCAGCGAGGCCACTCGAGCGGGGATCGAGCCAAGCGGGATTGGCGCGGTCTTCGGTGCGGCGCCTTGCTGGCGTGTGGATCGGAGCTGCGGGCGGCAAGCCGCCAAATCAAGCCGCCCACTCAAGGTATCCCCGGGCGCGGCGGCGCAGCCAAAGCTGCGAATTTTAACATTCGCGCCCGGTTTCGCCGGGTCGGGCTCAACGGCGCAGGGCTGCGGGCTTCGTGGCCGCCGCGAGCGCGGCCGCACCGCCGGCCAGGAACCTGGCCGGGTTCTGCGGCACGCGGTCGACCAGCACCTCGAAGTGCAGGTGCGGCCCGGTCGAGCGACCGGTCGTGCCGACCTCCGAGATCACCTGGCCGCGCCGGACCAGATCGCCCGCCTTGACCAGCACGCGCGAGTTGTGCGCGTAGCGCGTGACCAGGCCGTTGCCATGGTCGATCTCGACGAGCCGGCCGTACTCCGGGTGGTACTCGCTCGCCAGCACGATGCCACCGGCCGCGGCGCGCACCGGCGTGCCGGACTCGGCGGGAAAGTCCAGCCCGGTGTGCAGTGCGGCGCGCCCGGTGAACGGGTCGGAGCGAAAGCCGAAGCCCGAGCCGATCGCGCCCTCGACCGGTCGGCTGTTCGGGATCATCAGCGCCGCGAGCCGCGATTCGAGCAGGCGCGATTCGAGCAGCGTGAAGACATCGGTGCGCTGGTCGGCCTCGATGTCGAGCGAGCTGACGACGCCGTTCAGGCGCTCGAGCGACATCGCGGCGTCGGCCGTGAACGGCACGAACGGGCCGCCCTGCCCGCCGCCGGCGCCGCTCTTCGGCACGGCCTTCAGTTCCTCCGGCTTCACGCCCACCGCTGTCGACACGCGCTCGCCCATCGCCTCGAGCTTGATCAGCTTGGCCTGCACCTCGCCGACCTTCTGGGCCATCGCGTCGAGGTTCTCGCGCATGAAGCGGTCGCGCTGCGCGAATTCATCGCGCACCACGAGGCGCATCAGCGGGCTGACGAGCGGCCAGCCCTCGCGCGCCGCCTTCAGGAACACGAAGTGGTAGACAGTGCCCGAGAACAGCATCAGCGCCAGCGTGAGCCCGAGCAACGCGGCCCCGAGTTGCCAGCGGTTGAAGCGCAGCACGCGCGTGCGAGCCAGGCTGCCGTGCGTGATCAAGATCTGCATCGCTACACTCCCTCGGGTGAACCCAAAGCATTCTTCGCGACCGCTGCCGGTCACCCCTGATGCGCTGCGCATCGAACAGGCGCTGCAGCAGAGCGCGCCGCTCGCGCGGCTGCAGCAACTGATGCACGACTCGAACGCGCGCTTCGCGGCGATCCGCCCCGGCCTGCCGGCGGCGCTGATCGCTCACGTCAGGCCCGGGCCGGTCGACGACGCCGGCTGGTCGCTGCTGGCCGCGAACGCCTCGGTGGCCGCCAAGCTGCGCCAGCTGCAACCCCGCCTCGAAGAGATCCTGCGGGAACGGGGCTGGCAGGTTAGCGCAATCCGGGTCAAGGTTCAATCGAGCTGAACGGCCGGCCCGCACGAGGGCCGTCAAGGTGTGCGCGAGTGCCTGAACAAGGCTGTGGTGCCGGCTGTCGGAATCGAACTGACGACCTTCCGCTTACAAGGCGGGTGCTCTACCAACTGAGCTAAGCCGGCGCGGCATGGCGGGCGCCATGCACTCTGAAACGTTGAAAAGTATACGTGGCGCTATTTGACGCGCTTCAGCGAAGGCCGCCCGCCGGACGGCGGCTCGGGTGGCGGCTCCTTGTCGCCGGCCTCGACGGGCGTGTCGGCCTTCGGCGCCGGCGCGTCGGTCAATGCGAGGCGCGGCCCGCGCGGCGCGGTGATCGCGGCGGGCGCCTCGGCGCCGCTCGTCGACGACGCACCGGTCTGCCCGTCGGTCGGCATCGGGAACGCCATCCCCTGGCCGTTCTCGCGCGCGTAGATCGCGATGACGTGATCGATCGGCACGACGATCTCGCGCGAGCTGCCACCGAAGCGCGCCTTGAACTCGATCGTCTCGTTGCCGAGCTTCAGCGAGCTGGTCGCCTCGAAGCCGACATTCAGCACGATCTCGTTGTTCTTGACGTATTCGCTCGGCACCTGCACGTGCTGGTCGACGAACACCGCGACGTACGGCGTGAAGCCGTTGTCGGTGCACCAGTCGTGCAGTGCGCGGATCAGGTACGGTCGGGTCGACGAACCCGCCGTGGCCGGGGCGATCGGAGGACTGCTCATGCGGGGCTCGCCTGCAGTTACTTGCGCATGACCTTTTCGGACGGTGTCAGCGCCTCGATGTAGGCCGGTCGCGAGAAGATGCGCTCGGCATACTTGAGCAGCGGCACCGCGTTCTTCGACATGTCGATGCCGTAGTAGTCGAGGCGCCACAGCAGCGGCGCGATCGCGACGTCGAGCATCGAGAAGTCGTCGCCGAGCATGTACTTGTTCTTCAGGAAGATCGGCGCGAGCTGGGTCAGGCGGTCGCGGATGTTCGCGCGGGCCTTCTCGAGCTGCTTGTCGGTGCCCTTCATGCCGCGCGATTCGAGCATGTTGACGTGCGCGAACAGCTCCTTCTCGAAGTTGAACAGGAACAGCCGGACGCGGGCACGCGCGACCGGGTCGCCCGGCATCAGCTGCGGGTGCGGGAAACGCTCGTCGATGTACTCGTTGATGATGTGCGACTCGTACAGGATCAGGTCGCGTTCGACCAGGATCGGCACTTCGTTGTACGGGTTCATCAGCGCGATGTCTTCGGGCTTCGCGAACAGGTCGACGTCGCGGATCTCGAAGTCCATGCCCTTCTCGAACAGGACGAAGCGGCAGCGGTGCGAGTAGGGGTCGGTCGTTCCGGAATAGAGCACCATCATGGCGGCGGATCCTTGGGTCTGGCCGTCTCGGGTCAGCGAGTCGGCGATTCAAAAGCGGAAACGCAGTGGTCGGCCGGGTCGGGCCACCACTGCGCGCGGTGCCCGAAGCCCGATCGGGCTGCGAGCGAGGACGACGTCACTTCACGTCTTTCCAGTACGAGGCGTTGAGCCGCCAGGTGAACACGGTCAGCACGCCGAGGAACAGCAGCACCCAGACGCCGATGCGCACGCGGTGTTCCTGCGCCGGCTCGCCCATCCATTGCAGGTAGGCGACCAGATCGCCAACCGCCTCGTCGTAGCCGCGCTCGTCGAGCTTGCCCGGCGTCGTCTGCTCGAAGCCCTCGAAGCGGTGCTCCGATTTGCTCGGGTCGTGCGGATCCTTCTCGTTGACGAACTTCGCGACGCGCTGGCCTTGCAGCTCCCACAGCACGTGCGGCATCGCCACATCGGGGAAGACCAGGTTGTTCCAGCCGGTCGCCTTGGTGTCGTCGCGATAGAACGTGCGCAGATAGGTGTAGAGGAAGTCGGCGCCGCTGCCCTTGCCGATGTCGGCGCGCGAACGCGCGATCAGCGTCAGGTCGGGCGGCGCGGCGGCGAGCCAGTCCTTGCCCTGCTTCGGGTCGAGCGCGACCTTCATCGTGTCGCCGACCTTCTCGGTCGCGAACAGCAGGTTCTTCTTGATGTCGTTGTCCGACAGGCCGATGTCGTGCATGCGGTTGTAGCGCATGTAGTTGGCCGAGTGGCAGTTCAGGCAGTAGTTGACGAACAGCTTGGCGCCATGCTGAAGCGCGGCCACGTCGGAGAGCTTCTCGACCGGGAACTTGTCCCAGTGGTAGCCGCCTTCATTGGCCGCCGCGCCGGCGATCAGCCCGAACGACATCAGCAGGGAGAGAACGAGTTTTTTCATTGTCTGGGTACTCCGGGCGGCGCGCGTCAGTGGGCGGCGAAGGTCACGCGGTCGGGCACGGCCTTGAAGGTGCCGAGGCGGCTCCACCACGGCATCAGCAGGAAGAAGCCGAAGTAGACCAGCGTACCGAGCTGCGAGACGTAGTTGCCGACATCCGATGGCGGCTGCGACCCGAGGTAGCCCAGGATCAGGAAGAAGAACACGAACACGCCATACAGGTACTTGTGCCAGTCGGGCCGGTAGCGGATCGACTTGACCAGGCTGCGGTCGAGCCAGGGCAGGAAGAACAGGATCACGACCGCGCCGCCCATGATCACGACGCCCCAGAACTTCGCATCGAAGTACTTCAGCATCACGATCGCGACGATCGCGACGATGCCCAGCACCGCCTTGCCGATCGCGCTGAAGCCGCCGCGCACGATGCCCAGCACGGCCGCCAGCGCGACGATGACCGCGAGGATGTTGACCATCAGGTCGGTGGTCGCGCGCAGCATCGAGTAGTAGGGCGTGAAGTACCAGACCGGGGCGATGTGTGCCGGGGTCTTCAGCGGGTTCGCCTCGATGAAGTTGTTGAACTCGAGGAAGTAACCGCCACCGGTCGGCGCGAAGAACATCACCGCGCTGAAGATCATCAGGAAGATGCTGACCGCGTAGATGTCGTGAACCGTGTAGTACGGGTGGAACGGGATGCCGTCGAGGGGAATGCCCTTCGAATCCTTCTTGGCCTTGATCTCGACACCGTCCGGGTTGTTCGAGCCGACCTCGTGCAGCGCGATGATGTGCGCGGCGACGAGGCCGAGCAGCACCAGCGGCACCGCGATCACGTGGAAGCTGAAGAAGCGGTTCAGCGTCGCGTCGCCGACGACGAAGTCGCCGCGGATCAGCAGCGCCAGATCGGGGCCGATGAAGGGCACCGCGGAGAACAGGTTGACGATCACCTGCGCGCCCCAGTAGCTCATCTGGCCCCACGGCAGCAGGTAGCCCATGAAAGCCTCGGCCATCAGGCACAGGAAGATGCCGCAGCCGAAGATCCAGACCAGCTCGCGCGGCTTGCGGTACGAGCCGTACAGCAGCCCGCGGAACATGTGCAGGTAGACGACGATGAAGAATGCGCTGGCACCCGTCGAGTGCATGTAGCGGATGATCCAGCCGCCCGGCACGTCGCGCATGATGTACTCGACCGACGCGAACGCGAGGCTCGCATCCGGCTTGTAGTTCATCACCAGGAAGATGCCGGTGACGATCTGGATCACCAGCACGAGCATCGCGAGCGAGCCGAAGATGTACCAGAAGTTGAAGTTCTTCGGCGCGTAGTACTCGCCCATGTGCTCGTTGTAGAGCTTGGTCAGCGGGAACCGGTTGTCGACCCAGTTCAGCAGCTTCTGGCCCGCGTTCGCGTTGGCGGGGGCTTCGTGGTATTCGGCCATGTTGGTGGTTACTCCTGGGTGCCGTCGTGGTGCCTGCGTTTCAGCGTCTGCTGCGATCGGAATCGCGCGCGCTCAGGCCTTCTTGTCTTCGCCGATCATCAGCCGGGTGTCCGACAGGTACATGTACGGCGGCACTTCGAGGTTGTCGGGGGCGGGCTTGTCCTTGAAGACGCGGCCTGCCATGTCGAAGGTCGAGCCGTGGCAAGGGCAGAGGAACCCGCCCTCCCAGTCGTTCGGCAGCGAGGGCTGCGGTCCCGGCGCGAACTTGTCGCTCGGCGAGCAGCCGAGGTGGCTGCAGATGCCGACGACGACCAGGTACTCCTTCTTGATCGAGCGCCAGTCGTTGCGCGCGTACTCGGGCGTCTCGGCGAAGTTGGTGCGCTTCGACTTCGGGTCGGCCAGCGCGGCGTCGAGTTTCGACAGCTGCGCGAGTTGCTCGGCCGTGCGCCGCACGATCCACACCGGCTTGCCGCGCCACTCGACGGTCATCTTCTCGCCGGGCTTCAGGCCGCTGATGTCGGCCTCGACGGCGGCACCGGCGGCGCGCGCGCGCTCCGAAGGCTGGAAGCTGCTGACGAACGGAACGGCGGCAAAGCCGGCACCGACAGCACCGGCACAGCTGGAGGCGATGATCCAGGTGCGTTTGCTGCTGTCGATTTGCTGGTCACTCATAGGTTTCCTCGGAACTTGACTTCAGATCGGGGCCAACCCGGCATTCTAGCGGACGTGTCAAGGCGCTTGACTTCGCGCCGAGCTCCGGAATACTACGCGGCGACCCGCCCGCGCCTGGTGCGGACCCACGAACCGACACAGGAGCGCCACGATGTCTTTCGCATCCGAGTTCAGGGAATTCGCGCTGAAAGGGAACGTCATCGACCTCGCGGTCGGCGTGATCATCGGCGCGGCCTTCGGCAAGATCGTCGACTCGATCGTCAAGGACCTGATCATGCCGGTGGTCGGTCGACTGTTCGGCGGCCTCGACTTCTCGAACTACTTCGTGATGCTGTCGAGCCCGCCGCCGAACTACAGCGGGCCGATGACCTACGAGGCACTGACGAAGGCCGGCGTGCCGCTGTTCGCGTACGGCAACTTCATCACCGTGGCGATCAACTTCGTGATCCTCGCCTTCATCATTTTCATGATGATCAAGCAGATCAATCGCCTGAAACTGACGGCGATCGCACCGCCGCCGCCGGCGACGCCCGAAGACGTGCTGCTGCTGCGCGAAATTCGCGACGCGCTGAAGAAGTAGCCGCCGGACGTGTTGCCGGCCGCGCAACACCCCGAGGACGCGGGCTTTTTGCCCGCAGTTTTGGGCCCATACTTGAAGGATGTGCGCTAGGCTGGCAGCGATGCCGCAAGCGCCGGCAAAGGCGCGCCAACCACCCGAGATGACCCCGATCGACACCCAGCTGCGAACCGCACTCGACGCGGCCGTGAACCAGATCCGCACGACGCTGACGGTGGTCGCGGGTCGGGTGTCGGAGGGACTGGGGCCGATGTCGCAATCGGGCGCTCGCAGCGGCGAACGCGACCTGCTGCTGACCGCGCAGATCGACCTGCGCCGCAACATCGGCACGCTGCACCAGACCTTCGCGCTCGAGCTGGGCCGACGCGTCGGCGACGACATCGTGCCGCCCGTGGAGACCAGGCGCACGCTGGCCGCCACCAGCTGGCAGACCCTGACGCTGGTCGACGACAGTGAAATGGAAGGCCGGATGGAGGCCGACCGGATCGGCCAACAGATCGCGCATGCCAGCGAATCCGAGCTGCAGGAGCTCGCGACCTACGTGAGCGCACTGCTGCTGGGGGCGCGCACCGCCCACGACCGCAACCCGCTGCGCGCCGAGGTCGTCGGCGCTTCGCTGTACCGCGCGATCGAGGCGGTCTCGGACCAGCCCGAGACGCGCCGGCTGCTCGCCCGCGAGCTCGGCGCCGAGGTGGCCAAGGCGATGCCTGAGTGCTACACGCAGATCCTGCGCGGCCTGCAGGCGCGTGGCGTGCAGCCCGCGTTGCTGTCGGTGCGCCAGGTCGACGGGCCGGGCATGGGCGTCAACTCCGGCTACACGACCCTGAGCAGCACGCGCAGCCAGCAGAGCGATCTCGACACGCTGCCGTCGTCGGGCTCCGGCAGCAGCGTCGGCGGCAGTCTCGGCGGGCGGCGCAGCGGAGCTGGCGGCGCAAGCGGCATGAACGGCCTGGGCGGCCCGTCGAGCTCGGGCAGCGGCAGCTTCTCAGACTCGGGTCGAAACTCGCGCTCCGGCCTGAGCTCGAGCCAGGCCGATGCGCAACTGATGGCCTTGTTGCGCCACCTGACGGCCGTCGCCAGCCGCCCCGGCGAGCTCGATGGGGTCTCGCGCCACAGCAGCGGCCCCGGCGCGCTCGCGAGCGCCTCCCGCTACGGCGCGGCCGGCACGGGCGCGGTGTCGCACGGCGGCGCGGCCCCGTACACGAGCGCCGACGGCCTGACCGGGTTGATGGCGGTGAACCTGATCCGCGCCCACCGCGAGGAGCTGATGCAGGTCTCGGGCGGCAAGCTCGACCACATGGTGATCGACGTCGTCGGCAGCCTGTTCGACCAGATCCTGTCCGACAGCCGCGTGCCGCCGCAGATGGCGCGGCAGATCGCGCGACTGCAGTTGCCGGTGCTGCGCATGGCGCTGAACGACTCGAGCTTCTTCACGTCGCGTCGGCACCCGGTGCGGCGCTTCGTCAACCGGATCGCGTCGCTGGCCTGCGCGTTCGACGACTTCAACGACGGCCCCGGCAAGCACTTTCTCGACCGCGTGCGCGAACTGGTGCAGGAAATCGTCGAAGGCGACTTCGACCAGATCGAGCTCTACAGCGCCAAGCTTGCCGCGCTCGAGGGCTTCATCGCCGAACAGACGCACGAGCAGGTGCACCAGCAGGGCGCGGTCGGCACGCTCGGCAACAAGGAGGCCGAACTGCGGCTGCAGCAGCGCTACATGCTGCAGCTGCAGAGCGCGCTGACGCCGCTGCCGCTGCCCGAGTACCTGCGCAACTTTCTGGCCCAGGTCTGGAGCCAGGCACTGGTGCTGGCCGTGACCCGCGAAGGCCCCGACTCCGACCGCGCCCAACGCTATCGCCGCGTCGGCCGCGATCTGGTCATGAGCATCCAGCCGAAGGGGCTGCCGACGCTGCGCAAGAAGTTCCTGATGCAGCTGCCGGCGCTGATGAAGGATCTGAACGAAGGCATGCTGCTGGTCGGGTGGCCCGAGGCGGCGCAGCGCGAGTTCTTCGCCGCGCTGCTGCCGTCGCATGCCGAGTCGCTGAAGGCGCCGCCGCTGACCGAGCTCGACCACAACATGCTGGTCAAGCAGCTCGAGAACATCTTCAACATCCCGGTGCCGCGCAGCGAGATGCTGTCGCCGTCCGACCCGGTGCCCGAGGTCGATGCCGAACTGCTCGCGCAGCGCTTCTCGGCCGAAGAAGCGAAAAGCGTCGGCCTGGTCAACGAGAGCGCGGTCGACTGGTCGGGCACCGTCGACATCGACCTCGGCGACGAAGCATCGGCAGGCCCCACCACCGGTGGAGACGATTCGACTCCCGTCGAGCTGCCCGGCATCGACATCGACCTCAGCCTGAGCCCTGCCGAGCCGGCCGAACCGACGCGCGGGCCGCAGCTGATGGACCACATCAAGCTCGGCTTCGCCTACCAGATGCACCTGAAGGACGAGTGGCAGAAGGTGCGCCTCGCGCACGTCAGCGCCGGTCGTGGCTTCTTTGTGTTCACGCGCGGCCAGAAGCACCAGGAAACGATCTCGATGACCGCGCGCATGCTCACGCGGATGTGCGAGACGAACCGTTTCCGCGCGGTCGAGAGCGCCTACCTGATCGAGCGTGCGACGCTGCGCGCCCGCAAGCAGCTCGCGGCGCTCGGCACGGCAACGAAACACTAAGCGGCGAGGCGCCGCGCCATCTTCAGCGCGGCGATCAGGCTGCTCGGGTCGGCCCGGCCGGTGCCGGCGATGTCGAACGCAGTGCCGTGGTCCGGGCTGGTGCGCACGAACGGCAGCCCGAGCGTCACGTTCACGCCGTGCTCGACGCCGAGGTACTTGACCGGGATCAGCCCGTGGTCGTGCGTCATCGCGACGACGATGTCGAACTCGCCCGGGTGCCCGGCCGCATCGCGCGCGCGCATGAAGACGGTGTCGGGCGCGAACGGGCCGCTCGCGGCGATGCCCTCGGCGCGCGCGGCCTCGACGGCCGGCGCGATGATGCGCAGCTCCTCGTCGCCGAACAGGCCGCCCTCGCCGGCGTGCGGGTTCAGCCCCGCGACCGCGATGCGCGGCGCTGGCATGCCCCAGCGCGCTGCGCTGCGGTGCGCGATGCGGATCGTCTCGAGCACCGCGTCGAAGCTCACGGCCTCGATCGCGCGGCGCAGCGACAGGTGGATCGTCACCAGCACCGTGCGCAGTTCGTCGTTCGCCAGCATCATGCGCACCGGCGGCGGCGCGCTGCCCGGCGCGGCGGCAAGCGCCTGCAGCATCTCGGTGTGACCGGGGAAGCGCACGCCGGCGGCCGCGAGCGCCTCCTTGTGGATCGGCGCCGTGACGATCGCGGCGATCTCGCCGGCGCGCGCAAGGTCGACCGCGCGCGCGATGCACGCGGCAGCCGCCGCACCGGCGCGCGCGTCAATACGGCCGAGCGGTGCGGCGAGCAGGTCCGCCGGCAAGCCATCGACCTGCAGCACCGGGATGCAGTTCGGCGGCACCGCCCGCGCGGCGGCGGCATCCTCGACCTGCGCGACCGCGAGCATTCCGCCGGTGAAGCCGGCCGCCCGCCGCATCACGCCGACATCGCCGAGCACGACGCAGCCCGCGCCCGCCGGCCCGCGAAACAGGCGCGCGATGATCTCGGGGCCGATGCCGCAGGCGTCGCCCATCGTCAGCGCGATCGGCCGCTGCGGCGCTGCGGAAGTGGGATCGGAAGCCATGACGCGCATTGTCGCGATTCGCGGCGGGGGCCGTTCGGCGCCGGGGCATCGCCGATAATCCGTGCACAGGCCGCGCCTCGCCCGCACGGCGGCCCTCCACACGAGTTCGCATGCGCAAATCCTGGTTGATCTTCTCGCAGGCCGTCACGGTCGCGGTCGCGGTGCTGTTCGTCGTCGCGACGCTGAAGCCGGAGTGGGTTCGCAGCGGCGCGACGCTGCCGAGCGTCGTCTCGATCAGCACGAGCCCGTCGCAGCCGCTGCCGGCGGCCCTGCCGGGCGGTGCGGTCACCAGCTACAGCGCCGCGGCGAAGCGCGCCGCGCCGGCGGTCGTCAGCATCACCGCGAGCAAGGCGCCCCCGCGCGGCGCGCGCAGCGACGACCCGGTGTTCCAGTTCTTCTTCGGCGAGCGTTCGCGCCAGGCGCGCGCCGATCCCCAGATCGGCCTCGGCTCGGGCGTGATCGTCTCCGGCGATGGCTACCTGCTGACGAACCACCACGTGATCGACGGCGCCGACGACATCGAGGTGACCTTGAGCGACGGCCGCCAGGCGCGTGCCAAACTCGTCGGCACCGATCCCGAGACCGACATCGCGGTGCTGAAGATCGGGCTCGACCGGCTGCCGACCATCAGCTTCGGCGATGCCGACAAACTGCAGGTCGGCGACGTGGTGCTCGCGATCGGTAATCCGTTCGATGTCGGCCAGACGGTGACCTCGGGCATCGTCAGCGCGCTCGGGCGCCACAAGCTCGGCATCAACATCATCGAGAACTTCATCCAGACCGATGCTGCGATCAACCCCGGCAACTCGGGCGGTGCGCTGGTCGACGCCGCCGGCAACCTGCTCGGCATCAACACCGCGATCTACTCGCGCACCGGCGGCAGCCTGGGCATCGGCTTTGCGATCCCGGTCAGCACCGCGCGACAGGTGATGGAGACGCTGATCAAGGACGGCCAGGTGACGCGCGGCTTCATCGGCATCGAGCAGCGCGACCTGACCGCCGACATCGCGCAGACGCTGAACCTGCCGGTCAAGGAGGGCGTGCTGATCACCGGCGTGCTGCAGAGCGGCCCGGCCAGCCTGGGCGGCCTGCGGCCCGGCGACGTGGTCGTCAGCGTGGCCGGAACGCCGATCGCGAACAGCTACCAGCTGCTGACCGCGGTCGCGTCGCTGAAGCCGAAGGCGGTCGCCGCGATCGGCGTGCAGCGCGGCGACAAGGCCTTGCAGGTCGAGGTCACGGTCGGGCAGCGCCCGAGAAAGCAGCGCGAAGAGCAGTGACGCGCCGGGCCGGGCAGCTCGGCTAACGTTGCATGTCTTCGGCCGGCGCCTGCGTGTGCTTGATGAAGATCCCTGCGGCAAGGATGCCGATCTCGTACAGGATCACCATCGGGATCGCCAGCGAGAGCTGCGAAACCACGTCGGGCGGCGTCAGCACCGCGGCGACGATGAACGCCAGCACGACGAAATAGGCGCGAAATTCCTTCAGCTTGTCGATGCTGACGATGCCCAGACGCGCCAGCACGACCACCGCGATCGGCACCTCGAACGCGGCGCCGAACGCGATGAACATCGTCAGCACGAAGCTCAGGTAGGCCTCGATGTCCGGCATCGCCGAGACGCTCTTCGGCGCGAAGCTCTGGATGAACGTGAACACCTTGCCGAACACGAAGAAGTAGCAGAACGCGACACCTCCGAAAAACAGCAGCGTGCTCGAGATCACCAGCGGCAGCACGAGCTTCTTCTCGTGCGTGTACAGCCCCGGCGCGACGAAGGCCCAGACCTGGTACAGCACGACCGGCAGCGCGAGCAGGAACGCCGCCATCAGCGTGATCTTCAGCGGCACCAGGAACGGCGAGATGACGCTGGTCGCGATCAGCGTGCCGCCTTTCGGCAGGTGCTCGACCAGCGGCGCCGCGAGCAGGTCGTACAGGCCGCCGGAGCCGGGCCAGACCATCAGCACGCCGAAGCACACGCCGATCGCGATGCAGGCACGGATCAGCCGGTCGCGCAGCTCGATCAAGTGCGAGACGAACGGCTGCTCGGTGCCCTCCAGCTCGTCGGGCTTGTCCCCAGGGGTACTCATCGCGCTAGGCCGCCGAACGCGGCGGCCGGAACCGCGCGACGCGCGCCGCGCCCGACTGGGCCTTCACGCGCACGCCGGCGCGCTGCTTGTACCACTGCGGCGTCGCGCCGCGCTTCAGGCGCCAGTTCTTCTTCGGGTGCTTGTACTCGGGCGAAGGTGGCGTCCAGCCTTCGTGCTGCCCGCTGTTCAGCGGCAGCACGGTGTCGCCGGCATTCCATGACTTCTCGAGCTCCGCGCCGGTCTGGTGAATCTCGTTCGAGACGGTCTGCTCGACGTTGCGTGCCGCATCCTCGAACTCGGTCTTCATCTTCTTCAGCTCTTCGAGCTCGATCGAGCGATTGACCTCGGCCTTCACGTCGGCGACGTAACGCTGCGCCTTGCCGATCATGTGGCCGACCGTGCGCGCGACCCGCGGCAATTTCTCGGGGCCGATCACGATCAGCGCGACGGCGCCGATCAGCGCGATCTTGTCGAAGCCGAAGTCGATCATTGCAGCTCGCGCTCGCCGGCCGGGCCGAATCCGGTCACGACTTGGTCTTCGCTTCCACGTCGACCGTGTTGGCGTCGTTCGCCTTGCTGGTGTTGTTGACCTGCGCCGGCGGTGCTGCCGCGTCGGCAGACGCGCCGCCATCCTTCACGCCGTCCTTGAAACCCTTCACCGCGCCACCGAGATCGGTGCCGATGTTCTTGAGCTTCTTGGTGCCGAACACCAGAACGACGATCAGCAGCACGACGAGCCAGTGCCAGATGCTGAATGAACCCATGTCTTTTCTCCTAACGACGATCGAGTAATTCTAGGTTACCGACTTTGTATGACCCTTCCGCCTACCCCTTGAGCCACGGGCGGGGGCCGCCGATCACATGGATGTGGACGTGCTGGACTTCCTGCCGGCCGTCCTCGCCGGTGTTGATCAGCGTGCGGAAGCCGTTCGTCACGCCGAGTTCGCGCATCAGCCCCGGCGCCATCGAGAGCATCCGGCCCAGCAGCGGCGCATGGCGCGACTCGAGCTCATACATCGTCGGCACGTGCTCTTTCGGGATCATCAGCACATGCACCGGCGCCCACGGCGCGATGTCGTGGAACACGAGCAAGTCGTCGTCCTCGTAGACCTTGCGGCTCGGGATCTTGCCTTCGACGATCTTGCAGAAGATGCAGCTGGGGTCGTGGCTCATGATGGTGCCCTCATTGCGGCATCGCGCGCCGGTCGTTCAGCGCCAGCCACCCGCGGATCACGCGGTACAGGAACCAGATCGA
Source organism: Rhizobacter sp. P5_A1 (assembly GCF_056400745.1). NCBI lineage: Bacteria > Pseudomonadati > Pseudomonadota > Betaproteobacteria > Burkholderiales > Sphaerotilaceae > Rhizobacter > Rhizobacter sp. P5_A1. The sequence goes on from NZ_JBFUKR010000002.1 coordinate 265,383, forward strand.
GATCACCCCCCATGCGATCCAGCCCGGCAGCACGAGCAGGAACCACAGCGGGATCGTCACGACATACAGCACGCCGGCCCACAGCACGCTGCGGATGCGCCAGCTGAAGTGCGACTCCTGCCAGCTGCCGCGCGCATCGTCCTTCTTGACGAGGTCGAGGACGAACGCGACGAGCAGCAGCAGGATGCCCGGCTGGAAGCCCGGCAACACCGCGCCGACCGCGACGATCGCGTGCAGCGCATAGCTGATGTGCCCGATCGTGCGCAGCGAATCCTCGTGCTGGGTCGTCGCGGCGCCGCCTTCGATGATGTCGTTCATGTTCCGTCCTCGTCGCGTTGTCGTGATTTGCGCGCCGCGAATTCCTCGAGGCCCGAAAGCCCCTCGCGGCGCTCCAGTTCGGCCAGCACGTCGGCCGGCGTCAAGCCATGGGCGCTGAGCGCCAGCATGCAGTGAAACCACAGGTCGGCGACCTCGCCGACGATCTTCAATGGCATGCCGTCCTTGCAGGCCATCACGACCTCGGTGGCTTCCTCGCCGATCTTCTTCAGGATCGCATCGTTGCCCTTGTGGAACAGCCGCGCGACGTAGCTCTTGTCGGGGTCGCCGGCACGGCGCGCTTCGATCACGCCGGCCAGGCGCGCCAAAGTGTCGTTCGAACTGGTCGTCATTTGTAGATGCGCTCCGGGTCTTTCAAGACCGGCTCGACGGTCTCCCACGCGCCGTCTTTCAACAGCTGGAAGAAGCACGAGTGCCGGCCGGTGTGGCAGGCGATGCCGGGCTCGTGCGCCGCGTGGCCGAGCTGCTCGACCTTCAGCAGCACGACGTCGTTGTCGCAATCGAGCCGCAGTTCATGCACCTTCTGGACGTTGCCGCTCTCCTCGCCCTTGTGCCAGAGCCGGTTGCGCGAACGGCTGAAGTACACCGCCTCGCCGAGCTCGGCGGTGCGCGCCAGCGCCTCGCGGTTCATGAACGCGAACATCAGCACGTCGTTGCTGCCGAGCTCCTGCGCGATCACCGGCACGAGGCCCTGCGCGTCCCATTTCACGTCGTCGAGCCAGTTCATACGGGCAGTGTAGTGGCGCCTTCAAAGCCGCGTTCCTCGGCGAACCACTTCAGCACCGGCAACGTGCCCGGCAGCACCGGGCCGACCCGCACCGGCAGCGCCTGCCAGGCCATCGCCTGGCGCTCGCGCATCTCGAACGCGCCGGACCACTCGAAGACCTTGCAGAAGTGCAACCGGACCCGGGCATGTGCGTAGTCGACGATCTCGGTCTTCCACGGGTGGACTCTGCCGATCTCGATGCCGATCTCCTCGGTCAATTCGCGCCGCAGCGCGGCCTCGACCGACTCGCCGGCTTCGAGCTTGCCGCCCGGAAACTCCCAGTAGCCGGCGTAGACCTTGCCTTCGGGGCGCGAGGTCAGCAAGAACTCGCCGCTCGGGTTGATCAGCACCCCCACCGCGACGTCCACCGGACGGCGCGGCTCCCGGCCTTCGGCATCGACCGGCTCGCGCTCGACGGCGCCTGTCACGCGTGGTGCCTTCCGCTGTAGTCCTTCGCGAACTGGAACGCGACGCGCCCCGAACGCGAACCGCGCTCGAGCGCCCAGACCAGGCTTTCCTGGCGCGCCGCGGCGATCGCCGCCTCGTCGACGCCGAAACCGCGCAGCCACTGCGCGACGATCGCGAGGTACTCGTCCTGGCTGAACGGGTAGAAGCTGACCCACAGGCCGAACCGCTCGCTCAGCGATATCTTCTCTTCGACGACCTCGCCCGGGTGCACTTCCCCGTTCTCGAGGTGCTGGTAGCTGAGGTTCTCCTTCATGTACTCGGGCAGCAGGTGGCGGCGGTTGCTGGTGGCGTAGATCAGCACGTTGTCCGAGGCCTGCGAGATCGAGCCGTCGAGGATCGATTTCAGCGCCTTGTAGCCCGGCTCGCCCTCGTCGAAGCTGAGGTCGTCGCAGAACACGATGAAGCGCTCCGACCGCTCGGCGACGAGGTCGACGATGTCGGGCAGGTCGACCAGGTCGGCCTTGTCGACCTCGATCAGGCGCAGCCCGCGCGCGGCGAACTCGTTCAGGCAGGCCTTGATCAGCGAGCTCTTGCCGGTGCCGCGCGCGCCGGTCAGCAGCACGTTGTTGGCGCCGAAGCCATCGACGAACTGCCGCGTGTTGCGCAGCAGCCGTTCCTTCTGCGGCTCGACCTCGACCAGCGCGTCCAGGCGAATCGTCGCGACGTGGCGCACCGGCTCGATCCAGCCCGAGCCGCCGCGCTTGCGGTAGCGGAACGCGATCGCGGCCGACCAGTCCGGCGCGCTCAACGGGTGCGGCAGCACCGCTTCGAGGCGGCTCAGCAGCGCCTCGGCGCGCGCGATCAGGTGGCTCAGGGAGTCGGTGGGCATGGGCATGCGTAGGGCGAGAAGACGCCGCGGCGGGCGCGGGGAAGCGGCAGTGTAGCGGCGCCCGATCTAGGCGCCCTTCGCCCTCGGCAGCAGCTCGAACACGCGGTCCGGCGCGGCCGCGAAGACGCGCTCGCCGGGTCGCGCGCGGATGGCCTGCATCCCGGTGAATGCGCCGAACGCCGGCAGCACGCCGACCTGGTTCGAAAACCAGAAGCACGGCAGCCGGTGCCGGTCGTGCGCGCGCCCGCCGACGCTGACGCAAGGGTGCAGGTGCCCGGCGAGCACGAACGCTCCGGCCGCCGGCCGTGGGTGATGGCTCAGCGCCAGGCCCTTCAGCCGCAACGGCTGGTCGAAGGGCTGGATGTCGAGCACGGCCGGCGGGTCGCCGGCGCGGTCGTCATGGTTGCCGCGCACCAGCGTCAACTCGACCGCACTGTGCAGTTCGCGCCAGCGCAGCAGCGCCGCGGATGTGTCGGCGCCGAGCGATCGCGCCGAATGCAGGAAGTCACCGAGAAAAACGATGCGCGTGACGGCCAGCCGGTGGATCAGCCGGGTCAGCGCCGCGAGCGTCTCGCCGGTCGTGCCCGACGGCACCGGCACGCCGAGCTGGCGAAAGCTGGTCGCCTTGCCGATGTGCGCGTCGGCGACGAGCAAGGTATCGGCGTCGGGCAGGAAGATCACCTTCTCGGGCAGCAGCATCAGCGTGCTGCCGGCGATCTCGAGGGTGACGGTGGCCGCCGCACTCATCGAAGGAGCGGGATTCGCCTACGGCGCCAGCATGCGCAGCGCGGCCTCGAGGTGCTCGGTCGGGCTGCGCTTGAAGCCGGAGCGCGCGAAGCGCTGCAGGCGACCGACCGCGAACGCGGTCAGCACCGAAGCCTGTGCGTTCGCATCGACGGTCGGTGTGGCCGAGCCGGCTGCATCGGCCATGCCGCGCAGGCCCTGGCGCAGCTGCGACTCGAAGCGCTCGAAGAACTGGTTCATGCGCGCGAGCAGGCGCTCGTTCTCGAACACCAGCGCATCGCCGACCATGACACGCGCCATCCCGGGGTTCTTCTCGGCGAACTGCAGCAGCACGGTCAGCATCTTCTGCACCTGCACGGCGCCGGCGGCCTCGCGCTCGTGGATCTGGTTGACGAGCGTGAACACGGTCTGCTCGATGAACTCGATCAGGCCCTCGAACATCTGCGCCTTGCTCGCGAAGTGCCGGTACAGCGCGGCCTCGGAAACATCGAGCTTCGCGGCCAGCGCGGCGGTCGTGATGCGATCGGCGCCGGGCTGTTCGAGCATGCCGGCCAGGGTCTGCAGGATCTGGACGCGGCGCTCGCCGGGCTTCGGACGTTTGCGAACCGGGGCGGCCAGCGCGGGCTCTGCCGCTCGGACAGCTTCATCGATCGGATCGGCGGGCTCGGCGCTGGCTTCGGAAGGGTCGTTCATCGCAGCGTCACGAGCTGTTGCAGCGAACGGATTTTGGCACACACGTAGCGCGGGCTAGGGCAAGGGTGAACACCAACTTCGAGGGGCCGCGAAGCGTTGTTGGCGCCGCCGTCGGGGCCGAAGCGCAGGTGTCCGCGATAGCGCCCGCCGAGGTAGCGCTGCATCCACACGGTGCGCATGCCCAGGCCGCGCGCGGCCTTCTGGTTGTCGAGCATGTCTTCGACCAGCACGCAGTCGGCAGGCTGCACCTTCAGGCGCGCCGCGATGCTGCGGAACATGCGCGCATCGGGCTTGGGCCGCAAATGGCCGAACATCGTCATGTCCTCGATGCTGAGCACGCCGTCGAACAGCTCGGCCAGGTGCAGCGTGTTCAGCACGCGCATCGTGTAGGCGCGCGGTGCATTCGTCAGGACGTACTTGCGGCCGCGCAGCCGCCGCAGCGCGGCCCGGTCATGACGGCTCATGCGCAGCCGGTCCTCGAGCCCGGGATGCTGGTGCGTCTGCTCGAGAAAATGCGCGGCGGCTACGCCGTGGTGCCGTACCAGGCCGAGCAGCGTCGCGCCGTAGCGGCGCAGGTAGTGCTGGCGCAAGCGGCCGGCCTCCTCGAGGTCGATGCCGAGGTGGCTGACCATGTACTCGTTCATCGCGACATTGGTCGCGCCGAACGCCGCATGGCTCGCGTCGTGGAGTGTGTTGTCGAGGTCGAACAACCAGACCCGGCGGGTCGACGACGCCTTCACGCGACGCTCCGTTGCGGGCCGGCCTGGCGCACGCTCAGCCCCCAGATGCTGCCCATCAGCAGCGCGCCGCCGAGCCACTGCCAGCCGCTGAGCTGCTCGCCCAGCAGCAGCGCCGACAGTGCGACCGCGGTCAGCGGTTCGACCAGCGTCGCGACCGTCAACGCGGTCGGCGTCAGCCGCGCCGCGCCCCAGCTGAACGCGAGCAGCGCGAGCGCCGCGGTGACGACGCCGAGGTACAGCAGCCAGGCCTCGGGCGCGACCTCGGCCGGCCAGGCGAGCGGCCGATAGAGGGACGACAGGCCGATCACGAGCGCCGCGACGATCGTCAGGCAGGTCGTCATCGGCCCGGCGCCGAGGCGCTGCGACAGGCGCCCGCTGACCAGCGTGAAGGCCGCGTAAAGCACCGCCGACGCGATCGAGAAGCCGACACCGGCCAGCATCACGCCCGCCGGCAGTTCACCCGAGCTGCCGCCGTGGCGCGCGACGATCAGCGCGGTGCCGGTGAGCGCCGCGGCGAGCACGATCAGCAGCGGCGCGTCGACGCGCTCCTGCCCGCGCAGCACCGCGACGATCGTCACCAGCACCGGCGGCAGGCACAACGCAATCAGCGTCGGGATCGACGCGCCGATGCGCTCGATGCCGAGGAACCAGCACAGCACGTAGAACGACATGCAGGCCCCTGACGCAAGCACCAACCCAAGCTGCGGCCGCACCGCCCGCCACAGCGCCGGCCGGCCGAACACCGCGAGCAGCACGACCGAGCCGACGACGAAGCGCCAGAACGAGATCGTCTCGGGGCTGAAGCCGTGGCGCCGGATCAGCAGGTTGACGACGAGCGCGCCGGTGCCCCACAGCGCGCCGGCCCCGCAGGCGGCGAGCAGCGCGGCGTTCGATCGGTCCGGGCGCGAATTCAATGCGAACGGATCATGGTTCCGTAGGCCTGCTCGGTCAGCACCTCGAGCAGCATCGCGTGCGGCACGCGGCCGTCGATGATGTGCACGGTGTTGACGCCGTTCTTCGCCGCGGCGAGCGCCGAGTCGATCTTCGGCAGCATGCCGCCGCTGATCGTGCCGTCCTCGAACAGCTCGTCGATCTCGCGCGCCGAGAGGTTGGTCAGCAGCTTGCCGGCCTTGTCGAGCACGCCGGGGATGTTCGTCAGCATGATCAGCTTCTCGGCCTTCAGCACCTCGGCGAGCTTGCCGGCGACGACATCGGCGTTGATGTTGTAGTTCTCGTTGTGCTCGCCGAAGCCCAGCGGCGAGATCACCGGAATGAACTGGTCGTCCTGCAGCGCCTTGACGACGCTCGGGTCGATCGACTCGATCTCGCCGACGTTGCCGACATCGTGCACCTTGCTCGGGTCCTTCAGGTCGACCATCTTCAGCTTGCGCGCGCGGATCAGCCCGCCGTCGCGCCCGGTCAGGCCGACCGCCTTGCCGCCGGCGACATTGATCAGCCCGACGATGTCCTGCTGCACCTGGCCGGCGAGCACCCACTCGACGACCTCCATCGTCTCGTCGTCGGTCACGCGCATGCCCTGGATGAACGTGCCCTTCTTGCCGACCTTCGCGAGCGCCTCCTCGATCTGCGGGCCGCCGCCGTGCACGACGACCGGGTTCAGCCCGACGAGCTTGAGCAGCACCACGTCCTCGGCGAAATCCTGCTGCAGCGCCGGGTCGGTCATCGCGTTGCCGCCGTACTTGATCACGATCGTCTTGCCGTGGAACTTGCGGATGTACGGCAGCGCCTGCGCAAGGATCTCGGCCTTGTCGCGCGGCGAGATGTGCGAGAGATCGGGGGTGTCGGCGGCGGCGCCTGGAGCCGCTTGGGATCCGTCGGTGGTCATGGTCGGCTCGCTGGTTGATCGTGCTGAAAATGATTGTAGGGGCCGACTCCGGCGCGCTTCGCGAAGGCGGCCGCGGCGCGCGCCGCGCCGCGGCCGACGCGGCACAATGCCGCTCACCCCATGCAGCTCGCCTCGATCCTCCCCGTCCGGCCGGTCGCCTTTCTCGGACACGTGCTGATCTCCGCCTTCGAGGCGATCGCCGGGCGCTGGCAGTTTCGCCTGAAGGACCTGGGCCGCGTGACGGCCGATTGCAGCGCCCGCGCGGTGCCGATCGTCACGGTCGTCAACGTGCTGGTCGGCGCGATCCTCGCGTTCGTCGGCGCGGTGCAGCTGGTCAAGTTCGGCGCCGGCATCTACGTGGCCGACCTGGTGGGCATTGCGGTCGCGCGCGAGATGGCCGCGATCATCACCGCCGTCGTGATGGCCGGGCGCACCGGCGCGGCGTTCGCCGCGGAGCTCGCGACGATGCAGACCAACGAGGAGGTCGACGCGCTCGAGGTGCTGGGCCTGAACGCGATCGACTTCCTGGTGCTGCCACGCGTGTTCGCGCTGTTCCTGATGATGCCGCTGCTGTACGTGTATGGCTGCATCACCGGCCTGTTCGGCGGCATGATCGTCTCGGCCGGCATGCTCGACATCTCGCCGGCCGCCTACATGGACCGCACCGTGCTCGCGCTCGACTGGTCGCATCTGGGCCTGGGCATCGCCAAGTCATTCGTGTTCGGCGTGCTGATCGGCCTGGTCGGCTGCTACAGCGGGCTCTTCGCGCAGCGCAACGCGGCCGGCGTCGGCATCGCGACGACCAACGCGGTCGTCGTCAGCATCGTCGGCATCATCGTGCTCGATGCGGTGTTCGCGGTCTGCGCGAACGCGCTCGGAATCTAGGCGCCGGCGATGACGCTGCTCACGGTCGATGGCCTCGAGATGCGCTTCGGCGAGCGGCTGATCCAGACCGGCGTCAGCTTCGAGGTCGAAGCGGGCACGATCTTCGCGATCATGGGTGGCAGCGGCTGCGGCAAGAGCACGCTGCTGAAGCACATGGTCGGGCTGCTGCGACCGGCCCGTGGGCGCGTGACCTACAGCGGCGTCGACTACTGGGCCGCCGACGAGGCGGCCCAGAACACGTTGCGCGCCGGCTTCGGCATGCTGTTCCAGAGCGCCGCGCTGTGGTCGTCGATGACGATTCTCGAGAACGTCTGCCTGCCGCTCGAGCAGCAGGGGCGGCTCGATGCCCCGCAGCGCGAGGCGCGTGCGCGCGAGGTGCTCGAGTGGGTCGATCTCGGCAAGTTCGCCGACTTCTATCCGTCGGACCTGTCCGGCGGCATGAAGAAGCGCGCCGGCCTGGCGCGCGCGATCGGACCTCAGCCGCCGCTGCTGTTCCTCGACGAGCCGTCCGCCGGCCTCGACCCGATCAGCTCGAAGAAGCTCGACAACCTGGTGCTCGACATCCGCAACCGCACCGGCTGCGCGGTCGTGTTCGTCAGCCACGAACTGCCCAGCCTGTTCGCGATCGCCGACGATGGCATCTTTCTCGATGCCGACAGCAAGACCCCGATCGCGCATGGCAGCCCACGCGAACTGCGCGACAGCGCGACGCACCCGACCGTGCGCGCGTTTCTCGCCCGCGAGGAGCCGGCGGCGGCAGAAGACGGCTCGACCCCGTAGCATTCCCACCATGCCTTCAACCGCTCCGGCCTCGCCATGAAACGCAATGCCCTGCTGATCGGCGCCTTCGTGCTCGCAGCCCTGGTGATGGGCGTTGCCGGTGTGCTCTGGCTGAGCGGCAACGACCTGTTCCGCAAGCAGCAGGAGGCGATGATCTTCTACAAGGGCAACGTCACCGGCCTCTATGTCGGCGCGCCGGTCGGCTTCCGGGGCGTGACGATCGGGCAGGTCGAGGACATCAGCATCCAGGTCGACCGCGACACGCTGAACGCGCTGGTGCCGGTGCGCATCCGGCTGCGCACCGAGGCGCTGCGCTTCAACGGCACCGACAAGAGCGCGCCGGTCGACCTGCCGACGCTGGTGCAGCGCGGGCTGCGCGCGCGGCTTGTGGCGCAGAGCTTCGTGACCGGGCAGAAGTCGATCGAACTCGACTTCGTGCCGAGCACGCCGTCGACGCTGCTCGGCGACAGCAGCAAGCCCGAGATCCCGGCGCTGGCCGAGCGCTTCGGCGCGCTGATCGAGCAGGTCGCCGAGCTGCCGCTGCGCGACACGGTGCAGGACGTGCGCGACACCGTGCGCGAACTGCGCGGCACGCTGACCTCGGTGCAGCACACGCTCGACGGCACGCAGAAGGTGCTGCAGGGCGTCTCCGGCGAGATCGCGAACGCGGGCGCGGCATCGCGCGACACGCTGAAGGCGGCGACCGAGGCGATCCGCCTGGTGCAGGTCAACTCGGCCGCGACGCTGAACTCGATCACGCAACTCTCCGACGCGACGCGCCAGACCGTCGTCGGCGCCCAGCCCGATCTGCAACGCACGCTCGCCGGCACGCGCGAGGCGGCCGAATCGGCGCGGCTGGCGATGCTCCGCGTGGCCGAGATGACCGCGCCGAACGCCTCGCTGCGCGGCGACCTGGACGCGGCGATGCGCGATCTCTCGCAAGCCGCGCGCGGCCTGCGCGACTGGAGCGAGTTGCTGGAAGAGAAACCGAACGCCGTCATCTTCGGGAACAAGCGCGAATGAACGTCTTGAAGCTCGCCTGCATCGCCTGCGCCGTCGTGGTCGCGGCCTGCGCGTCGCCGTCGCCAGCGCCGGTGCTGCTGACCCTGCCGGCGGCCACGCCGGCGTCAGCGGCGCCGCCCGCGGCCGCCGCGTCGGCGCCGCTGCTCGCGGTGCGGCGCGTCGGCATCCCCGAGTACCTGATCGCGCGCCGCGTGCGCTACCGCGCCGATGCCGCGACGCTCGCCGAATGGCCGAACACCTACTGGGCCGAGCGCATCGAGATCGGCGTGTCGCGCAGCTTCGTCGCGGCGCTGCGCCAGCAGCTGCCCGGTTGGGCGATCTGCGACACGACTTGCGGCGAGCCGGTGCCGGCCCTGAACCTGCAGGTCGAGCTCGCGCCGCTGGACTACCAGCGCGGCGCCCAGCAGTTGCGGGCGCGCGCGCGCATCACGGTCAGCGGCTACGGCACGCCGGCATCGGCGCCGCAGACGAGCGAGGTCGGTGCCGATGTTCCGGTCGATGCCGACACCGCACAAGGCCAGGCGCAGGCCATCGCGAACGCACTGCAGAAAGTGGCGGCCGAGGCGGCCGCCATGGTGCGCAGCGTCAACAAGCGCTAGAAGCGGTGCGCGCGGCGCGCCCCGCGCCGAGGAGCCCGGGCGGCAGAGAACGGGGCCCTAGAAGTGGATGCCGCGCATCATCTGGGACATCGCGATCGCCTCGGCCGAGAGCGTCGCCTTGCCGCCCTTCTCGCCCTTCGCCGCGGCGCTGTCGGGGAACATCCGGAAGGTCGTGTTCATCAGGATCTGCGTGATGCGCGGCACGGCCGCGTGCAGCAGCTCGACCGAGATGCCCAGCCTTGTGGCGACGCGCACCGGCTTGTCGACGCAGGCCTGCACGATCAGGTCGGAGGCCTCGTCGGTCGAGAGCAGCGGCATGTTGTCGTAGATCTTCGTCGGCGCGGTCATCGGCGTGCGCACCAGCGGCATGTTGACGGTCGTGAACGTGATGCCCTGGTCGGCGAACTCGCTCGCGGCGCAGCTCGTCCACGCATCGAGCGCGGCCTTCGACGCGACATACGCCGAGAAGCGCGGCGCATTGACGAGCACGCTGATCGAGCTGATGTTGACGACATGGCCCTTGCGCTTCGCGACCATGCCGGGCAGCAGCCCCATCGTGATGCGCAGCGAACCGAAGTAGTTCAGCTGCATCGTGCGCTCGTAGTCGTGGAAGCGGTCGTAGCTGGCCTCGATCGCACGCCGGATCGAGCGCCCGGCGTTGTTGATCAGGTAGTCGACGCCGCCGTGGTCGGCCGTCAGCTGCTCGACGAAGGCCTTGCAGCTTTCCTCGTTCGCGATGTCGGCCGAGTAGGTCACGACGGTCGCGTCCTTGCCGGCCTCGGCCAGGATCTCGCGCTGCGCCTCGGCTAGCTTGGCCTCATCGCGCGCGCAGATGATCGTGATCGCGCCGGCCTTCGCGAACTTGACCGCCGCGGCCAGGCCGATCCCCGACGAGCCGCCGGTCACGAGCACGACCTTGCCGGCAACCGTGCCGCGCAGCGAATGGTCGATCCGCAGCGCCGGGTCGAGGTGGCGTTCCCAGTAATCCCAGAGCCGCCACGCGTAGTCGCGCAGGTCCGGGCACTCGATGCCCGAGCCCTTCAGCGCGGTCGTCGTCTCGCGGCAATCGTAGCGGGTCGGGAAGTTGATGAAGGTCATCATGTCGTCCGGCAGACCCAGATCCTTCATGATCGCGGCGCGCACGCGGCGCACCGGCGCGAGCGCCATCATTCCCTTCTTGACGCTCTTCGGGATGAAGCCGAGCAGCGCCGCGTTGATGAACAGGTTCATCTTCGGCGCGTGCGCGGCCTTGCTGAAGATGTCGAGCACGTCGCCGACCCGGTAGCCGTTCGGATCGACGAGGTGGAAGCACTTCCTGTTCAGCTCGGCCTTCGAGTGGCTGATGTGGTCGAGCGATGCGACGACGAAATCGACCGGCACGATGTTGATGCGCCCGCCTTCGAGGCCGATGCTCGGCATCCACGGCGGCAGGATCTGGCGCATGCGCTGGATCAGCTTGAAGAAGTAGTACGGGCCGTCGATCTTGTCCATCTCGCCGGTCTGCGAATCGCCGACGACGAGCGCCGGGCGGTACACGGTCCATGGCACCTTCGACTCCTTGCGCACGATCTTCTCGCTCTCGTGCTTGGTCATGAAGTACGGGTGCTCCAGGCCCTCGGCCTCGTCGAACATGTCCTCGCGGAACACGCCTTCGTACATGCCGGCCGCGGCGATCGAGCTGACGTGGTGCAGGTGCCCGGCGTCGATCGCCTTCGCGAACTCGACCGCGTTGCGCGTGCCTTCGATGTTGACCCGGACCTGCGATTCCTCGTCGGCCGAGAGGTCGTAGACCGCGGCGAGGTGGTAGACGTGGTCGATCTTGCCCTTCAGCTTCTTCAGGTCGTCCGCGCCGATGCCGAGCTTCTTCGAGGTCAGGTCGCCGAAGACCGGGATCGCCTTGGCCCGGGTCACACCCCAGTACGCGAGCAGCCCCGCGACCTTGCCTTCGCTCTCCGGCCGCAACAGGAAGTGCACGGTGGCACCGCGGCGCGCCAGCAGTGTCTTGACCAGGCGCTTGCCGATGAAGCCGGTCGCACCGGTGACGAAGTAGTGCATGTTGGTCCTTGAAGCGTTTCGACAGCGCGCATTCTTGACCAATCATCCGGACGCACCCCTGCCCGTTTACCCGGGGCGCCGAGCTATGCTACGGGCCAGCGAGCGCGCCACGAGCGACGATCGGTCCCCACGAAACCCGGCTGCGCCGCTGCGCGCAGACCTTCCCCGCCAACGCCCGCCCGTTCCTTGAAGCCGCTCTCGCTCAGTCGCAAACTCTGGTTGGGCTCCGCCGCCGTCTCGCTCGGCGTGAGCTTGCTGAGCGCGCAACTCGTCTGGACCACCTACCGGGACTGGCACCGTGGCCGCGAGGCGCTGATCCTGGTGGAGGGGTTTCATGCGGCCTTGCTCGCCGCCAACCGCGTATCGGCGGAGCGCGGCCCGTTCAACAGCGTGCTCGGCGAGGAGCCCGCGGCACACAGTCCCTCGCACGATCGGCTGGCGCAGTTCCGCGCCCGCAGCGACGCCGCGCTCGACGATCTCGCCCGCCATGTGTCGGCCGACGCGACGGGGCGCCTGAAAGCGCTGGCGGCGCCGATCGAGCAGGCGCGCGCGCAGCTGGCGGCGGCGCGTGCCTTCGGCGATGCGACGGCGGCGCGGCCGCTGGCCGGGCGCACGCCGGGCGACGTGCAGGCCGTGATCGACGCGATGTTCGCGGTGGTCGGTGCGCTCGACCCGATCGTTTCGGCCAGCGGCGCCGCGGTCATGGCCGACGACTCGCGCCTGGCGGGCGACGTGATGATGGCGCGCCTGATGGGCGAGACGCGCGAATACGCCGGGCAGCTCGGCTCGCAGCTGATCCCGCCGCTGGCGACCGGTCAGGCCTTCGACGAAACCCGCCTCGCGCGCATCGGCTTCCTGCTCGGCCGCCTCGAGCAACTGCGCGTGCTGCTCGATCGCCACATCGCGCTGTACAGCGGCGACAGCCGCGTGCCGGCGGTGAAGGCCGACATCGAGCAGCACTACTTCGGCAACGGGCTGACGCTGGTGCGAAGCATCGTCCCTCCGGCACCGGGGCCGGCGCAGCGCGCGCTGAGCGCCACCGAGTTCACGTCGCGCTACGTCCCGGAAATGAAGGCGGTCGAGGATCTGCGCGACACCATCATCGGCATCACGCAGCAGCGCGTCGAGGCCGACATCACCCGGGCGAGCCGGCTGCTCGGGTCGACCATCGCGGTGGCCGCGTCGATCCTCGCGCTCGTGCTGGGCCTGCTCGTGGCCGCCGGGCGGAGCATCTTCGGCCCGTTGCTGCGGGTCAAGCACGAGCTGTTGGCGCTGGCCGGCGATCCGCCACCGCCGAAGCGGCCGCGCGCGCCGGGCGGCGGCCTCGAGGTTCGCGCGCTGATGTCGGCACTCGACGTGCTGCACGACAGCCGGCTGCGCCAGTACCAGGTCGAACAGGATCGGCAGGTCGCCAGCGCCCGGCTGAAGGAACAGGCCGAGCACGACGCGCTGACGGGCCTGCTGAACCGGCGCGCACTCGACGCGATCGGCCGGGTGCTCGCCTCGACGCCGGCCGGGGCCCCGCAGGCGATCGGGCTGATCCTGTTCGACCTGGACTACTTCAAGCTCGTCAACGACACCTACGGCCACGGCGCCGGCGACGCGGTGCTCCAGGAAGTCGCCCGGCGCGTCAAGGCCAATTGCCGCGCCGGCGACAGCGTGGCGCGCTTCGGCGGCGAAGAGTTCGCGGTACTGGTGCCCGGACTCGACGGCGCACCGTTGGCCCGGCTCGCCGAGCAACTGCGTCGCGACATCGCCGGCACGCCGATCGCGTTGCCGGACGGTCGCTGCGTCACGGTGAGCGCCAGTTTCGGCACGCTGGCCGCGCGCTGCGGCGACCCGTGGGGCCGGATGATCGAGCACGCCGACGCTGCGCTGTACGACGCCAAGCGCGGCGGGCGCAATCGCGTGGTCGTTGCGGCAGGCGATTAGGCTGCGCTCTCCACGGCGGCCTCCTATAGTCACGCGGGCTCGCAGCGCACCGCTGCGCTTCATTCGCCAAAGGACACGCACGATGGTCAAGAAACTCAAGCAGATGGCCGCCAAGCAGGCCGCCTCCACCGGCCGCCTGTTCGACAGCGCGCTCGCCGGCCAGGTGAAGGATTCGGCGCAGCAGATCTGGCTCGCCGGCATGGGCGCGTTCTCGCGCGCGCAGGCCGAGGGCACGAAGGTCTTCGAGGCGCTGGTCAAGGAAGGCGCGACGCTGCAGAAGAAGACCAGCTCGGCCGCCGAAGAGAAGATCAGCGAAGTCACCAGCAAGATGACCAGCATGGCCGGCGACGTGCAGGCCAAGGCGGGTCAGCACTGGGACAAGCTCGAAGGCATCTTCGAGGAGCGCACTGCAAAGGCGCTGAACAAGCTCGGTGTGCCGTCGGCGAAGGACGTGGACGCGCTGATGGCGCGCATCGACGAGCTCGGCGCGAAGGTCGCGAAGCTGTCGAAGACCGCGCCGGCGACGAAGGCCGCGGCGCCGGCGAAGAAGGCCGCCGCCAAGAAGGCGCCTGCCAAACGCGCGACGGCGCGCAAGTCCACCGCGGCCTGAGCGCGGATTCCGAGACCACGAGGGGCGCTGCGGCGCCCCTCGTCGCATCCGAGATCCGGCGTCAGGCGCCGCGATAGCGCGTCTCGAGGTGCCGGCGGAAGTGCGACGGGTTCAGCGCTTCGCCGCTCGCCCGCGTCGCCAGTTCGGCGGTGCGCCAGCGGCTGCCTTGGCGCCAGATGTTGTCGCGCAGCCAATCCAGCGCCGGCGACAGTTCGCCGCGCGCAATGCACGCATCGAGATCGGGGTGCATGCGCCGGATCGCCGCGAACCACTGCGCCGCATACATCGCGCCGAGCGTGTAGCAGGGAAAGTAGCCGAACGCGCCGCTGGTCCAGTGCACGTCCTGCAGGCAGCCGTCGGTGTAGTTGCCGCGCGTGTCGAGGTCGAGCAGCGACTGCATACCTTCGTCCCACAGCGCCGGGATGTCGTCGGCCTCGATCGTGCCGTCGATCAGCTTCGTCTCGATGCCGTAGCGCAGGATCACGTGCGCCGGGTAGGTCAGCTCGTCGGCGTCGACGCGGATCAGGCCGGGTCTGACGCGGGTCATCAGCCGGTGCAGGTTGTCCGGCTCGAATGCCGCCTGGTCGCCGAAGCGCTGCCGCAGCAGCGGCGCGAGCAGTTCGGCGAAGGCCCGGCTGCGCCCGAGCTGCATCTCGAAGCTCAGGCTCTGGCTCTCGTGGATGCCCATCGAGCGCGCGTGCGCGATCGGCTGGCCCAGCCACTCGCGCGGCAGGTTCTGCTCGTAGCGCGCGTGGCCGGTCTCATGGATCGTGCCCATCAGGCTTTGCATCAGATCGTCTTCGCGGTAGCGCGTCGTCAGACGCGTGTCCTCGGGCACGCCGCCGCTGAACGGATGTGCGCTCTCGTCGAGCCGGCCGGCGTCGAAGTCGAAGCCGAGCAGCGCCATCACGTCGAGGCTCAGCGCGCGCTGCGCGGCCTTCGGGAATGGGGCGACCGGTTCGATCACGGTCTCGCGCGCCTGCCGCTCGCGCACCTGCTGCACGAGGCCGGGTAGCCATTGCTGCAGATCGCCGAAGACACGGTCGACATCGGCGCGGGTCGTGCCGGGTTCGTACTGGTCCATCAGCGCGTCGTAGGGCGCCAGACCGGTCGCATCGGCGAGGCGCTGCGCGACCTCGCGGCCGAGCTTCAGAACCTCGCGGAAGTTCTGCAGAAAGCCGGCCCAGTCGTTCGCCGGCCGCTGCGTGCGCCAGGCGTGCTCGCAGCGCGCACCGGCGAGCGACAGCGTCTCGACCAGCGCCTGCGGCAGCGCGTTCGCGACGCGCCATTCGCGCCGGATCTCGCCCAGGTTCGCACGCGCGAACGCATCGATGCCTTCGGCCGCGGCGCGCTGCAGCAGATCGGCCAGCCTCGGGTCGGTGCGCATGCCGTGCAGCAGGCCTTCCATCTCGGCCATCGCGTCGGCGCGGGCCTGGTTGCCTTTGGTCGGCATCATCGCGGCCTGGTCCCAGCCGGCGATCGACTGCAGGTGCTGGAAGCGGTGCAGCCGGGTCCAGATGCCGGCCAGCTCGTCGTATGCGGTGTGGCTGCTGCTCATTTCGTCTCGAACCCTCTACTGCATGAATTGCCCGGGCCAGAACCAGAGCATCGCGCTCGTCATCGTGACGTAGCGCAGGAACTTGCCGATCGCCATGTAGATCAGGCACGGCCAGAACGGCAGCTGGAGCCAGCCGGCGACCGCGCACAACGGATCGCCGACGATCGGCAGCCATGACAGCAGACAGGCCTTCGTGCCCCAGCGCTCGAGCCAGCGCACCGCGCGCGCATCGGTCGGCTTGTGGTGGCTAACGTGCTCGTAGGCGCGCTCGGCGCCATAGCCCATCCACCAGGTCACCGCGCCGCCGGCCGTGTTGCCGACGGTCGCGACCAGGATCGCCGGCCAGAACATCTCGGGGTTGAGTTTGATCAAGCCGAACACCGCCGGCTCCGAGCCCAATGGCAGCAGCGTGGCCGACACGAACGAGATCACGAACAGCGTGCTCAGCCCGAATCTCGGCAAGGCCAGCAGCGGCAACAGCGATTCGACCCAGGCTTCCATCGCGCAGGATTATGAACAGCCCGCGACCGGGGGTCGAACCCGGACTCGGGGCCGCCGGGCCGCCGCTATACTTCTGCCTCCTTTTTCAGCAGACCCGCAGCCACCCTCGCCATGCAGATCGGCCACATCCCGCTGGCGAACCGCCTCTTCGCCGCCCCGATGGCCGGCGTCACGGACCGGCCGTTCCGCCAGCTCTGCAAGCGGCTCGGCGCCGGCTACGCGGTCAGCGAGATGGTGACCTCGCGCAAGGATCTCTGGGCCAGCCTGAAGACCAGCCGCCGCGCGAACCACGACGGCGAGGTCGCGCCGATCGCCGTGCAGATCGCCGGCACCGACGCGCAGATGATGGCCGAGGCCGCGGCCTACAACATCGACCGCGGCGCGCAGATCATCGACATCAACATGGGCTGCCCGGCCAAGAAGGTCTGCAACAAGTGGGCCGGTTCGGCGCTGATGCAGGACGAGCCGCTCGCGCTCTCGATCATCGACGCGGTGGTCGCTGCCTGCGCGCCGCGCAACGTGCCGGTGACGCTGAAGATGCGCACCGGCTGGTGCGATACCGAACGCAACGCACTGCGCCTCGCGCGCGCCGCCGAGAGCGCCGGCGTCGCCATGGTCACGGTGCACGGCCGCACGCGCGAGCAGGGCTACAAGGGTGCCGCCGAATACGCGACGGTCGCCGCGGTGAAGTCCGCGCTGCGCATCCCGGTGGTCGCGAACGGCGACATCGATTCACCCGAGAAGGCGCGCGACGTGCTCGCGGCGACCGGCGCCGACGCGATCATGGTCGGCCGCGCCGCGCAAGGCCGGCCGTGGATCTTTCGCGAGATCGCGCACTTTCTCGAAACCGGCACGCCGCTGCCGGCGCCCGAGGTCGCGCAGGCGAAAAGCTGGCTGCTCGAACACCTGAACGATCACTACGGGCTGTACGGCGAGTTTGCCGGCGTGCGCACCGCGCGCAAGCACATCGGCTGGACCGTGCGCGCGCTGCCCGGCGGCGAGGCGTTCCGCGCCCGCATGAACCTGCTCGAGACCTGCGAGGCGCAGGTGCGTGCCGTCACCGACTGGTTCGACGCGCTCGCCGAGGTGCACCGCCTGTTGCCGCGTGCGGGCGATTCGGCCATCGAAGAACAAGAGACAGAAGAAAGCGCATTCGCATGAAGAAGCCGACCCACATCGAAGAGTGCATTCGCGACAGCCTCGAGATCTACTTCAAAGACCTGCGCGGCGTCGAACCCGCGGCGATGTACGAGATGATCCTCGGCGTGGTCGAGAAGCCGCTGCTCGACGTCGTGATGAAGCACGCCGAGGGCAACCAGAGCCGCGCGGCCGAGTGGCTCGGGATCAATCGCAACACACTGCGCCGCAAGCTGCTCGACCACAAGCTGATCAAATGACACAACGACACCCGCTCACTGCCCTGCTCTCGGTCTCCGACAAGACCGGCGTGCTCGAATTCGCCCGCGCGCTGCATGCGCTCGGCATCAAGCTGCTGTCGACCGGCGGCACCGCCAAGCTGCTCGCCGACGCCGGGCTGCCGGTCACCGAGGTCGCCGCGCACACCGGCTTTCCCGAGATGCTCGACGGCCGCGTCAAGACACTGCACCCGACGATCCACGGCGGCCTGCTCGCGCGACGCGATCTGCCCGAGCACATGGCAGCGCTGAGCGCACACGGCATCGCGACGATCGATCTGCTGGTCGTCAACCTGTACCCGTTCGAGGCGACGGTCGCGAAGCCCGGCTGCACGCTCGAGGAGGCGATCGAGAACATCGACATCGGCGGCCCCGCGATGGTGCGCTCGGCCGCGAAGAACTGGAACGATGTGGCGGTGCTGACCGACGCGTCGCAGTACGCCGGCGTGCTCGCCGAGTTGCAGCAAGGCGGCGCCGTCAGCCGCGCGACGAAGTTCGCGTTGGCTGTCGCGGCCTTCAACCGCATCGCGAACTACGACGGCGCGATCAGCGACTACCTGTCGTCGCTGAACGCCGACGGCACGCGTCAAGCGTTCCCGGCCCAGGTCAACCCGAGCTACGTCAAGCTGCAAGACCTGCGCTACGGCGAGAACCCGCACCAGAGCGCCGCGTTCTATCGCGACCTGCACCCTGCCCCCGGTTCGCTCGTGACCGCCACGCAGCTGCAGGGCAAGGAGCTCTCGTACAACAACATCGCCGACGCCGATGCGGCGTGGGAGTGCGTGAAGTCGTTCGAGACACCGGCCTGCGTGATCGTGAAGCACGCGAACCCGTGCGGCGTCGCGCTCGGCGCGAACGCGGGCGAGGCTTATGCGAAGGCCCTGAAGACCGATCCGACCTCGGCCTTCGGCGGCATCATTGCCTTCAATGGCGAACTCGATGGCGCCGGCGCCACGCTGATCGCGAAGCAGTTCGTCGAAGTGCTGATGGCCACGAGCTTCACGCCCGAGGCGCTGGCGATCTTCAAGGCGAAGCCGAACACGCGCGTGCTGCGGATTCCGCTACCTGCCGACGGGTCACGCGGTCGCAACGCGCAGGAGCTCAAGCGCGTCAGCTCGGGCCTGTTGATTCAGAGCGCCGACAACCGCGAGATGACCGGCGCCGAACTGAAGTGCGCGACGGCGCTGCAGCCGACACCCCGGCAGCTTGACGACCTGCTGTTCGCATGGAAGGTCGCGAAGTACGTCAAGAGCAACGCGATCGTGTTCTGCGGCGGCGGCATGACGCTGGGTGTCGGCGCCGGCCAGATGAGCCGCATCGACTCGGCGCGCATCGCCAGCATCAAGGCCGAGAACGCCGGCCTGACCCTGCAAGGCTCGGCGGTCGCGAGCGACGCGTTCTTCCCGTTCCGCGACGGGCTCGATGTCGTCATCGATGCCGGCGCGACCTGCGTGATCCAACCCGGCGGCTCGGTCCGCGACGACGAGGTGATCGCGGCGGCGAACGAACGCGGCATCGCGATGGTGCTGACCGGCGTGCGGCACTTCCGGCATTGAACGTCACCAGCGCCCGGTCGCTTTCGATGTCCGCCTTCGGCTCGAAGCAGTCGTTCGGCTGTCGCGACGGCCAAGGCCATCGGGAGGCCGACGCCGGGGGACATGAGCGGAGCAGAGCGCCCCGCCGGCCTGCTCCCGCATCGACGTCGGCACGCACACGATGAAGCTCCCCGAGCTCGCCGGCCTCGCGCTCGCTGGCGTCGCCCGGCTGATCACCGGCGCGCAGGGTCACTGGTACGGCGCGCCGCCGAAGGCAGAGCAGCGCATCTACTTTGCGAACCACCAGAGCCACTTTGACTGGGTGCTGATCTGGGCCGCGCTGCCGCGCGACCTGCGCAGCGTGACGCGGCCGATCGCCGCGCGCGACTACTGGACCAGCTCGAAGTTGAAGCACTGGATCACGCGCGAGATCTTCAACGCGGTCTACGTCAGCCGCCAGCGCAGCGACGACGAAGATCCGCTCGAACCGCTGACGGAGGCGCTGCGCCACGGTGACTCGCTGGTGATCTTTCCCGAGGGCACACGCGGCAACAAGGTCGACCCGGCGCCGTTCAAGGCCGGGCTGTACCACCTGGCCGAGGCCTTCCCCGAAGTGCCGCTGATTCCGGCGTGGATCGACAACGTGCAGCGCGTGATGCCCAAGGGCGAGGTCGTGCCGGTACCGATCCTGTGCTCGGTGACCTTCGGCAAGCCGCTGCAGCTGTTCCCCGGCGAAGACAAGCGCGGCTTTCTCGAGCGCGCGCGCAACGCGGTGATGGCCTTGCGCGCAGTCCACTGACATGGGCGCACTTCGCCACCTGACCGTTTCGCAGCAGATCGGCCTGCTGTTCGTCGTGCTGTTCGGCATGCTGAGCGTCGTCACGGTGATCGCGTTCAGCCGCACGCTGCGCGATCGCAGCGATGCCGAGCTGACGGCGCACGAGCAGTTCAAGCGCGATCTGCGCGCGGTCTGGATCGGCGCGGTGCTGTTCTGGATTTCGTGGGTCGCCGGCGGCATCGTCTCGACGCTGTTGTTCGGCCTGGTCTCGTTTCTCGCGCTGCGCGAGTTCGTCACGCTGACGCACACGCGGCGCGGCGATCACCGCAGCCTGCTGCTCGCGTTCTTCGCGGTGCTGCCGCTGCAGTACTTCATCGTCGCGAACCAGCAGTTCAATCTGTTCACGGTGTTCATCCCGGTCTACGTGTTCCTCGCGATCCCGGTCGTCAGCGCGCTCGGCAACGACCCGCAGCGCTTTCTCGAGCGCACCGCGAAGATCCAGTGGGGCATCATGGTCTGCGTCTACGGCATGAGCCATGCACCCGCACTGCTGCTGCTCGACCTGCCCGACTACCGCGACCGCGGCGCGTTCCTCGTGCTGTACCTGGTCGTCGTCGTCGCGATCGCGCAGATCGTGCAGGAGGCCGCGAGCCGGCGCCTGCGCCGCCGCCCGGTGGCGCGCGCGATCAGCCGCTCGTTCTCGTGGCGCGCCTGGGGCATCGGCGCCGGCTCCGCGGCGCTCGCCGGCGGGCTGCTCTATTGGTCGACACCGTTCAGAACCCCCTGGGGCGCGATCCTGATGGGGTTGATCGCCGGCGGCAGCGGCACGCTCGGCGAGTTCGTGATGCACGCGCTGAAGCGCGACGCCGGCGTGCGCTCGTGGGGCGGCAAGGCCTCGGTGACCGGCGCGGTCGGGCTGCTCGACCGCGTCGCGCCGCTGTGTTTTGCAGCGCCGGTGTTCTTCCATTCGGTGCGCTGGTACTTCGGCGTGTAGGCTGCTTGCCATGCGAATCCTCGGCATCGACCCCGGCCTGCGCACGACCGGCTTCGGCGTGATCGAATCGGTGGGCTCCAGGCTGCACTACATCGCGAGCGGCACGATCAAGACCGAGTCGGTCGAATCCGGCTCGCTGCCGTTGCGCCTGAAGGTGATCTTCGACGGCGTGCGCGAGATCGCGCAGCGCTACCAGCCGACCTGCGCGTCGGTCGAGATCGTGTTCGTCAACGTGAACCCGCAGTCCACGCTGCTGCTCGGGCAGGCGCGCGGCGCGGCGCTGACGGCGCTCGTCACGGCCGAGCTGACCGTCGCCGAATACACCGCGCTGCAGATGAAGAAGGCGATCGTCGGCCACGGCCAGGCGCGCAAGGAACAGGTGCAGGAAATGGTGATGCGGCTGCTCGCGCTGCCCGGCCTGCCCGGCAAGGACGCCGCCGACGCGCTCGGCCTCGCGATCTGCCACGCGCATGCCGGCGCGTCGCTGGCCGCACTCGCGCGCACTGCGACGCTGGCGCCGCGCGCGCACGCGCAGTACCGACGCGGGCGCAGCTACTGAGGGAATCGCTCAGGCGACAATTGCACCCATGTATGCCCTCTTCGAAGAAGCCGGAAAGTTCCTCGCCGGCCGCGTGATGACGGAAGCCGACACCTCGATGCAGATCGAGCTCGACTCCGGCAAGCGCGTCAAGGTCAAGTCAGCCAACGTGCTGCTCAAGTTCGACAAGCCGCAACCTGCCGAGCTGATCGCCTCGGCGCAGGCGCTGGCGAAAGAGATCGACCTCGACCTCGCCTGGGAATTCGCGCCCGACACCGAGTTCAGCTTCGGCGATCTGGCGCGCGAGTATTTCGAGGCCAGCGCCGGCATCGACAAACAGGCCGCCGCGCTGTTCCGGCTGTTCGAGGCACCGCACTACTTCCGTCGGCTCGGCAAGGGCAACTTCCGCAAGGCGCCGGAAGAGATCGTCAAGGCCGCGCTGCTCGGCATCGAGCGCAAGAAGCAGATCGCCGCGCAGATCGACGCGTGGGCCGGCGAACTGATCCAGGGCCAATGCCCGGCGCCGGTGCGCGAGCAGCTCTACAAGCTGCTGTTCAAGCCCGACAAGAACGCCGCCGAGTACAAGGCGGTCGTCGAGGCCGCGCGCCGTTCGCAGAAGGCGCCGCTCGAATTGCTGAAGGCGGCGGGTGCGATCGATTCGCCGTACCAGTTCCATTGGCGGCGTTTCCTGTTCGAGAACTTCCCGAAGGGCACCGGCTTCCCGGCGCTGCAGGCGCCTGCCATCAAGGAGGCGCTGCCGGTCGCCCCGGTGCGCGCGTTCTCGATCGACGATTCGGCGACGACCGAGATCGACGATGCGCTGTCGGTGCAGGGCCTGGGCAGCGGCACGGTCACGTTCGGCATCCACATCGCGGCGCCGGGACTGGCCTTCACGCCGGACACCGCGCTCGACCAGGTCGCGCGCGCACGGCTGTCGACCGTCTACATGCCCGGCCACAAGCTGACGATGCTGCCCGACGAGGTGGTGCAGGCCTACACGCTGATCGCCGGGCGCGAGTGTCCGGCCGTCTCCCTGTACCTCACGCTGGACGAAGCCACGCTGGCGGTCACCGGCAGCGAGACCAAGCTGGAGCGCGTGCCGATCGGCGCGAACCTGCGCCACGATCAGCTCGACACGGTGATCACCGAGGCGACGCTGCTCGGCGCCGAACCGGCGCCCTACGAGTTCGCACCCGAGCTCGCGTTCGCCTTCCGCCTCGCGCGCCATCTGAAGGCGCAGCGCGAGGTCGTGCGCGGCAAGCCCGAGAACTTCAACCGGCCCGACTACAACTTCCGCCTCGTGCGGGGTGATGGCCTCGACGGCACCGAGCCGCAAGGCGCCGAACGCGTGCTGATCATGACCCGGCAACGCGGCTCGCCGCTCGACCTGATCGTCGCCGAGGCGATGATCCTGGCCAACTGCACCTGGGGCGGCTGGATCGCGCAGAACGGCGTGCCCGGCATCTACCGCAGCCAGGCGAGCATGGCGCCGGGCGTGAAGGTGCGCATGGGCACGAAGCCGGCGCCGCATGCCGGCATGGGTGTCGCGCAGTACACCTGGGCGACCTCGCCGCTGCGCCGCTATGTCGACCTGGTGAATCAGTGGCAGATCATTGCGTGCGCACGCCATGGCCGCAGCGCCGCGCTGGCGGCGCCGTTCAAGCCGAAGGACGTGCACCTGTTCGCGATCATTTCGGCCTTCGATTCGGCCTATGCCGAGTACAACGGCTTCCAGCAAGGCATCGAGCGCTACTGGACCTTGCGCGCGCTGGCGCAGGACGACATCCACGAGCTCGACGCCGTCGTGATGAAGGACGGCCTGGTGCGCGCCGACACGCTGCCGCTGGTGTTCCGCGCCGTCGGTGCCGACAGCCTGCCGCGCGGCGCGCATGTGCGCGTGCGCGTCGGCGGCACCGACTTGCTGACGCTCGACGTGCATGCCAGCGTGATCGCGCGTCTCGACGACGTGGCCGCGCCGCTCGACACTGCAAGCACTGAAGCCGATGCCGACGAACTCGCCGAGAGCGCCGGCCCGCTGACGCTCGCGATCGACGTGCAGGCCGACGCCGGCGAAGAAGCGCCGCCGCAAACCGCCGACGCCGCACCCGCCACCTGACGCGCCCATGCAGCTGCTGCGCAAACTCTCGACCCTGCAGATCGCGCTGATCGTCTCGTTCGGCGTGCACATCGCGCTGCTGGCGGTGCGCATCGTCGATCCCGAGGGCTTCAATCGCATCTTCCAGGACACGCCGCTCGAGGTGATCCTCGTCAATTCGCGCTCCGGCGAACCGCCCGAGAAGGCGCAGGCCATCGCGCAGGCCGCGCTGGCCGGCGGCGGCGAGGCCGAGGCCGGCCGCGCGACCTCGCCGCTGCCGCCCTCGGCCACGCTCGAGACCGGTGACGCGAACGAAGAGGCGCGCAAGCGCATCGAGCAACTGCAGGAGACGCAGCAGCAGCTGCTCGCGCAGATCCGCCGCGAGCTCGCGCTGCTGCCTGCACCCGACCCGCAGCGCGAGCAGGGCAACCCCGACGAGCAGGCCCAGGAGGAGCGGCGGCGCCAGCTGGTGCAGCTGCTGGCCGAGATCGAGAAGCGCGTCAACGAAGAGAATGCGCGCCCGAAGAAGCGCTACATCAGCCCGGCGACGCGCGAAGAGGTCTACGCGATGTACTACGACCAGCTGCGCCGCAAGATCGAAGACCGCGGCACACGCAATTTCCCCGAGAACCAGGGCCGCAAGCTGTACGGCGAACTGACGATGAACGTGACGGTCGACGCCGCCGGGCGTGTCGTCGACACCGAGATCGTGCGGCCATCGAGCTCGAAGGTGCTGGATCGCCGCGCGGTCGCGATCGTGCGTGCGGCCGCGCCGTTCGGGCCGTTCAACGCGGCGATGCGGCGGCGCGCCGACCAGCTCGTGATCACCTCGCGCTTCAAGTTCACGCGCGAAGAGGGCCTCGAGACGACGCTCACCGCGGCCCCGTCCCGCTGATGAGTCCCGCCCGGCCGCCCGAAGGGGCTCAACTCCCGCTCGGCGGGACCGCGCACAGCGCGAAGGGTGCACCATTGACCTCGATGGATCACTACGTCGTCGCCGGCAACCCGGTCGAGCACAGCCAATCGCCGTTCATCCACGCCGAGTTCGCGCGCCAGACCGGCCAGGCGATGAGCTACGGCCGGTTGCTGGTGCCGCTCGACGGCTTCGCCGATGCCGTGCGCGCGCTGGCGGCCAGCGGCGTGAGGGGCTGCAATGTCACGGTGCCGTTCAAGTTCGATGCGTTCGGGCTGGCGCCGCGGCACAGCGAACGCGCGGCGCTCGCGCAGGCCGCGAACGTGCTGCGCTTCGACCCCGCCGGATGGCTGGCCGACAACACCGACGGCATCGGCCTGGTCAACGACATCGAGCGCAACGCCGGCGTCGCGCTGGCCGGCCGGCGCGTGCTGCTGATCGGCGCGGGCGGTGCGGCGGCGGGCGCGCTCGGCCCGTTGCTCGCGGCGCGCCCGGCCGAGCTCGTCGTCGCCAACCGCACGCTCGACAAGGCGCGGGCGCTGGTCCGCCGGCACGATCCCGCGGCCGGTTCGTGCATGCTGCGGGCCGCGTCGCTGGACGCACCGGAGCGCGATTTCGATGTCGTGGTCAACGCGTCGGCCAGCAGCATGCAGGGCGCCGGCATCCCGGTCGCGCCGGCGGTGCTCGCGCCCGGCGCGCTGGCGCTCGACATGATGTACGGCCCGGCCGCGCAAGGCTTCGTCGATTGGGCCGCCGCGCATGGCGCACAAGGGCGCGACGGCCTCGGGATGCTGGTCGAGCAGGCCGCCGCGGCGTTCGAGCTCTGGCGCGGCGTGCGCCCGCAGACGGCACCGGTGCTCGTCGCGCTGCGCGAGCGCATGACCGCTGCCGCGCGGGACGCTTCAT
Organism: Rhizobacter sp. P5_A1; assembly: GCF_056400745.1. Taxonomy (NCBI): domain Bacteria; kingdom Pseudomonadati; phylum Pseudomonadota; class Betaproteobacteria; order Burkholderiales; family Sphaerotilaceae; genus Rhizobacter; species Rhizobacter sp. P5_A1. The sequence continues at coordinate 290,922 of NZ_JBFUKR010000002.1, forward strand.
CGTGAAGGCGGCCTGGCGCCTCGCCGTGCTGCTGTTTGTGTCCGCGCTCGCGCTGCAGCTGTATTTCCTCGCGCGCATCGCGTTGATGACGCTGGTCGACCCGCAGTCGACGACGTTCCAGCGCTCCGAGGCATGGCGGCTGCTGACCGAGAAACATGCGCTCGCCTGGCGCCAGCAGTGGCTGCCGTACGAGCGCATCTCGCCGAGCCTGAAGCGCGCGGTGATCGCCTCCGAGGACGCGGGCTTCAGCGAGCACAGCGGCGTCGAGTGGGACGCGCTCGAGAAGGCCTGGGAACGCAACCAGAAGGCCGAGGCCCGGGTCGAGAAGATCAACGAGCAGCTGGCCCGGCGCCTGCAGAAGACTGCGACCGGCAAGGCCCTGCCCGTGCGGCCGGCGGTGCGCGCGCAGCCGAAGATCGTCGGCGGCTCGACGATCACGCAGCAGCTCGCGAAGAACCTGTTTCTCGGCGGCGAACGCAGCCTGCTGCGCAAGGGCCAGGAGCTCGCGATCACGCTGATGCTGGAGGGCGTGCTCGGCAAGCAGCGCATCCTCGAGATCTACCTGAACAACGTCGAATGGGGCGAAGGCGTGTTCGGGGCCGAGGCCGCCGCGCAGCATTATTTCCACGTCGGCGCCGGCAACCTCGGCGCGGCGCAGGCGGCGCAGCTGGCGGTGATGCTGCCGGCACCGAAACGCTTCGAGAAGCGACCCGGTTCGCCCTACGTGATCGGCCGCGCCGGGACGGTCGGCGCACGCATGGCGGCCGTCGAGCTGCCGTGACCGCATGACCCGCAGGTCGATGTGCCGCGCCGCCGGTTCCTAGAATCACGCATGAGCTCAGCGCTGACCGGAGAGATCGCCGCGACGGCCGCGCGCCTCGTCGTCGAAGAAGGCATGGAATACGGCCCCGCGAAGCGCCGCGCGGCGCGCGCGTTGGGGCGGCCCGGCACGCGCGCCAGCGAGCTGCCCGGCAACGACCTCGTCGAAGACGAGGTGCGCAGCTACCTGGCGATCTTCTGCGCCGCAACCCAACCGGCCGAGCTCGCGGCGCTGCGCACGATCGCCGGCCTGTGGATGGAGCAGCTCGCGGAGTTTCGGCCGCACCTGACCGGCGCGGTCTGGCGCGGCACCGCGACCCGGCTGAACAACATCCACCTCGAGCTCTTCTGCGACGACTCGAAGGCCGCCGAGCTCGCGCTGATCGATCGCAAGGTCGACTACGACGTCGGCAGCCGCCCCGGCCCGCGTGGGGAGCCGATCGACGTGCTGAGCGTCGCGCACGACAGCGCCGAGCTCGGCGAGAACATCACCGTGCACCTGAGCGTGCTCGATCACGACGATCTGCGCGGCGCGCTGAAACCCGACGGCGGCGGCCGCTCGCAGCGCGGCGACCTGGCCGCGCTGCGCAAGCTGCTTGCGGCGCCATGAGGCGGCGCGGCGCGATGCTGGCCGGCGTGGCTGCGCTGGCGGGTGCGGCGGGCCTGGGCACCGCGCTGTGGCGTGGCCGCGCGCCGGCGCCCGCACCGGAGGCAGCGCTCTGGGCGCTGAAGTTCGACCAACCCACCGGCGGCCAGATGGCGTTGAGCGCATTTCGGGGTCGGCCGCTGCTGCTGAACTTCTGGGCCACCTGGTGCCCGCCCTGCGTCAGCGAGCTGCCGCTGCTCGACCGCTTCCAGCGCGAGCAGGCGGCGGCCGGCTGGCAGGTTGCGGGGATCGCCGTGGACAATCTGGCCCCGGTGCTCGAGTTCCTCGGCAAGCATCCGGTCGGCTTTGCGATCGGGCTGGCAGGCAGCGACGGCATCGGGCTTGCGCGCCAGCTCGGCAACAGCGGCGGGGGGTTGCCGTTCACCGCCGTGTTCGACCGCCAGGGCCGCCTCGCCGAGCGCAAGCTGGGGATCGTGGCGCCGGCGGACCTGCAGGCCTGGGTCAAATCGCTGGGCTGATGCACCGATGAGCCCGGTTGCGACGGGTGTCGAGGCCAAAACCCATAACGCGGATTTAATTCTTGTCAACAGCGGGCAATTTCGATCAACCCGCGTAAAGTATTCGTCTTTGTTGTTGCCGAAGCGCGAGCTCTCGTGGCCCGCAAGACAAACGAAACGAACCAACAAGGGCCCTAGAGATGGGCCCTCGTCTTGAACAGATCACGACGCGGGGCGGCGGGAACGATGCAGAACGAGCGCAGCCGGTCACGGCGCCGTTCTTCGGCATTCGGTTCCTGATCGCCCCCACTGGCGCGCCCGCTGCGGCCGCCCCACCGACAGGACTTGATACGCCATGGACCTTCGCAAGCTGAAGACGCTGATCGACCTTGTCTCCGAATCGAACATCTCGGAGCTCGAAATCACCGAAGCCGACGGCAAGGTGCGCATCGTCAAGACCGAACCTGCCGCGCCGGTGCAGATGCACTATGCGCCCGCGCCGCCGATGATCGCGCCCGCGGCCGCGCCGGTCGTGGCCGAAGCACCTGCCGCGCCGGTCCAGACCGGCCATGCGGTCAAGTCGCCGATGGTCGGCACCTTCTACCGTTCGGCCAACCCCGGCACGAAGCCGTTCGCCGAGGTCGGAGACACGATCAAGGAAGGCGACCCGATCTGCATCATCGAGGCGATGAAGATCATGAACGAGATCGAGGCCGACAAGGCCGGCACGGTGACCCGCATCCTGTGCGAGAACGGCCAGGCCGTGGAGTTCGGACAGCCCTTGTTCATCATCGAATAAGGCCGTCGCACATGTTCAAGAAGATTCTCATTGCCAATCGTGGAGAGATCGCTCTGCGGGTGCAGCGCGCCTGCCGCGAGCTGGGCATCAAGTCGGTGATCGTCTATTCCGAGGCCGACCGCGACGCCAAGTACGTGAAGCTGGCCGACGAGGCGGTCTGCATCGGCCCGCCGCCCTCGGCGCAGAGCTACCTCAACATGCCGGCGATCATCTCGACAGCCGAGGTGACCGACGCCGAGGCGATCCATCCGGGCTACGGCTTCCTCTCGGAGAACGCCGATTTCGCGGAGCGGGTCGAGCGCAGCGGCTTCACGTTCATCGGCCCGACCCCGGCGTCGATCCGCATGATGGGCGACAAGGTGTCGGCCAAGCAGGCGATGATCAAATCCGGCGTTCCCTGTGTGCCCGGTTCCGACGGCGCGCTGCCCGAAGACCCGAAGGAGATCATCAAGGTGGCCCGCGCGGTCGGCTACCCGGTGATCATCAAGGCCTCGGGCGGCGGCGGCGGGCGCGGCATGCGCGTCGTGCACACCGAGGCGGCGCTGATCCACGCGGTGCAGACGACGCGCGGCGAGGCCGGCGCTGCGTTCGGCAATCCGGCCGTGTACATGGAGAAGTTCCTCGAGAACCCGCGCCACATCGAGATCCAGGTGCTGGCCGACGAGCACAAGAACGCGGTGTGGCTGGGCGAGCGCGATTGCTCGATGCAGCGTCGCCACCAGAAGATCCTCGAGGAAGCGCCGGCGCCCGGCATCCCGCGCCGCGTGATCGAGCGCATCGGCGAGCGCTGCGCCGCCGCCTGCAAGAAGATCGGCTACCGCGGTGCCGGCACTTTCGAGTTCCTGTACGAGAACGGCGAGTTCTTCTTCATCGAGATGAACACCCGCGTGCAGGTCGAGCATCCGGTCACCGAGCTCGTCACCGGCATCGACATCGTGCAGATGCAGATCCGCATCGCCGCCGGCGAGAAGCTGCCGTTTCTGCAGCGCAACATCCAGATGCGCGGGCATGCGCTGGAGTGCCGCGTCAACGCCGAGGACCCGTACAAGTTCACGCCGTCGCCGGGCCGCATCACGATGTGGCACCCGCCGGGCGGCCCCGGCGTGCGCGTCGACTCGCATGCGTACACGAATTACTACGTGCCGCCGCACTACGACTCGATGATCGGCAAGATCATCGTCCACGGCGACACGCGCGAGCAGGCGCTGGCGCGGATGCGCATTGCGCTGTCGGAGATGGTCGTCGAGGGCATCCAGACCAACATCGCGCTGCACCGCGAGCTGATGGTCGACGCGAAGTTCATCGAGGGCGGCACCAACATCCATTACCTCGAAGGCTGGCTGGGCCAGCACAAGCGCTAGATGACGGCCCCAAGACACCTTCGGCGTCGTCCCCCGAGGGGACCTCGGTCCGCAGAGGTCCACGCCGTGGGCCTCTTCGTGGCCCATGGCGGCCCGGCGCTGGACCGAGATCGTCGCCATCACCATGGTTGAACTGCTGCTGCTGGCGTCGGAAGACTGCGTCGAGAACGTCGGCGACGCGCTGATCGACGAGCTCGATGCGCTGTCGGTTTCGGTCGAAGACGCCGATGCGAACACTGCCGCCGAGCACGCGCTGTTCGGCGAGCCGGGCATGCCGGCGCCGGGTGCCGGGTGGCAGCGTTCGGTGATCCGCGCGTTGTTCGCCGACGAAGCCTCGGCCACCGAGGCGGCGACGCTGCTGCTGGCGCAGGACTGGGCGTGCGAGGTGCATGTGCAGGCGATCCAGGCGGTCGCAGAACAGGACTGGGTGCGGCTGACCCAGTCGCAGTTTGCGCCGGTGCCGGTCACGCCCGAGTTCTGGATCGTGCCGAGTTGGCACGAACCGCCGGCCGGCGCGGCACGGGTGATCCGGCTCGACCCCGGTCTCGCGTTCGGCACCGGCACCCATCCGACGACACGCATGTGCCTGCGCTGGACCGCCCGGCAGCCGGCGAGCCGCACGTCACGCTGGCAGCGGGTGCTGGATTACGGCTGCGGGTCGGGCATCCTCGCGATCGGCGCCGCGCTGCACGGCGCGAGCGGCATCGACGCGGTCGACATCGACCCGGCCGCGGTCGAGTCGACGCGCGCGAACGCGCTGGCGAACGGCGTCAGCCTCGACGCCGGGCTGCCCGATGCGGCGCACGGCGCGTATCCGCTCGTCTTCGCGAACATCCTCGCGACACCGCTGAAGCTGCTCGCGCCGCTGCTGTGCGGGCATGTCGCGCCCGACGGCGATCTGGTGCTGGCCGGCATCCTCGAACGGCAGGCCGACGAGTTGAAGGCGGCCTACGCGCCGTGGCTGTCGTTGCAGGTGGCCGACACCGAGGACGGCTGGATCCTGATGACGGCGCGCCGCGCCGCCTGACGCGCCGACGTGCCGACGATTGCGTCTTCTCGATGAGCCTGGCCACCCGCTGCACTGCCTGCGGCACCGTCTTCCGGGTCGTGCAGGACCAACTGAAGGTCTCCGAGGGCTGGGTTCGATGCGGCCGCTGCAACGAGGTCTTCAACGCGCTCGAGGGCCTGTTCGATCTGGAGCGGGACGCGCCATCGGACTGGACCGCGACCGTGACCCTGCCGTCTGGCGCCGCGGCATCGATGTCGGGCATGCCCGCGTCGGCGCCCGATGCAGGCGACGCGACGACCGGCGGTGACGGCGACGACCCGCAGATCGACAAGATCGATGCGCAGCTGATGGGTCCGCGCGAATCCGACCACGACTCGACGCCGGCGACGCGCGTCAGCGAACGCGATCGGCTCGAGTTCCCCGATGCGCAGTTCGATCCCGACATGCTTGCAGAAGACGGCGCACAGCCCTCGGCCCTGCTTGCCGGCGCGGCGTTGCCGGACATCGACGACGAGACCGCCGAGCGGGCGGGCGCGCCGGAGTTCCTCGAGCGCGCGCGCCGCGCGGCGCGCTGGCGCAGCCCGCGGATGCGCGCGCTCGCCGCGTCGGCGGTCCTCGCGCTGCTCACGGCGCTGGGGCTGCAGGCCGCACATCACTTCCGGGATCCGATCGCGGCGCGCTGGCCGGAAGCCGGCCCGATGCTGGCCGCGTGGTGCGGCGCGATGGCCTGCACGGTCGAAGCGCCGCGGCGCATCGACGACGTCGCGGTCGAGAACACCGCGCTGGCGCGCGCGGCCGCGGCCGATGCGTTCAGCCTGTCGGTGGTCCTGCGCAACCGCGGCGCGATGACGGTGGCGCTGCCATCGGTCGATCTGAGCCTGACCGACGCGAGCGGGCAGCTGGTCGCGCGCCGGGTGCTGACGCCGCGCGATTTTCGCGTCGCGTCGGCGCTGATCAAGCCGGGCGGCGAGTCGGCGCTGCAGTCGGTGCTGGCGGTCGCCGGTGCCAAGGTCACCGGCTACACGGTCGAAGTCTTCTACCCCTGAAACCGGCGGCGGCCCCTTTGGCCCCGCCACTCACTCATCGATTCTGGAGTTCTCATGTCGGCCTTGATTTGCGGTTCACTCGCCTTCGACACGATCGCGACCTTTCCCGGGCGGTTTGCGCAGCAGATCATGCCGGAGCAGTTGCACATCCTGAACGTCTCGTTCCTGGTGCCGACGCTGCGGCGCGAGTTCGGCGGCTGCGCGGGCAACATCGCCTACTCGCTGAGCCAGCTCGGCGGGCAGCCGCTGATCATGGCGGCGATCGGCCTGGACGGCGCCGAGTACCTGCGACGCGTCGAGTCATGGGGCGCGAGCACCGAGTTCATGCGCACGATCCCGGACACCCACACCGCGCAGGCGATCATCATCACCGACACCGACAACAACCAGATCACCGCGTTCCACCCCGGCGCGATGCAGTCGGCGCACCTCAACGAGGTACCGCAAGGCAGCGACATCCGCGTCGCGATCATCGCGCCGGACGGGCGCGATGCGATGCTGCAGCACGCCGCGCAACTGGCGCGGGCGAAGATCCCGTTCATCTTCGATCCGGGCCAGCAACTGCCGATGTTCGACGGTGCCGAATTGAGGAACTTCGTCGCGCAGGCGAGCTGGCTGGCCGTCAACGACTACGAGGGTCAGATGCTTTGCGAGCGCACCGGCGAGACGCTCGAATCCTTGTCGCGCTCGCACCTGCGCGGGATTGTCGTGACGCTCGGCGCCGAAGGCTGCGACCTGTGGCAGCAAGGCGTATGCAAGCGCATCCCCGGCGTGACGGCCGAGGCCGTGATCGATCCGACCGGCTGCGGCGACACCTTCCGCGCGGCACTGCTGTACGGGATCGAACGCGGCTGGTCGCTCGAGCGAAGCGTCGCGCTGGGCAACCGGATCGGCGCGATCAAGGTCGCGTTCCGGGGCGGGCAGAACCACGCGCTGGGTCCCGCGGTTCTCGAGAACCTCTGAGGCCGTCTTTTCGCGAAGCAAGCAGCCCCGCGAAAGCCGACGCCACAAAGTAAACAGCCCGGCAGGAGCCGGGCTGTTGACCACTCAGACAGGCCCTATCAGGGCTTGCTGCCGGTCGGGAAAGGCCAGGCGGCCTGCGGGCTCAGTGAAGTCTTCGCGGGCGCAGCCGGCGCGACCGCAGCAGCGGCCTTCTTCGCCGCCGGCTTCTTGGCCGCAGGCTTCTTCGCTGCTTTCTTCGCGGCGGCCTTCTTGGCAGGCGCCTTCTTCGCAGCGGCCTTCTTCGCCGGAGCCTTCTTCGCTGCCGCCTTCTTGGCAGGCGCCTTCTTCGCAGCGGCCTTCTTCGCCGGAGCCTTCTTCGCCGCCGCCTTCTTGGCAGGCGCCTTCTTCGCAGCGGCCTTCTTCGCCGGAGCCTTCTTCGCAGCGGCCTTCTTCGCCGGTGCCTTCTTCGCGGCGACCTTCTTCACGGCGGCCTTCTTGGCCGGAGCCTTCTTCGCAGCGGCCTTTTTCGCCGGAGCCTTCTTTGCAGTTGCCATTTCGTTTCTCCTTGATCAAGTTGCAAAAAGAACCGCTCCACTCCGGCGCGCCGGGGTGCAACGGCTATTCACCGTCCGAAGTCTGCCCAGGAGGGGCGCCCCAGTACGATGAATCCAGTAGCGATCCGAGTGCGCCGCTTCTTTGTCGGCCCATCACGCATCGCAAATCTTGATCCTTCACTTGCTCCTGCCCATATCGGCACAAGAGACTCCAGGCAAGAGGCCTTTCGACCGCTTGCCCGATTCCTTCATGTCAACGTCCGGCGGTCCCGCGGCCGGTGGTGTTCAATCCCATGACAGCGCGCCCCCGCTCTGGTACTCGATGACGCGGGTCTCGAAGAAGTTGCGTTCCTTCTTCAGATCGATCATCTCGCTCATCCACGGGAACGGATTCTCTTCATTCGGAAACAGCGCTTCGAGGCCGATCTGCGTCGCACGCCGGTTCGCGATGTAGCGCAGATAGCCTTTGAACATCGACGCGTTCATGCCGAGCACGCCGCGCGGCATCGTGTCTTCGGCGTAGCGGTACTCGAGTTCGACGGCTTCGTGGAACAGCGCGTTGATCTCGGCCTTGAACTCGGCCGTCCAGAGCTGCGGGTTCTCGAGCTTGATCTGGTTGATCAGGTCGATGCCGAAATTGCAGTGCATCGACTCGTCGCGCAGGATGTACTGGTACTGCTCGGCCGCGCCGGTCATCTTGTTCTGGCGCCCGAGCGCCAGGATCTGCGTGAAGCCGACGTAGAAGAACAGCCCCTCCATCAGGCAGGCGAACACGATCAGCGACTTCAACAGCTTCTGATCGTTCTCGGGCGTGCCGGTGTGGAAGTTCGGGTCCATGATCTCGCCGATGAACGGGAGCAGGAACTCGTCCTTGTCGCGGATCGACTTGACCTCGTTGTACGCGTTGAAGATCTCGCTCTCGTCGAGCCCGAGCGATTCGACGATGTACTGGTACGCGTGCGTGTGGATCGCTTCTTCGAACGCCTGACGCAGCAGGAACTGGCGGCACTCCGGCGCGGTGATGTGGCGATAGGTGCCGAGCACGATGTTGTTCGCGGCGAGCGAATCGGCGGTCACGAAGAAGCCGAGGTTGCGCTTGACGATGCGACGTTCGTCGTCGGTCAGGCCGTTCGGGTCTTTCCAGGTCGCGATGTCGCGCGACATGTTGACCTCTTGCGGCATCCAGTGGTTCGCGCAGGTCGCGAGGTACTTCTCCCACGCCCACTTGTACTTGAACGGCACCAGTTGATTGACGTCGGTGCGGCCGTTGATGATGCGTTTGTCGGCGGCCTTGACGCGGCGTGTGGCAGCGTCACCGTCGTTCGCGTGGCGGGTTGCAGCGTCGCCGTGATTCACGGCCTTCGCGTCGACGGCCATCGCGTCGGTGGCCGAACCCATCATCGCTGGTGACAGACGAGCGACCTGCGCGAGCGACGGCTGTGTCTGCGCAAGGCTTGCGGTGTGAACTGTCGAGGACTTGGCTTCTTCTTCCCAAACCAGCATGGTGAAATTTTCCTGTGCGTTCCAATTATGAGAGTGTTGCGCGAGAACCCCAAGCACTTCTTGACATTCGCGCGCGTTGCTTGTTGCGGTATCGCATCGACATCGCTATCGATGCATCGCTGCGCGATGCCGCATCGCGTGTGCGATCGATCGCGTGATCGCTTGCGTCATCACTGACACGCTTCGCAATCCGGGTTGTCGATCGCGCAGAACTTCATGTCGGTCGCCGGATCGACGTGGTTCAGACTCAGCGCCGCATCGACCGGCGCAGCGCTGCTCGTCGACGCGCTTTTCGCTGCCGCCGTCGACACGCCGCCATCGCTGGACACCGCGTTCATGTGCCCCGCCTTGACGGTCGATTTCTCGGCGTGCGACGAGCCCACGGTGCGCAGGTAGTAGGTCGTCTTGAGGCCGCGCAGCCACGCGAGCTTGTAGGTTTCGTCGAGCTTCTTGCCCGATGCGCCGGCCATGTAGATGTTGAGCGACTGCGCCTGATCGATCCACTTCTGGCGCCGCGCCGCGGCCTCGACGAGCCACTGCGTTTCGATCTCGAACGCGGTCGCGTAGAGCGCCTTCAGCTCTTCGGGCACGCGGTCGATGCGGCGCAGCGAGCCGTCGAAGTGCTTGAGATCCATCACCATCACGTCGTCCCACAGCCCGAGCTTCTTCAGGTCGCGCACGAGGTACTCGTTGACGACCGTGAACTCGCCCGACAGGTTCGACTTCACCGACAGGTTGCCGAACGACGGCTCGATCGACGCGCTGACGCCGATGATGTTCGAGATCGTCGCGGTCGGCGCGATCGCGACGCAGTTCGAGTTGCGCATGCCGTGCTCGCGGATGCGGCCGCGCAGTGCGTTCCAGTCGAGGGTGCTGCTGCGATCGACCTCGACGTACCCGCCGCGCTGCTCGGCGAGCAGATCGAGCGAGTCGATCGGCAGGATGCCGCGGTCCCACAGCGAGCCGCGATAGCTCGAATAGCGGCCGCGCTCGGCAGCGAGCTCGGTCGAGGCCCAGTAGGCTTGGTAGCACACCGCTTCCATCGAGCGGTCGGCGAAGTCGACGGCGGCGTCCGAGGCATACGGCACGCCGAGTTCGTACAGCGCGTCCTGGAAGCCCATGATGCCCAGGCCCACCGGCCGGTGGCGCAGGTTCGAGTCGCGTGCCTTCTTGACCGCGTAGTAGTTGATGTCGATCACGTTGTCGAGCATGCGCATCGCGGTCGACACGGTCTTCTTCAGCTTCGCGTGATCGATCTGGGTCGTCGGACCGTTCGGGCCGTCGACGCGCGTCAGGTGATGCACCAGGTTCACCGAGCCGAGGTTGCAGACCGCGATCTCGGTCTCGCTGGTGTTCAGCGTGATCTCGGTGCACAGGTTGCTCGAGTGCACGACGCCGACATGCTGCTGCGGCGAGCGCACGTTGCAGGCATCCTTGAACGTGATCCACGGATGCCCGGTCTCGAACAGCATCGACAGCATCTTGCGCCACAGATCGCGCGCCGGCGTCTTCTTGAACAGCTTGATCTCGCCGCTGGCGGCCTTGGCCTCGTAGGCGGCGTACGCCACTTCGAAGGCCTTGCCGAACTTGTCGTGCAGGTCCGGGCAGGTGCTGGGCGAGAACAGGGTCCAGTCGCCGCCGTCCATCACGCGCTTCATGAACAGATCGGGGATCCAGTTCGCGGTGTTCATGTCGTGCGTGCGACGGCGATCGTCGCCGGTGTTCTTGCGCAGCTCGAGGAACTCTTCGAGGTCGAGGTGCCAGCTCTCCAGGTAGGCGCAGACGGCGCCCTTGCGCTTGCCGCCCTGGTTGACCGCGACCGCGGTGTCGTTGACGACCTTCAGGAACGGCACGACGCCCTGGCTCTTGCCGTTCGTGCCCTTGATGTGGCTCCCCAGCGCGCGCACGTTGGTCCAGTCGTTGCCGAGGCCGCCGGCGAACTTGCTCAGCAGCGCGTTCTCCTTCAGCGCCTCGTAGATGCCGTCGAGGTCGTCGGCCACGGTCGTCAGGTAGCAGCTCGACAGCTGCGAGCGCCGCGTGCCGGCGTTGAACAGCGTCGGCGTGCTGCTCATGAAATCGAAGCTCGACAGCACTTCGTAGAACTCGATCGCGCGCGCCTCGCGGTCGATCTCGCCGAGCGCGAGGCCCATCGCGACGCGCATGTAGAAGGCCTGCGGCAGCTCGATGCGCTGCTCGTCGATGTGCAGGAAGTAGCGGTCGTACAGCGTCTGCAGGCCGAGGTAGTCGAACTGCAGATCGCGATCGGCCTTCAGCGCTGCGCCGAGCCGGGCCAGATCGAACTGCAACAGCTTGTCGTCGAGCAGCTCGGCCTGCACGCCCTTCTTGATGAAGCCGGGGAAGTACTCGGCGTAGCGCGTGTGCATGTCGGACTGCAGCGCTTCCTCGCCGAGGATCTCGCGGCGGATCGTGTGCAGCAGCAGGCGGGCGGTGGCACGCGTGTAGCCCGGATCCTTCTCGATCAGCGTGCGCGCGGCCAGGATCGACGCCTTGTGCACCTCGTCCATCGGCACGCCGTCGTACAGGTTGCGTTTCGTCTCGGCCATGATCGGGTCGGGCTTGACCTCGGAACCGAGGCCGGCGCAGGCCGACTCGATCACCGTCTGCAGCCTCGCGAAATCGAGCGGCACGCGCTGGCCACGGTCGAGCACCGTCAGCGCGGGCTCGGCCGCTGGTGCCGGGTGGCTCTGCTTCGCGCGCTCCTGCGTGCGGCGTTCGCGGTACAGCACATAGGCGCGCGCCACTTCATGGTGGCCGCCGCGCATCAGGCCGAGTTCGACCTGGTCCTGCACGTCTTCGATGTGGAAACTGCCGCCGCCGGCACGCGAACGCAGCAGCGCGCGCACGACCGATTCGGTCAGGCCGTCGACCGTCTCGCGCACGCTCGCAGAAGCCGCACCCTGCGTGCCGTGCACTGCCAGGAACGCCTTCATCAGCGCGACCGCGATCTTGTTCGGCTCGAACGACACCACCGCGCCGTTGCGGCGAATGACCTGGTAGCCCTGGTACACCGACGGGGCCGCAGCGGGCGCGTTGCTCATCGGCCGCAGGGCGGCGGCGGGTTGGGAAGGGGTGGTTACGGCTTGCATGGTGGGCCCTCGTTGGTCTGGTGTTGTCGGTTCATGAAGTTCCTGGTTTCAACACGCCGTGAGCTGCGGCCGAGAGGTTCTGGCGGCACTCGATGCGGGCTCGTTGGTCGAGGCGGCGGGTGTCTTGAAAACAGTGCAGGAAGCAACGAAAAGAGCGTTGAAGAATAGCACGAAGAGACACTATATCTGGGGCCTCTCGGCACTTCAAGCACTACGTATAGCGTGTCGGCGATCACGCGGCTTTCAGCACGCAAGCGCCGCCGCACGGCGGCGTGGCGGGCCGACGCCGCTGGCGCGCAGCCGCACGCGGTCTCGCGCGGCGGACCCGCGCCGCGCTTCGCGATGCGCTCGATTTCGCGCGCCAGCCCGCGCCGATTCGAGCGCGGCGCGGTGTTCGGGGCCGCACGCGTCTCAGCGCGCCTCGACCACGCCCTCGGGAAAATACGGGGCCGGCAAGTGCGACAGCTTGCGCAACCGCGCCCAGTCGAAGCCGCTGCCGGGATCCTTCTTGCGGCCGGGCGCAACATGCTCGTGGCCGGCCACCGCCGCGATCGGATAGCGCTGCATCAGCGCCGCGATCAGCCGCGCCAGTGCGCGGTATTGCGGCGCATCGAAGCGCTCGCCTTCCAGGCCCTCGAGCTCGATGCCGATCGAGAAATCGTTGCAGTCGCTGCGGCCCCGCCACGCCGATACGCCGGCATGCCAGGCGCGCGCGTCGCACGAGACGAACTGCAGCAGTTCACCATCGCGCCGTATCAGGAAGTGCGCCGAGACCGTGAGCCCGCAGATCTGCCGGTAGTACGGATGCGCGTCCCAGTCGAGCCGGTTCGTGAACAGCTGCTCGATCGCTTCGCCGCCGTACTCGCCGGGGGGCAGGCTGATCGAGTGGATCAGCACCAGCTCGATCGCCACGCCGTCGGGCCGCGGCCCGAAGTTCGGCGAAGCGCAGCGGCGCACGCCTTCGAGCCAGCCGTCGGACCAGGCCGCGGCAACGTTCACCACCGTCACTCGCGCTCCGCGCTGTCGCCGCCCACGTTGACGCCGAGTCGCGCCATGCGGTAGCGCATCTGGCGCAGCGAGAGCCCGAGGCTCGCGCCGGCCGCGGTGCGATTGAAGCGATGGCGCTCCAGCGCCCGCACCAGGATGTCGCGCTCGACCTCGTCGAGGTGGCGCTCGAGGTCGTCGGGCAAGGGCTCTTCGACCGGCACCAGCGGCGGCAGGTCGCGCACTGCCTGCAGCACGTCGCCGCGCGTGTTCTCGGTGATCAGGTCGAGCTCCTGCGCGGCTGTGTCGGTGAACACCGACTCGGGCAGCCCGAGGTCGAAGACGTCGATCGTCTCGCCGCCCGACAGCGCGACCGCGCGGTGGAGCAGATTCTCGAGCTCGCGCACGTTGCCGGGGAACGCGTAGCGCTCGAGGTGCACCAGCGCGTCGCGCGTCAGGCGCGGCGCCGGCGACACACCAGCATCGCGCGCGATGCGCTCGAGCACGCGTTCGCTGATCGACACCAGGTCTTCGAGCCGCTCGCGCAGCGGCGGCACGCGAATCTGGATCACGTTCAGGCGGTAGTACAGGTCTTGCCGGAACTGGCCCGCGTGCACCTCGGCCGCCAGATCCTTGTGGGTGGCGCTGAGCAGGCGCACGTTGACCGGCACTTCGACGACCGCGCCGACCGGTCGCACCGATCGCTCCTGTATCGCGCGCAGCAGCTTCGACTGCATCGGCAGCGGCAGATCACCGATCTCGTCGAGGAACAGCGTGCCGCCGTTCGCGGCCTGGAAGAATCCCTCGCGGTCTTCCATCGCACCGGTGAACGCGCCCTTGCGGTAGCCGAAGAACTCGGCCTCGAGCAGCTGCTCGGGGATCGCGCTGCAGTTCACCGCGACGAAGGGCTGGCCGCTGCGCACGCTGATCTCGTGGATCGCACGCGCGACCAGCTCCTTGCCGGTGCCCGACTCGCCGTTGACGAGCACCGGCGCCATGCTGCGCGCGACCTTGTCGACCAGCGCGCGCACCTGCTGCATCGCCGCCGAATGGCCGGCCATGCGGTTCAAGGCCTGGCTCACCGGCGCAGCCGGGGCGGGTGCCGCAGGTGCCGGGCGCGGAGCGGCCGTCGCCGGTGCGCCGCTCTCGGACGGCAGCGTCGCCGGGTCGATCGTCGGCGCCGCGATCGAGCCCGCCCGCCCGAGCGCCGACGCGACCACCGCGCGAAACTGCTTCAGGTCGACCGGCTTGGTCAGGTAGTCGTAGGCGCCGGCCTTCAGCGCCTCGACCGCGTTCTCGGCCGAACCATAGGCGGTGATCACGATCGTCTTCTCGCGCCGGCCGTTTTCTTCGAGCCAGCGCAGCACGTCCAGTCCGGTGCCGTCGGGCAGGCGCATGTCGGTGATCACCGCGCTGTAGACGCGGTCCTTCAGATGCAGCTGCGCATCCTGCACGGTGCCGGCGGTTTCGATGTCGTAACCCTCGCGCAGCAGCGTCAGCTCGTAGAGCGTGCGCAGGTCGGGCTCGTCGTCGACGACCAGCAGGCTGAAATGCGAAGGGTTGGTCATTGAGTGAGCGGGATCGGCCGCGTTGGCTAGGCTGGCTGAGACTGGCTCAATGCCCGGCGCTGCATATCGACGAAGAATTCGTTGCGCTGGCCCACGCCCTCGGCGCGCAGACGATAGTCGATGCTGGCGCCATAGCGTTCACACAGTTCGCGGCAAATATACAGGCCCAGCCCGGTGCCCCGGCTGCGGGTCGAGAAAAACGGCTCGAACAGATAGGGCTCGACCTCCGGCGGGATCGGCGCCCCGTCGCTCGCCAGGCTCAGAAACGCCTGCCCTTCGTGACGCGAATCGAGCCGGAGCTGGATCGCGCCGGGTTCGCGGCTGGCGTGGCGATAGGCGTTGTCGAGCAGGTTCACGAGCACGCGTCGCAGGTGCTCGGCATCGAACAGCACGCCCAGCGGTTCGTTCGGCAGCTGCAACTGCAGCACGCTGGCCTCGCCGAGCGCGACACCGCTCGCACGGGCCCATTCGGTGCACACCGCGGCGACCAGCGTGCTCGCGTCGATCACGCCGACATCGGGTACCGCGCCGGGCGCGACCTCCATCACGTCGTCGACGATGCGCTTCAGGCGCTCGACGTTGTCGCTGACCATGCGCATCAGCTGGCGCTGCGCCGGATCGGTGGCGTCTTCGGCGAGCAGCGCATTGGCCTGCGAGATCGCCGCGAGCGGGTTGCGGATCTCGTGCGCGATGCCGGCCGAGACGCGGCCCATCGCGGCGAGCTTCTCCTGGCGGCTGCGCGCCTGCATGTTGCGCACGTCCTCGAGAAACAGCACGCAGAATTCCTCGATCGTCTGCGGCTCGCGCTTGCGCGTGAAGCGCACGCGCACACGCAGCGTGCGCTGTGCGCCGAGCGCGTTGGCCGAGCCGGTCTCGAACTGCAGCACGACATCGCGCCCCGCCTCGGGCCACGTGGCCTCGCCGAACGCGCGCTCGACCGCCCTGACCAGCGCGTCCCAGGCCTGCACGCCGCGCAGCTGGAACGGCGCGGGCCGGCTCATCCCGCTCGGCGCGAGCAGGCGGCGCGCGGCCGGGTTCGCCGCGCGCACGCGGCCGCGCCGGTCGACGACGAGCACGCCGTCCTGCATCTCCTCGATCACCAGGCGGTTCAGCTGCGCCTGCTGGCGCGCCATCTCGAGGCTGCCGCGCGCGGTGAGCTCCTCGCGCGCGAGGCGCCCGGCAAGCTCGCCGGCCAGCACCGTGATCACGAAGAAGCCGGTGCCAGCGAGCGCCGCCTGCGTCATCTGCACGGTGCCCTCGGCGCCGCGCGCGCTCGTCAGCCACGCCGCGGCGAGCAGGCCGAGCGTCACGGTCGCGGCGGTCGCGAGCGCCATCATGCGCGGCGTCAGCACGCCGGCCATCAACACCGGCAGCACCAGCAGCGCGACGTAGTTCAGCGTCGATCCCGGCGCCAGCACGTGCAGCGCCATGAAGCAGAACAGGTCGACGCCGATCGTCGCCAGCCACTGCGCGCCGCGCAGGTGCGCCATCGTGCGCGGCGTCTGGACGCGGTGATAGCGCGGCAGCAGCCACAGGCCGGTCGACAGCGCCGCGTAGGTCAGGCTGATCGCGATCACCGCCGCGGTCGGCCGCAGGCCGAACAGCCCGCCGCCGGCGAGCGCGACGACCAGCGCCAGCCCGAGCGCCGCACGCGCCGCGACGAAGGCGCGATACAGGCGCTCGAACGCGGTCTGGCCCGACTCGACGACCTGTGCGGCGGTGCGCGACAGAAAACGCGAATCGCCGCGCGCGTCGTCGTACTCGTGTTCGGGGTCCGGCTCCGGTGCCGGCACGTCGTCGTACGGCGCATCGTCTTCGCGCACCTGCGTGTCGCCGTCCGCGCTGAACGCGCCGAACCACGACTCGTCGGCAGCGACCGGCCGGCGCAGCCGGCGACGCTCGGCGTGGCGGCGTTCGGCTGCGCGCTCGCTGCTCGTGCTCATTGCTCGGGATGCGCCCGCTCGAACGCCTCGCGGTGCGCGGCACCGCAGAACACGCCGCCGCGGCCGGGCAGCGCCTCGTCGCGCGGCAGGTGAAGGCCGCACTGCGCGCAGGTCAGCATCGGCTGCGGCGCATCGGGTGCTGCCGGCCGTGACGGCGGCGGCCGCTGCACGCTGCGCCAGCTGCGGCGCAGCAGCCAGAACAGCACGAACACCGCGATCAGGAACAGCAGGAACTTCATGCGCTCGCTCCGTCAGACCGCCGGTGCGCGGTGCAACAGCACCTCGAGCACGAAGCGCGAACCGACATACGCGAGCAGCAGCAGCGCCGCGCCCGCATAGACACCGCGTGTCGCCGTCGGTCCGCGCCAGCCGAAGGCACGGCGCCCGGCGAGCAGCCCGGCGAAGACGAGCCAGCCGAGCATCGAGAACACGGTCTTGTGATCCCAGCGCCACGGGCTCGCGAACCAGGCGCCGAGCGCGAGCGCGGCCGACAGCACGACGAAGCCGGCGCCGACGAAGCGGAAGGTCATGCGCTCGAGCTGCAGCAGCGGCATGCCCCCGCCCGCGCCGCCGGCGACCGCAGTGCCGGGCCGCATCAGGCGCTCGGCGCGGTTCAGCATCGCGGCGTGCAGCACCGCGGCGCCGAACAGCCCGTACGACGCGATCCCGAGCGCCCAGTGCAGCGGTGCCCAGCGCGACACGACCTGCGGGCGCACCTCGCCCGGGAACATCCAGGCCAGCACGACGACGACGATGCCGAGCACGGCCAGCCCGCGGCGCGCGCCCGGCAACGGCACAAAGCGGCTCTCGATCAGGTACACCGCGAGCACCAGCCACACGGTCATCGACAGCGCCGGCGCGAAGCCGAAGCGCGCGGCCACGACATCGCTGCCGATGCCGGCGATGTCGACGAAGATCGCCATCGCATGCGCGAGCCAGCCGGCCAGCAAGGCCGTGCGCAGGACGCCCGCGAAGCGTTCGCCGAAGGTCGCGGCCGTGCCGTACGCGGCCAGCGCCAGCAGGCTCGGCAGCCCGAGCGCCCATGCAGAAGCCGATGCGCCTGTCGCTCCGGGGCCCAACGATAGAATCATGCACACAGTGTACTTTCGCGCCCGGGCCGCCTCGGGCTGCGCCACCTCCCGATGGCTTCCACCCTCACCGACCGGCTCAGTCGCCTGGTCAAGACGATGCGCGGCCAGGCCCGCATCACCGAAGACAACGTGCAGGAGATGCTGCGCGAAGTCCGCATGGCCCTGCTCGAGGCCGACGTCGCGCTGCCCGTGGTGCGCGATTTCATCGCCCGCGTCAAGGACAAGGCGCTCGGCGCCGAGGTCGTCGGCTCGCTCAGCCCGGGTCAGGCGCTGGTGGGCATCGTCAATCGCGAGCTGGCCGCGACGATGGGCGAAGGCGTCGCCGACATCAACCTCGCCGCGCAACCGCCCGCGGTGATCCTGATGGCCGGCCTGCAAGGCGCCGGCAAGACGACGACCACCGCGAAGCTCGCGAAGCACCTGATCGAGAAGCGCAAGAAGAAGGTGCTGACGGTCTCGGCCGACGTCTACCGCCCGGCCGCGATCGAGCAGCTGAAGCTGGTCACGAAGCAGGCCGGCGCCGAGTGGTTCGCGTCGAGCGGCGACGACAAGCCGCTCGCGATCGCGCTCGCGGCGCTCGACTACGCGCGCAAGCACTACATCGACGTGCTGCTGGTCGACACCGCCGGCCGCCTGGGCATCGACGAAGCGCTGATGCGCGAGATCAGCGAGCTGCACGCCGCGCTGAAGCCGGTCGAGACGCTGTTCGTCGTCGACGCGATGCAGGGCCAGGATGCGATCAACACCGCGAAGGCCTTCAAGGAAGCGCTGCCGCTGACCGGCATCGTGCTGACCAAGATGGACGGCGACTCGCGCGGCGGCGCGGCGCTGTCGGTGCGCCAGATCACCGGCGCGCCGATCAAGTTCGCCGGCGTCAGCGAGAAGATCGACGGCCTCGAGGTCTTCGACGCGCAGCGCCACGCCGGCCGCGTGCTCGGCATGGGCGACATCGTCGGCCTCGTCGAGGAGGTGCAAAAGGGCGTCGACATGGCGGCGGCCCAGAAGCTCGTCGACAAGGTCAAGTCGGGTGACAGCTTCGACCTGAACGACTTTCTCTCGCAGCTCTCGCAGATGAAGAACATGGGCGGCCTGGCCGGCCTGATGGACAAGCTGCCGACGCAGATGATGGGCGGCAAGGCCGCGAACGTCGGCGCCGCCGACATGAACCGCGCCGAGCGCGACATGCGCCGCATGGAGGGCATCATCTGCTCGATGACGCCGCTGGAGCGACGCAAGCCCGACCTGCTGAAGGCCACGCGCAAGCGCCGCATCGCGGCCGGCGCCGGCGTGCAGGTGCAGGAGGTGAACCGCCTGCTGAATCAGTTCGAGCAGATGCGCGACATGATGAAGAAGATGAAGGGCGGCGGCATGATGAAGATGATGAAGCGCATGGGCGGCATGAAGGGTCTGGGCGGCATGCGCTGAGAGGCCATCGGGGAGCTGACGAATGTCTACATTGCAGATCGTGTTGATCGGGTTGGTGGTCGTCGCGCTGCTGGCGTGGCTGTGGCTCAGGCAGCGCGGCGGCGGCGCAGGCTCCGAGAAGGTCGCCGACCGCATCGACACCGTCACCGGCTGGCCGCCGCAGGCCACGCGGGTGCTCAGCACACCGGAGCGCGTCGCACTGGGCACGCTGATGCGGGCGCTGCCCGAGTACATGATCCTCGCGCAGGTGCCGCTCTCGCGCTTCCTGAACGTGCCGAAACGCAATTCGTATGCCGACTGGCTGCGCCGCGTCGGCTACCAGTGCGTCGACTTCGTGGTCTGCGACATGGCGGCGCAGGTGGTCTCGGTCGTCGAGCTGCAGGCGCCGCAGGAGAACGACCGCGCGCGCAAGCGCCTGGCGCGCATCGGCCGCACGCTGAAGGCGGCGCGGATTCCGCTGCACGTGTGGAGCGAGAACGCGCTGCCATCGGTCGACGCCGCCCGCGAGGTGCTGCTGCCGCGCCCCAAGGAGACCCTGGCAGCTGGCACCGCCGCGGCGCCGGCCGTCACGTCGGCAGCGGCCGCTGCGGTGGCTGCCGCCGCTGCGGCCGCGACCGTCGCGCCCGCAGCAGCGTCGCCCGCGCCGGCCGGCAGCAGCCCGTTCGAAGACTCCGACCGCGACTCGACGCTGGACGAGAAGATCGAGCTGCTCGAGCCGCCGCCGTCGACCTGGTTCGACGATCTCGATTCCGGTGCGGCGCCGCTCAACAAGCGATAGGCGCGATCAGCTCAGCAACGCCTGCGCGAACTCGCGCGCACTGAAGGTCTGCAGGTCTTCGAGCTTCTCGCCGACGCCGATGAAGTAGACCGGCAACGCCGCCGCGCCGCCGCGCGAGCGCTCGCGCGACCACAGCGCGATCGCCGCGAGCACCCCGCCCTTCGCGGTGCCGTCGAGCTTCGTGATGATCAGGCCGGTCAGCTGCAGCGCGGCATCGAAGGTCTGCACCTGCGCCAGCGCGTTCTGGCCGGTGTTGCCGTCGACGACGAGCAGCACCTCGTGCGGTGCGCCTTCCTGCGCCTTCGCGATCACGCGGCGGATCTTCTTCAGCTCGTCCATCAGGTGGGTCTGCGTCGTCAGGCGCCCCGCGGTGTCGGCGATCACGACATCGCAGCCGCGCGCCTTGCCGGCGACCACCGCGTCGAAGGTCACCGCGGCCGGATCGCCGCCGTCCTGCCCGACGATCTCGACCTGGCTGCCGGCACCCAAGGTGCGCGCATCCGCGCGCTGGGCCCACACCGCGAGCTGCTCGCGCGCGGCGGCGCGGAAGGTGTCGGCCGCGGCGAGCAAGACCTTCTGCTTTGCGTCGGCCAGGTGGCGCGTCAGCTTGCCGATGCTCGTGGTCTTGCCGGCACCGTTGACGCCGACGACCATGATCACCGTCGGCACGTGTTCGCCGACGCGCAGGCCCCGCTCCAGCGGCGCGAGCAGGTCGGCGATCGCATCGGCCAGCAGCGCCTTCACCGCCTGCGGCTCGCTCGCCCGCGCCTGCTTGACGCGCTGCTTCAGGTCGGCGAGCAGGAACTCGGTCGCCTTCACGCCGGCGTCGGCCATCAGCAATGCGGACTCGAGTTCTTCGTACAGCGCGTCGTCGATCTGCGTGCCGGTGAAGACCTGCGCGATGCTCGACCCGGTCTTGCGCAGACCGCCGCGCAGCTTGTCGATCCAGCGGCGGCGCTCGGCCTCGGGCGGCATGTCGACCGATGGCGCCGGCACTGTCGCGGCCGAAGCTTCCGCGGCAGCGGGCTCGGCGGCGGGCGCTGGCGGCGGCTCCGCCGCCTCGGGTGGCGTGCCGCGCAACCTGTCGAACCAGCTGCGCTTTTCTGCCTCGGCCGGTGCAGGCGCCAACGGCACAACGGGAGGCGAAGAAGGCGTGGGCTCGGCGGGCGCCGGTTTCTTTTTGAAGAAGCTGAACATGCGGGCGGGAGGGCTTGAAGCCGGTGAAGAGCGCGACTGCGCGGCGGGTCACGCGCGGGCGGCCGGAGGGCGTCAAAGCGACGTTATAATTATGGGCTCAGGCGCTTTAGCTCAGTCGGTTAGAGCGACGGAATCATAATCCGCAGGTCCGGGGTTCGAATCCCTGAAGCGCCACCAAAACCCAGAAGGCTTGTAAGTCAACGACTTACAAGCCTTTTTCTTTGCCAGGGGTGCCATTGGGGGGTGCCACTTGGGCTCCGTCAAGACACCACGCTTGTACCGCAAACCCAGCGGTACCTACTTCATTCGCGTCATCCTTCAAAGCGAGCCCTCAAGCGTTCCGGCAGCCAGCCGAAAACGACAAGAGGTCCGCTGTTCGCTGCGCACCAAAGACCCCCGCCAGGCGCGGTTACTTGCCGCCTGGGTCAACGCACGGCTCGAAGGAAGTCGCACGATGTCAGAGAAACGCGGATTGCTCGATGCCCTGGGCGTCACCATCAAAGAGGCTTGGAGCATCGACGGCGTGGTTCGCATCGACTCGCTCGAGGACCAGCAGAACTACCAGCTCTTTCTCGAAAAGAATCCAGACTTCAGAGAGGCGATGCTTGAGCGCGTGCGCGCGCGACAGGAAGACCGCGACGCCTACAACCTGAGCAAAGAGAGGCCCGAAGTCGTCGAGCGCATGCGCATGATTCGCGAAATCATCGACGCACCTCGCCCGGCCAACGAGCCTGCCGCCTCCGCATCGGTGGCCAGTCCGATGCGAATGGCGCAAGCCATTGACGCCTTCGTCGAAAGCAAGAGCAACAGCACCGAGAACAACTCACGCACGCTTCAGGACAAGAGGCGTCTGCTGCGGGCGCTCTGCGTCCATCTCGCGGCGCAGTTCGCAGGCTTGGGCGCGGACCCGTGGGTACACGAAATCGAACGGCGCCACATCGAGTCATTCTTCAATTCGATGCGGGTCCGACGGCACCTCTCAGCCGCGGGCACCTCAGATGAAGATTCATTCGTGGCTCCTGGGACCGTACTGAAGAAAATCTCAGACGTTCGGTCCTTCTTCGTCTATGCCCTGGCTGTGCAAGCAACCGCCAGCGACCCCACCGACAAGCTTTCAGAGCGCACCAAGGCCCTGAAGTCTCGGAAGTCCAGGCAGAAGAGTTCCTACAAGCCGTTCACCGACAACCATCTGCGGAAGATGTTTGCTCCCGCCGCGCACCTTGCATTCAACCGCGACGCCGACTACTTTTGGGCGCCGCTGATTGGTTTGCACCTCGGATGTAGCAGCGTGAGCTTCTGTTCGAGTGCGAGCAGTTCCTTCTCGCGAGCAGCGCTCAGCCTCCGTGGCCGAGCCAGTCCGACAGCCGGTGCTCGCAGGCCTTGAACACCACGTAGGCCGAGATGCTGAGGTAGCCGGTCGCCGCCAGTTCGAGCAGCTGCCGCAGCGCGCCGTCCATGATCGCCTGCCAGCCGTACTCGCCCAGCAGGTGCAGGTTCGCCATCAGCAGCAAGCCGATGTTCAGCGTGCCGACGCCGAAGGCCAGGAAACTCAGGCCGAGCACGACGAAGGTCAGCCACAGGCGCGTCAGCACCCATCTCTGGAACAGCGTGTTCATCTTCATCGGGCGCTCGCAGACGGGTTCGCGGTCATGACTCCGCGAATCAGTCGAGCGCGCCTCGCATTGCTTACGCGGGGCGATGCAGCGCCGCTTTTTCTCCAGAGAGCGCGTAAGGAAGCTCCCGGTCGGTCGACAGACGGTTCGTGCCGGATCACGGTGCAATCGACTCAACCCTCAAGGAGCTTCCATGGACAAGCAACATTTCATCCAGTCCGCACTCGCCTCGATGCTGGCGTTCGGCGCCATCTCCGCGGCCCAGGCCGGCCCGGTCGCGGCCGACCCGAGCAAGGACAAGTGCTTCGGCGTCGCGAAGGCCGGCCAGAACGACTGCGCGAGCGCGTCGGGCTCGCATGCCTGCGCCGGCACCGCGACGAAGGACAAGGACCCCGGCGACTGGAAGTACGTCGAGAAGGGCACCTGCGAAAAGATGGGCGGGATGATGGCGGCGCCGAAGAAGTAGGCCACCGGCCGCGAAGCGCAGGCGCAGAGCAACGGCGATGGAGACGCTCCCGACCCGGGCCGTCGGCATCGGCCTGCGCCAGCCGCACTACCGCGAGGTGTTCGAGCGCGCGCCCGCGCTCGGATTCGTCGAGGTGCACAGCGAGAACTTCTTTCTCGACGGCGGCGCCTCGATGCACGCGCTCGAACGGGCGCGCGCCGCGTACCCGATCAGCCTGCACGGCGTCGGGCTCTCGCTCGGCTCGGCCGACGCGATCGCGCAGCCGCATCTCGCCAAGCTGAAGCGCCTGGTCGAGCGTGTCGAGCCGGCGCTGGTGTCCGAGCACCTGTCGTGGGGCGGCCTCGGTGCGCGGCACTTCAACGACCTGCTGCCGATGCCGAACCGCCGCGAGACCCTCGCGCTGCTGACCGAGCGCGTCGACCGGGTCCAGAACACGTTGAACCGGCCGATCCTGGTCGAGAACGTCTCGGTCTATTTTGCTTACCGCGACGACGACATGACCGAGACCGCGCTGCTCGCCGAGCTGGCACGGCGCACCGGCTGCGGCATCCTGCTCGACATCAACAACCTGTATGTCAACGCCGTCAATTTCGGCTTCGACCCGGTCGCGCGCCTGGCAGAGCTATCGTCCGCGACGATCGGCGAAATGCACCTGGCCGGGCACGACGCGACCGGCGACTGCCTGATCGACACCCACGGCGCACGTGTCTGCGCCGATGTCTGGGCGCTGTTCGAAGCGGCCTGCCGGCGCTTCGGCCCGAAGCCGACGCTGATCGAATGGGACACCGATCTCCCGACGCTCGATGTGCTGCTCGACGAAGCGGCCAGCGCGGCGTCGATCGCACGCCAGTCGATCGAGGTCGTGCATGCCTGAACTGCTCGCCCTCCAGCACGACCTGGCGAGCGCGCTGGACGGCGCAGCACCGCGTGCCGAACGCTGGCTCGCCGGCGACGCCGCGCTGATCGAACAGCGCCTGGCGATCTACCGCGCCAACATCACGGCCGCGGCGACGAAGGCGCTGGCCGCCGCGTACCCCGTGCTGCGGCAGGTCGTCGGCGATGAGTTCTTCGATGGCCTGGCGCGCGCCTACCAGCGTGCCGTCCCGTCGACGAGCGGTGACCTGAACGACTACGGTGGCACGTTCGCCGCTTTCATCGCCGAATTTCCGCACACTCAATCGCTGCCGTACCTGCCCGACCTGGCACGCCTCGAATGGGCCGCGCAGCGCGCGTACGGCGCCGCGGATGCGCCAGCCTGCGACCGGCAGGCGCTCGCGCAGGTCGCGCCGGCGCAGAGGCCGACGATCCGCTTCGACTGGGCCGCCGGCACCGCGATCGTCGATTCGAGCTTTCCGATCGCGCGCGTCTGGCTGATCCATCAACCGGGCTTCGACGGCGAATTCAGCGTCGATTGGGCGGTGCGCGAATGCGCGCTGGTTTCGCGCGACGGCTTTCGCGTCGGCGTCGCGACCCTGGCCGCCGGCGACGCGGCGTTCATCGGCAGCAGCCTGGGCGGCGCTGCGCTCGGCGCCTCTGCAGAGGCAGCACTGGGGGTCGATGCCGGCTTCGATCTCGGCGCGCTGCTGGCCCGACTGATCGCGTCGAACGTGATCTGCGGCTTCACCATCGACAAGGAGTGACATGAACCACCTGATCCAGCGCGGCTTGCGCATCGCCAGCCAGATCGATCGGCTGCAGCCGGTGCTGCTGCTGGCGGCGCGCCTCTACGTGTCGCTGATCTTCTTCCGGTCGGGCCTGCTGAAGATCGCCGACTGGGGCAGCACGCTGGTGCTGTTCCGCGAGACCTACCAGGTGCCGGTGCTGCCGCCCGAACTCGCCGCGACCATCGGCACGTTCGGCGAGCTGGCGTTCCCGGTGTTGATCGCGCTCGGCCTGGCCGGGCGTCTGGGCGCCGCGGGCCTGTTCGTCGTCAACGTGATGGCCGTGGTCTCGTACCCCGACCTGTTCGGCTTCGAGTGCCCGGCCGCGATCAATTCGCACTACGCCTGGGGCTCGGTCCTGCTGGCGCTGCTGGTGTTCGGGCCCGGCAAGCTTTCGCTCGACGAGATCATCTTGCGCAGGCGCCAGAGCAGCGCGAACGCGACCAGCGAAGTTCCGACGACGACGTAGCCGACCTGGTCGAAATGCTGCAGCTTGCCGTCGGGCGCGAGCGTCACGATGTGACCGGCGACGACCGACGCGAAGCCGCCCGAGAGCTGCTGGATCGACGCGCTGATCGCGTTGAACGAGCCGCGCTGGACGCTGGTCGGCACCGACGACGCGATCGCCTGGAACGGGATCATCCGCGAGAAGATCCCGACGAACATCACCGTGTTGACGATCACGAGCACCGGCAACGAGACCGGGCCGAGCCGCGTGTAGATCAGCACCATCACGATCGACAGCGCCGTGCCGAGCGTGAAGACGCGGAACGTCCCGAACGCATCGGCAGCGCGTCCGATCGCCGGCCCGACGAAGATCGTGCACAGCCCGGTGACCAGGTAGACCGTCGGCAGGCTGTGCAGGTCGATGCCGAGGTTGCTGACGACGAAGGCGCTGCTGAACGGCATCAGCATGAAGCCGCCGGTCGTCAGCAAGGCCGTCGTCGCGAACGCGACCCCGTGGCGCGGCACCGTCAGCGTGTGCAGCAGGTGCATCCACGGGCTGTGCTGCTGCGGCACGTTCAGGTGGTCGGCGACCGGCCGCATGCGCCAGCTCACGGCCAGCCCGCCAACCACGCCGAGCGCGGCCATCGCGATGAACGGCACGTGCCAGTTCCAGCGGTTCGACAGGTAGATGCCGATCGGGATGCCCAGCACCTGACTCGCCGCGAAGGCGGTCTGGATCCGGCCCATCACGCGGCCGCGCATCTGCGGCGGGAACAGGTCGGTCGCGATCGCCATCACGACCGAGCCGATGACACCACCGAACAGCCCGGTGACCACGCGCGCCAGCAGCAGGGTCTCGAAGCTCTGCGCGAGCCCGCACCACAGCGTGCCGACGATGAAGCCGGCGTAGAAGAACAGCAGCAGCTTCTTGCGATCGAAGCGGTCGGCGAAGCCGGCCGTCAGCAGGCCCGACGCGGCGGCACTGAACGCATAGGCCGACACGACGAGGCCGAACTGCTTCGGCTCGATCGCCAGCGCCGGCATGATCAGCGCGCCCAGCGGCGCCATCAGCATGAAGTCGAGAATGACGGCGAACTGCAGGAACGCCAGCATCCAGACGGCGGTCTTCTGGTAGCGCGAGAACGGCGCCAGCGCCGGCGCGACGGCGGCGGTCATTCGCCGCGACCTTCGCCGCGTCCTTCCTCACGGCCTTCACGCCGGCCCCATGGCGCGCCGCGGCGGAACTGTTCGCGCTCCTCGGGCGTCATCGCGCTCCAACGGCCCCGCGTCCAGTGGCGCTGCATGTGCCAACCGCCGTGGCCGCGGAAGCCGCCGAACAGGATGCGACACAGCAGCAGCAGCCCGAGCGCATGCAGGTAGTCGACCGACCGCGCGCCGGTGAACAGCTCCGGCACGATCGCATTCCACAACGCCATCACCAGCACGCCGAGAACGGCCACCGCCGCCACGCCGAGCACGGCCCGACCCACAAATCTCGCCTTCGACATCATCATCTTCCTTCTCCTTCAGTCATCGAGTTCGTCGTAAATCGGTTGAAGCCGCGCGCGCAGTTGCAGCACCGCATAACGCTTGCGCGAGAGCAGCGTGTTGACGGGCACGCCGCTGTGCGCCGCCAGCTGCTTGAAGCTGAGACCCTCGATCTCGTGCGCGACGAAGACCTCGCGCTGCTCCGGTGGCAGATCGGCGAGCGCCTGCTGCAGCGCGTCGAGCAGCAGACCGCGCGCGTATTGCGCTTCCGGGCCGGCGTCCGGCGACGGCAGTGCGAGATCGAGCCGGTAGTCGGCACTCGCGTCGTCGTCGCCGGCGTCATCAATGTCGTCGAGCGGCAGCTCCCTCTTCTTGCGAAACCGATCGACGATGCGGTTGCGCGCGACGCGGAACAGCCACGCGCTGACCTGCTCGATCGGCTCGGGCAACCGGTAGGCCTCGACGAATTCGTGGAAGACGTCCTGCAGGATGTCCTCGGCATCCGACTGATCGCGCACGCTGCGCCGGATGAAGCCGGCAAGCCTCGCGCGCTCGCGCAGCACGGTCGCGGTGATGACGCTGTCTCGGTCCTCGCCTCGGTCGGTCATCGTCAGTGCGGGCGGCGGCGGGTCCATGCCTTGAAGACGTTTCAGGATCGGGAATATTGTCGGCGGCCGCGGGACGCAGGGCATTTCTACAATCGAGCCCCACCTGCAAAGGATCCCCGATGAAAGCCAGGATCGCCGCGTTCGGCATCGCGTGTCTTGCCGCGCTCACCGCCTGCTCGGCACTGCCCATCGCGCGGGTCGCGCCACCCACCGATTGCCAGGCCTGGGTCGGCGCCGACCGGAACAGCGAGCTTCCCGGTTATCTCTTGCCGCAACCGAACGGCGCGACGCAATGCGTGCCGCTGCTGCTGACGGCGAACCGGCCGCCCGCCGGCTACCCAGGCGACTTCTACGTCGGCGAATTCACCGATGCGAAGCTCAAGGCGCGCTGGGCCGAATGCAAGATCGACACCGCGTGCTTCAAGCGCATCGGCGACCAGATGCAGCGCTGGCTCCCGCCGAACAAGGAGCGCGCGACCCGCGTCACCGGCATGGTCGACCCGATCGGCAAGATCGATCCGGAAGGCCGCGTGGACCTGGCGCAGATCCGCAAGCCCGGCTTCTTCGCGAAGGCGCCGTACCACGAAGCCGTCGCGGAGGCCGACAGCCGCACCCATGTCGTCGAGTTCACGGTGCCGCGCGATCCGCTCGAACGCCTGAAGCTGAACATGCAGGGCGAGATCAGGCTGCGCGGCTGGTACGTGGAAGGCGCGGGCGTGGACGACGGCCGCGGCGGCCGCAGCCGCGCGCTGGTGATCATGAGCCCGGGCGGCGGCGGGCAGCTGACCGCGATCCAGCATCCGGCCGATGTCGCCGTCACGATCGACGCGGTCACGCGCCGCGCCACGTCGGTGCCGTACCCGAACGCGACGACCGAGGGGATCGGCATGCGCCTGTGGCGCGACCAGATCCACGCGTTGAACCGCGCCGGCTTCGACGTGCTGGCCTACGACCGGCGCGGCGAGGGCTTGTCCGGCGGCTTCAGCGACACCAACACGCTGGAGCAAGGCGAAGACATCTTCCGCGTGCTCGACCAGATGGAAAGCGGCCGCGGCCTGCGGCTGCTGACGCCGCGCGGCGAGTTGTTCGAAGGCGCGGCCGCGGGCGGGCGGCTGATGGCCGGCATGAAGGCGCGCCAGATTCCGCTGCTGCTGCTCGGCTATTCGCGCGGTTCGATGGCGACCGGCTGGGCGATGACGAAGAACTACGCCGGCAGCTGCAGCTACGACCTGCCAGCGGTGCGCTGCGATGCGCCGAAGGGCTTTGCCAACATCAAGGGCGCGATCCTCTTCGCGTCGTTCGTCAGCGGCGCCGGCTACCTGCCCGACGCACGCGATCTCGCCGACCGGAATCTGTTTCTCGGCGGCATGGCGGCCGACAATTTCGTCGCGTTCTATCCGAACTCCGCGGTGCTGGCGAGCATGAGATCGTGGCCCGCGGTCTTCTTCGCAAAGGGGCTGTGGGACCGCGCCGAGAGCCTCGAAGGCACCATCGCCGCCTACGACCGCGTGCGCGGCCTGAAGGAGATCGCCGTCGCACGCGGGCCGCACTCGATGGAGACCTGGCCGCAATCGGAGATCGACCGCATCCGCGACCGATCGGTCGCCTTCGCGGTCGCCGCGGTGCAGGGCCGCACCGATCTCCCCGGCGCAGCGGCGTGGACGAATCTGAAGGAGCTGGTTGCGACGACCCCTGATGTATGGGAGCCCTCCTCGCGCCCGCGATGAGTTCGCGTGCGCGATGCGACTCAGTCGGAATGCGGCGCGGCCCAGCTGCGCATCTTTCCCGGGTTGAGCAGGCCCTGCGGATCGAAGCGCCGTTTCAGCTCGACCACCGCTGGGTTGAGCTGCCCCTGTTTGCCATCCTCGAGGATGAAGACGTGCGGGTTGTTGATGGTCACGCCGTGCTCGCGATAGATCTGCATGATCTCGTTCAGGCGTTCTTCGCTGGTGAAGCGGATCAGCTGCAGGCCGCTGCAGTTGAAGGCGCCGTCCTTGGTGCGCAGGAACTCCAAGTGCATCATCACCTCGCCGGCAAGCAGCCGCTCGAGCGCCTTGACCTGCTCGACATGGCGTGCGGGTTCGAAGCCGCTCTGGATGTAGGTCAGGCCACGGTCGACTTTCATCGCCACCAGCGTCGTGTGGTTCCAGGTGTATTCGAGCAGCGTGCGGTTGCCCGACTCGGCCGCGGTCTTGCGGTAGCTGATCCGGCCGCCCGCGGCCGTGGCCATGTCCTCCATGCCGGCCTGCGACGACTCGGCCATCACGACGAGCACCGCGTGGCAGCCCTTGGGCAGGTAGTCGGCGAGCGCGGCCATGTGGTCGGGCACCGGAGCGCCGAGGAAGCAAACCTCTTTCTTGACCAGTCCCGGCGCGCTGCCGAGGCCGCTGGCAAATTCGAGCGCGACCTCGAAAGCGGTGAAGGTCGCGATGCTCTCGATCCAGTCCAGCGCAGGTGCGAGCGCCACCTCGAGTTCGAGCACGATCCCGTTGGTGCCGTACACATGGTGCAGCAGCATCGCGTCGGGAGCGCGCAGCTCGATCACGCGGGGCTCGGACTCGACCGTCATCACGCGCACGCCGAGCACGTTTCCCGCGGCGGCCATCGGCCCGTAGGTGATCGAGCCCGCACCTCCGAACCCCCCGCCGAACAAGCCACCCAGCGTCGCGCTGCGAAAGGTCGACGGCAGCCAGCGCAGCTCCCAGCCCAGCGGCCGCGCCTGGCGGTCGAATTCAGCGAGTCGGATACCGGCCTGCGCGCGGCCCACGCCGCCGCGCACCCAGCCGAAGGCGTTGTAGCCGCTCATGTCGAGGATCACGCCGCCGTGCAGCGGGATCGCCTGGCCGTAGTTGCCGGTGCCGCTGCCTCGTACGGTGATCGGGATCGCGTCGCGCGCGCAGGCACCGACCACGGCGCGGACCTCGGCCTCGGTGCGCGGGCGCACCGCAATCTCGGCGGTCTTGTCGGCGAGCTGGCGCTTGAGCACCGGGCTGAACCAGGCGAAGTCCTGTGACAGGCGCGCGACGCGCGGCAGGTCGGTGATCCACTCGAGGGCGGGCAGTTCGAGAGGCAGGCGGGCAACGAGGGCGGGATCGGCGTTCATGAGGTACCCGGAAGTGGTCAGTCGTGCGATGTCTCGCTGGCATGCCACGCTCCGAGCGCCCGCCGCGTCATCCACGCCATCGCGGCAAACAGCGCAACGCCGGTCAGCGAGATCAGCAGCAAGGCCGCGAACATGCGCGGGATGTTCAGCCGAAAGCCCGCCTGCAGGATCTGATAGGCCAGCCCCGCCCCGCTGCCGCCGGTGCCGGCGACGAACTCGGCCACCACCGCGCCGATCAGCGCCAGGCCGCTGGAGATGCGCAGACCGCCGAAGAAGTAGGGCAATGCGCTCGGGATGCGCAACCGCATCAGCGTCTGCCAGCGCGTCGCCCGGTTCATGCGAAAGTAGCTTTGCAGGTCGACGTCGATGCTGCGCAGGCCGAGCGTGGTGTTCGAGATGATCGGGAACAGCGCGACCAGCGAAGCACAAATCACCATCGATGCGGTCGGGTTCTTGACCCAGATGATGATCAGCGGCGCCACCGCGACGATGGGCGTGACCTGCAAGAGAACGGCGTACGGAAAGAGCGCGGTCTCGATCTGCTTGTTCTGCACGAACAGGAACGAGATCAGCACGCCCGCGACCGTCGCCACCGCGAACGCGAGCACCGTGATCTCGAGCGTGACGAGCAGCGCCGAGCCGAGCGCGGCCCAGTCGGTGAAGAGCGTCTTCACCATCAGGAACGGCGACGGCACCAGATAGGGCGGCAGGTCCATGCCGACGACCAGACCCTGCCAGGCCGCGATCAGCACCATCGCGACGAGCCCCGGGTAGACGATGCGCTGCACCCGCGGCTGCTGCATCCACGGAACGGCCGCCTTGCTCATGAGCCTGTGGCCTCGGGCGCGACCGTGCTGGCCCGCAGCAGGCTGTCCTGCAACTGCTTGGCGTAGCGGCTGAACTGCGGCGTCACCATGAAGTCCGCTGTACGAGGGTACGGCTCGTCGATGTGGAACTCCTCGACGACGCGACCGGGGCGCGCCGCCATCATCACGACGCGGGTCGACAGGAACACCGCCTCGTGGATCGAGTGGGTGACGAACACGACCGTGAGCTTCTTCTGCGACCACAGTCCCAGCAGCTCGGCATCGAGCTTGTGTCGGGTGATCTCGTCGAGCGCGCCGAAAGGCTCGTCCATCAACAGCAGATGCGGGTCGGTCACCAGGCTGCGGGCAATGGAGACCCGCATCTGCATGCCGCCCGACAGCGCCCGTGGCAGGGCGGCTGCGAACCTGTCGAGCCCGACCAACTCGAGCGCATCGGTCACGCGTGCGTCGGCCTCGGGCCGGGGTACGCCGGCGAGGTCGAGCGGAAGGCGAACGTTGCCCTGCACGCTGGCCCAGGGCATCAGGGTGGGCGACTGGAACACGAACGCCAGCTTCTGCTCCGACGCCGCGGTCAGTGACACCGGCTTGCGCCACAGAAGCAAGCGGCCGTCGCTCGGTTCGAGCAGGCCGGCGATCATCTTCAGCAGCGTGCTCTTGCCGCAGCCCGACGGGCCGAGCAGCGTGACGAACTCGCCCTCCTCGACACGCAGGTCGACCGCTTGCAGCGCGTGGGTGCCGTCGGGATAGGTCTTTTCCGCCGACAGCACCTCGATGGCGGCAGGCGCGGACGCGGCGGGAGCCAGCATCAGGGCAGGACCTTCACGTCCTTGATGAACTCGGCCGTGTAGGTGTCGGCCAGCTTGACCTTGGCCGGGTCCAGCAGCTTGGACGACACCATGAAGTCGTAGCTCGCCTTCGCGCGCGCTTCGGTCATGACGCCGATGCCCAGCCTGGCCGCGTCGCCGCCCGTGACCATGCCCGACTCCTTCAGCTTGCCCACGCTGTAGGCGAGCTGGTCGTCGGTCATCTCGGGGTTGTCCTTCTTGATCAGGGCATTGCCCGGTGCGGGGTCGGCCAGGTAGCTCTTCCAGCCTTCGGCGGTGGCCTTGACGAATGCAGCGACTGCGACCTTGCGTTCCTTCAGGGTCTTGTCCATGCACGACACCGTGGTGGCGTAGGCCGGGTAGCCGAAGTCGCTGAACACCAGCACGTTGGCCTTCACGCCGGCCTTCTGGATCGCGTAGGGCTCCGACGTGATGTAGCCCTGCTGCACGGTGTTCTTGTCGGCAACGAAGGGCTGGATGTTGAAGGTGTACGGCCGGGTCTGCGCGTCGGTCAGGCCGAACTTGGCCTTGACCCAGGGCCAGTAGCCCTGGTTCGCGCTGGCCGCGATCAGGATCGTCTTGCCCTTCAGCTGCTCGAAGGTCTTCACGTCTTCGTGCGCGATCAGCACCTGCGGGTCCTTCTGGAACATCGCGGCGACGGTCGTGATGGGCAGGCCGTTCTCGCGCGTCTGCATGATCTGCAGGTCGCTCGACCCCATCACGCAGTCGGCCTGGCCGGCCGCCATCAGCTGGAAGATGTTGACCTGCGGGCCGCCCATCTTGATGGTCACGTCCAGCCCGGCCTTCTTGTACAGGCCGGTGGCCACCGCCTGGTAGAAGCCGCCGTGCTCGGCCTCGGCGAACCAGTTGGTCATGTAGACGAACTTCTCTTCGGCGTGCGCCGGTGCCAGCGTGGCGAGGCCGAGCAACCCGGCCCCGAGTGCGCGCCAGCCTGCGGCGCGGAAGGAAGAAGACACAGTTGCGGTCATGGCGTGAACTCCTGGTGGGATGAAATGAATGGCGTCACTCGAGGGTCTGCTGGACGTGGCCGGTGTGCTGCGCACGGCCCCAGGTGGGCTCGCTGCGCGCGGCCCAGCGCAGCTCGTGCAGCTCGGTGATGGCCTGGGCCCAGCTCGCGGCCAGCGAATCGAGAATGGCCTCGCCCTGCTCCAGCGTGGCGGGCAGCGGGTCGCCGATGATTCCACTCGGGCCGAAGTCGCGCGAGGTCCAGGCACACGCCGGACGGCCGTCGGGCGACAGCAGCTTCGACGGGAACTCCGGCGGGTAGTTGGTCACCGCGCGCTCCATGTGCACGGTGTCGGGCGCGAGCGCCAGCATGATCGCCGTCTCGGCATGGCCGGCGTGCATCGCGAGCTTCTTCTCGCGGTCCGACATGTAGCGGCCTGCCACGTGCGGCAGGCGCCAGGTGTGTTGCGGAACGACGATGTAGTCGCCATGGCGCAGCCGCATCTCGCGCGCCATGATCTCCATGATCTGCGGCTGGCCACCGTGGCCGTTGACGATCAGCAGCTTGCGAAAGCCGGCGCGATAGACCGATTCGGCGACCTCGATCATCGTCGCCAGCAGGGTCTCGCCGGTCAGCGTGATGGTGCCTGGAAAGTGCAGATGCTCTTCCGACTTGCCGTAGGTGATCGGCGCCATCGCATACGCCGGCACCTCGGGCGCGAGCCGCGCCAGCGCATGCCCGACCACGCCCGAACTGATCACGGTGTCGACCGCGCACGGCAGGTGCGGGCCGTGCTGTTCGGTCGCGCCGGTGGGCAGCACGATCACGGTGTTCTCGCGGTCGGGCAGCGCCGCGATCTCGGTCCAGCTCAGGTAGGGAAGAAAGCGGTGCGGCGGGTTGTAGCCATGCAGCATGGTGGGTTCCTCGGAAAGCTCAGCGTGAAGGCAGGTAAGCCGTGGCCTCGACCTCGATCAGGATCTCGGCGGTCGGCAGCATGGCGCTGACCTCGACGACCGTGGACGCGGGCGGCTCGCCGGTGAAGAACAGCTTGCGAACGCGGCTGTAATGCGGAAAGTGGTCCAGGTTCCTGAAGTACTGCACGAGCTTGAACACGTCGGTCATCTGCCCGCCCGCGGCCTCGACGGTCTGGCGGATGCGGTCCAGCACGTACCAGCTCTGCGCGAGGATCGGACCTTCCTTGATGTCGGTCGAGAACTCGCCGGTGCGGCCCAGCTGTTCGGCCGCCGCGTCGGGGATGTCGGCATAGCCCTTGACGATGGTCGAGGCGGCCGGGTCGACGGCGATCACGCCGGACAGGAAGACGAAGTCGCCGACGCGGCGATAGGCCGCGTAGCGGGCCAGCGGTTGGGCGATGCCGGGGATCGATGGGTTCATCGCGATGTCTCCGTCACGTTCTGCCAGTTCCCCGGCACGCTGCCGGCCACGACCCGCCCGGCACGCAGCACCACGCGCGATTGCGCGCGCGTCGGCCAGCCGTGTGCATCGGCGGCGCCGAAGATCACCAGGTCCGCGATGGCGCCGACACGCAACGGCGGCGCATTCGGCGTGCGCGTCAGCCAGTCGCCGCGGCAGATCGATTCCGACCACTCGTCGAAAGGCTGCTCGAGCTGCGCCGCGAGCGCGCCGACCGCCAGCGCCTCGACCGGGTCGAAGCTGCCGGCGCGGCAGAACGCGTCCTGCACGTTGTCGGTCGAGATCAGCAGCGGGATGCCGCGCGCGCGTGCCTCCTTGACCAGCGTGAGGCCGCGCCGGCGCGGTGTGCGGCCGGTCTGTGCGTCCTGCAACAGCAGGTTGGTGGTGGGCAGCGAGACCATCGTGATCGGCGCCGCGGCGACCGCGTCGAGCGTGGCCAGCGCCTGTGCTTCCGGCTGGGCCGCGAGCGCGCAGGTGTGGCCGCACACCACGCGACCGCTGAAGCCGATCTCGCACAGCAGCGCCGCGGTGGTGGCGAGGCCCTCGGCCTGCGGGTTCAGCTCTTCGTCGCAGTGCAGGTCCACATCGAGGCCGAACTCTTCGGCGGCTTCGAACACGTGGCGCAGCGACAGCGCACTCCAATTCGTCGAATGCACGAAGGCGCCGAGGCACGCGCCGGGGCCGCCGGCCGCGACGGTCTTCGCCAGCGTGCGCGCGCCGGCGCGCTCGGCGAACAGGTGCAGCGCGATCAGGCTCACGCGCTCGAGCGCGATGCGGCCGGCCCATTCCTCGCCGAGCGCGCGCAGCACGTTCCACGCCAGCGGTGTGCCCTGCGGCTCCCACCAGTCGCAGTGCGTGCGCAGCTTCACCACGCCGGCCTCGAACGCCCATTGCAGGCAGCGCGAGGCGCGCTCGTGCACGTCGGCGAGGGTCCAGGTCTCGCGGTCGGCGGTCATCGTCTCGATGGCGGCGAGCAGGCCCGGCTTCAAGGCGCCCAGGCGCGCGAGCGTGAAGGCCTTGTCGATGTGGGTGTGTGCCTCGACCAGACCCGGCAGCATCGGTGCGCCGTGCAGATCCCAGCCGTCGGTGTGCGTGCCATCGTGCGGCGCGATGGATTCGATGCGGCCCGCGGCCAGCCGCACATCGGCGAGCTGCGGTTCGGCGCCCCGCATCGGCCACGCGGCCGGCAGGCTCCAGCGCGGCAGTCGCGCTCGAAGAAGGGTGCTCGGTGCCGCCGCGTTCATGCACTCATCCGAATCGCGCCATCGCCGCGCCGACGCGCAGCCTGAATCGGTCGAGCTGCGGGCGCGTCGCCACGTTCATGTGGTAGTAGGCGTGGTAGTCCACCTTCGCGCGGCCGCCGGTCAGCACCCGCAGGTAGCGCGTGATCACCTTGCGCGGCGGGTCGCCCATCATGAACGCGGTCCAGCGTGGCCGGCCGTAGGTGACGACCGCGGCGATGCGCTGGATGTGCGTGAGCGCCGGCTTGACGTTCTTCGGATCGCTCAGGTCGAACGCGACACCAGGCAAGAACACGCGGTCGAAGAAGCCCTTCAGCATCGCCGGCAGGCCGAAGCACCAGGTCGGGAAGCAGAACACCAGCGCCTCGGCCCATTCGAGCCGCTCGACGTAGCGCGCGACAGGCTGCCGGTTCGAGGTGATGTCGTGGTAGCCCAGGCGCTCGGCGCGCGACAGCACGGGGTTGAAGTCTTCAGCGTACAGGTCGCAGTCGTCGACCTCGTGGCCGGCCGCGCGCAGGCTGGCGACCGCCTGCGCGTGCACGGCCGCGCTGTAGCTGGTCTCGACCGGATGGGAGTAGATCACGAGCACGCGCATATCTGACCGTTTGATCTGATCTGGTGGTCAGACAGTCGCAAGTACGGTGCCAGCCTGCGGCTGCGCCGCCGTGGCTGCGCCCTTGCCGTTGCGGCCTATTCCGGTGCGAGACCGCAGCCCATCAGCACAAGGGCGGTGAGCTCGCGCTGAATCGGTTCGCGGTCTATTGGTGCATCCGGCGCCTGGCCCAGCATCACGCGCACCTGCACCGCGTAGTCGGCGTAGTGCTGCGTCATGCCCCAGATGTGCATCAGCAGCAGGCGTGCGTCGAGCGGGCGCATCAGGCCTTTCGCGATCCAGCCGTTGATCAGGTCGACCTTCGCCTGCGTGGAGCGCACCGCGAGCGGCCAGTAGCGCTGCAGGTTGGGTCCGCCGCCGAGCAATTCGTTGGTGAAGATGCGCGACAGGCCCGGGTTGTCGAGCGCGTAGGCGAGCTTCTTGTGGATGTAGTGCGTCAGCACGCGGCGCGGGTCGACGCTGGAGGCGTCGAACGCGAAGGCTTCGGACCAGCCCTGCAGCACCGCGAACAGCAACTCCTCGTAAAGCTCGTCCTTGCCCTTGATGTAGTAGTGCAGCTGAGGCTTGGTCAGCCCGGCACGTTCGGCGATCGCCTGCGTCGAGGCGCCCTTGAAGCCGTGCAGCCCGAACTCGGTGATGGCGGCTTCGCGGATCTGCGCGAGGATGCGTTCGCGCCCCAGGCGCGCTCGCGAACGGGTGGGAAGTTCGGAAACGTCTGGCCTCATGAGTGTCCATTGGATCATGCCCACGCTTGCAGTTCGCGCACCGCGGCGCGAGCCGCGTGGCCGAGTTCGGCCAGATCCAGGCCGGGGATGTCGCCGTGCTCGACGACGCGTCTTCCGCCAACGAGCAGGGCGCGCAGGTGCGCGCGACCGCCGCTGGCGACGGGGGCGACCGCCACGTCATGCAGGCCGAAGTGGCGCGGATCCCGGTCGAGGGCATAGAC
Organism: Rhizobacter sp. P5_A1; assembly: GCF_056400745.1. NCBI lineage: Bacteria > Pseudomonadati > Pseudomonadota > Betaproteobacteria > Burkholderiales > Sphaerotilaceae > Rhizobacter > Rhizobacter sp. P5_A1. Next base: position 328,390 of record NZ_JBFUKR010000002.1, read on the forward strand.
CGCGATGTCGGCGGCCATGCCGGGCGCGAGGCAGCCGATGTCGGTCAGTCCGAGCACCTGCGCGCCACCGGCCGTGCCCCAGCGCACCACGTCCTCGACGCTCGCATCGCGCGCGCCGGCCTCGCCCGCGCCGCCTCGACACAAGGCCGTGGCCGCCTCGCCGCCGCGCGCACGCTGCATCAACCACGCGGCATGCACTTCCGAGATCATGTCGGCCGCCTCGTTGGACGCCGCGCCGTCGACCCCGATCGACACCGCCACGCCGGCGTCTTCGAGCGCGCGCACCGGCGCGATGCCGCTGCCCAGGCGCCCGTTGCTCTGCGGGCAGTGCGCGATGCCGGTGCCGGTGGCGCCCAGCAGCGCGATCTCCTCGGCATCGAGCTTCACGAGGTGCGCGAACCAGACGTCATCGCCGAGCAGGCCGACCTCCTGGGCAAAGCGGATCGGCGACAGGCCGTGCTGCGCGTGTGCGGCGTCCTGGTAGTTGACGGTCTCCGACAGGTGCGAGTGCAGCCGCAGCCCGAGGCGACGCGCGGTGTGCACGGTGTCGCTCAGCTCGACCGGCCGCATCGCGAACAGCGGCGTCGTCGGCGCGGCGACGACACGGCGGAACGCGTCCGGCGCCGGGTCGTGGTACGCGGCGGCGAGCCGCTCGAGGTCGGCGAGGTAGGCGTCCAGCGACTCGGGCCGCAGCGCGAGCGGCAATTCGGCCTCGAGCTGGCGCGTCAAGGTCGCACCGCCGCGGCACAGCGCGAAGCGCAGGCCGAGCCGGTCGGCCTCGTCGAACAGGATCGCCGAGGCATCGAAGGGCATGCCCGGGTAGTACAGGTAGTTGTGATCGGCCACCGTGCCGCAGCCGGACAGCACGAGTTCGACCAGGCCGATGCGCGCGGCCAGGCGAAAGCGCTGCGCATCGAAGCCTGCCCGAAAGCGATACGGGGTGGCCGCGAGCCACGGCGTCAGCGTCGCGTTCAAGCCTTGCGGTTCGCCCTTCAGCAGCGACTGGAACAAATGATGATGGGTATTGATCCAGGCCGGGTAGACGACGCAATCGGTCGCGTCGATCGTGGGCTCGCCGGGCTCGGGCATGAGCGCGCCGATCGCGGCGATCTTGCTGCCGCGCACACGGATGTCGGGCCCGCGCACGCGTGCAGCGTCTGCGCGCATACCGGTGAGGATCGCGGCGGCGTTTCGGATCAGCAGCCCGCTCATGGCTTGGCCAACGCAGGTCGATGCACTTCGGTCTCGCCGTGTTCCGTCAACAGCGCCATCAGCAGCTTGCGGATCAGCAGCCCCGGCTTGTCCGAAGGCATGTGGAATTCCTGCCGGCGCCGCGTGTCGATGCAGGCGTCGGGGTCGGTTGCCTCGAGGATCTCGCGGTCCTCGGCGGTCACCGCGCCGTCCCAGTCGATCAGCTCCTGCGCCGTGCACTGGGCTTCGGTGTCGTTGCGGTACAGCCATTGCACCAGCATCATGCGTTCGTCGTCGATCGGCGTCGCGCAGTTGTAGATGATGTGGTCGATGCCGCTGTCGTAGCTGCAGCCGAAACGCCGCGCGAACGGCAGGTAGTAGCGGTTGACGAGGTGGCGCGTGACGGTCGGTGCGTCGGAGCCGGTCACGCGGTGCGCGGCCGGCGGGTTCAGGATCGGAACGCTCGATTCGCCCTCGAAGCCGTAGTCGGTCTCGACAAGTTCGTAGGTCTTCGGCACCGGCCGCTGCGCATCGCCGAAGGTGCCGCGGTGCACGAACGAGAAGTGCGCGTTGTCGAACGAGTTCTCCATCATGCGCACCGGGCTCGTCTTCCATTCCTGGTAGAGCTGGAAGATGCGGCGGTAGCCGGGCCGGCCGTCTTCGGGAAACTCGGGAATCGGGCGCAGCGGGTCATCGAGCGCCACCCACACGTAGCCGTATTTCTCCTGGCAACGAAAGGCCGGCACCTTGGCGCCGGCCGGGATCTGCTCGCCGTCGGTGAACTGCGGGATGCGCACGCAGCGGCCGCTGCAGTCGTAGGTCCAGCCGTGGTAGCCGCAGACGATCTGGCCGTCGACCACCTGACCCTTGGACAACATGGCGGTGCGGTGACAGCAGCGATCGCGCAACGCGGCCGGTATGCCGTCGGCCGTCTTCCACACCACGAGGTGCTCGCCGAGCAGCGTGAACGGCTTGGGGCCGTCCGCGATCGCACTGATCGGAAAGAGTGCGTACCAGAAGCGGCGCAAGACGGGTTGCTGAGTCACCAACATGGTGTGCGTTTCCTCCGTTGGGTTCAATGGCGAACACAAACGCCCGTGAGGGCACAGAGCGGTCGCATGACCGCCCCCGGAGCAATGACCCACGACGCGCGACTTCGGCGCGCCGTTGCCGGCTTCTACTCAGTCGAGCATCTAGCAATCGCTGTGCCATCGAGTTGTCGGCTGTCTCGGCTGGCAACCATGATTGCCGACAATACGCAGTCGATTGTTGGCATAGATCGTGCGACGACCGGGGCCTCACCAACCCTTCCAGGCACTCAATGTTCACGCTCCCGTTCGTACAACGGTCTATCGTTCGCGCCGTCATCTTCAGCGCATCCGTCATGGCCGCGATCCCGTCGGCGGTGCATGCCGCAGACTGGAGCGACACCTCGATCAGCGCACGCTACGGCAGTTCGTTCGCCGAGCCCTACGACAACAACGCCGATGGTTCGCGAAGGGACATCAAGAAGGGCATCATCGCGCTGACCCACACCAGCGGCTACAAGTACGGCACGAACTTCTTCAACGTCGACATGCTCGCCTCCGACCACAACGACCCGGCGGGCGGCGTGGCTGGCAGCTCCGGCGCGCGCGAGGTCTACGCCCTCTACCGCCACGTGCTCGACCTCGGCAAGGTCAGCGGCAAGGAGCTCAAGTTCGGCCCGGTGCGCGGCGTCGGCGTGACCGCCGGCTTCGACTTCAACACCAAGAACGACGGCTACGCCTCGAGGAAGCAGATGCTCGTTGCCGGCCCGACGCTGATGCTCGACGTGCCCGGCTTCGCCAACCTGAGCGCGCTCGTCTTCCGCGAGAGCAACGCACCCGGCGGCATCTCGCGCTACTACTACAAGACGCACGGCGCGCTCGAGCTCGACTGGGGCATCCCGATCGGCTCGTTGCCGCTGTCGTTCAACGGCTATGCGCTCTATATCGGCTCGAAAGGCCAGAACGAGTTCGGCGGCAGCACTGCACCCGAGACCCACATCGACATGACGCTGATGGTCGACGCCGGCGTGATGATGGGCCTGCCCAAGCACACGGCGCTGATCGGCCTGGAGTACGAGTACTGGAAGAACAAGTTCGGCAACCCGACCGTGGCCTCGGGCGCCGGCCCGGGTGCGACCGCGCACACGCCGATGGTGCGCGCCGAGTACCACTTCTGAGCATCGAGATGACGACCATGCACAGAAGAACTCTGCTGACCACCATCGCAGCCACGGCTTCGCTGGCCGCGACGACACTGCTGACGGCCCCGCTGGCCACGGCAGCGACACCATCGGCCGCCGGACCGCTGAAGATCGGCTTCATCTACGTCGGACCGGTCGGCGACGCCGGATGGACCTTCGCGCACGACACTGCACGCAAGGCGCTCGAGGCCAAGTACGGTGCCAAGATTCAGACGACCTTCGTCGAGAACGTGCCCGAGGGACCGGATGCGGAGCGGGTCATCCGCGACCTCGTCTCCCAGGGCAACAAGCTCGTCTTCGCCACCAGCTTCGGCTACGGCGACGCCATGGAGAAGGTCGCCAAGGACTTCCCGGACGTCTACTTCGAGCACGCCACCGGCTACAAGACCGCGCCGAACCTGCGCGTGTACGAAGGTCGCTTCTACGAAGACGCCTACCTGGCCGGCATCGTGGCCGGCAAGACGACGAAGACCAACACGCTCGGCTTCGTCGGCGCCTTCCCGATCCCCGAAGTGATGCGCAACCTGAACGCCTATCTGCTCGGCGCACAAAGCGTCAACCCGAAGGCCAGGCTGAAGGTCGTGTGGGTCAACGCCTGGTTCGATCCGCCGAAGGAAGGTGAGGCGGCGCAAGCGCTGATCAACGGGGGGGCCGACGTGCTGTTGCAGAACACCGATTCGAGCGCCGTGCTGCAAACCGCGGGGAAGAACGGCAAGAACGCGTTTGGCTGGGACAGCGACATGAGCAGCTTTGCGCCGAAGGCCCACCTGGGATCCTGCGTGTTGACCTGGAGCGTGTACTACGAGAAGGCTGTCGACGACGTTCTGAACAAGACGTGGAAGACCGGTGCCACGAAGTGGGGCACCAAGGAGGGCATGAACGACTTCGTCAAGATCGCCGCCAGCGTGCCGGAGGACACGAAGAAGCTGGTCGAGAAGGCGAAGGCCGGGCTGAAGAACGGCACGCTCGCCGTGTTCAAGGGGCCGCTGTTCGACAACACCGGCAAGGAAGTGCTGGCCAAGGACAAGGTCGCCGACGACGAGTGGAACAGCAAGGTGACCTTCTACGTCCAGGGCGTGGAAGGCAAGTCGCCGGCCAAGTAAGCGGCGCGACGCACGGCATGATCGAACAAAGTCTGTGGCACCCCGTGGCGAGCGTCACGAGCCTTGGCGCGGCGCCGATGGCCGTGCAACTCCTCGAGCAGCCGCTCGTGCTGTGGCGCGACAAGACCGGCGCGCCGCATGCCTTTGTCGACCGCTGCCCGCACCGCGGCGCGCGACTCTCGCTGGGTTGCATCCGTGGCGGCGAGCTGGAGTGCCCCTACCACGGCTGGCGCTTCGAAGGCGGCGGTCGGGTCGTGGCGATCCCCGCGCTGCCGGGCTTTGCGCCGCCGCAAGCCCATCGTGTCACTGCCCACGCCGTGCGGGAGCATTGCGGACTTCTGTGGGTACGGCTCGATAGCGCGGCGACCGACGACCACGGTCCGCCGGCGTTCGTGGCAGAGCAGGACCAGCGCCTGCGCAAGGTGACCTGCGGCCCCTACGACGTAGCGACGAGCGCGCCCCGAATCGTCGAGAACTTTCTCGACATGGCGCACTTCGCATTCGTCCACGAAGACTGGCTGGGCGACCGCGCGCACATGGCGATCGACGACTACCGCGTCGACACCACCGCGGACGGGTTTCTGGCGACCGGCTGCCGGGCATGGCAGCCGCGTTCGAGTGTCCATGCCGAGAGCGGTGCGATGGTCGAGTACACGTATGAGGTGAACGCGCCCTACACGGCGGTGCTGTGCAAGGTGCCCGATGCCGCGAGCGTCGGCATCGACGCTTTTCGAGAGTCGATTGCGCTGTTCATCTGCCCGGTCTCGGCCGAATCGAGCCGCGTGTGGTTTCGCCTGGCGATGAACGACTTCAAGTCGCCCGACGAGACGCTGCAAGCCTTCCAGGACACGATCTTCAGCCAGGACCGGCCGGTGCTCGAATCGCAATCGCCCAAACGCCTGCCGATTTCGGAGCGCGCGGGCGCGATCGAATTGCACAGCGCGGCCGACCGCAGCTCGGCGGCCTATCGGCGCTACCTTCGAGAGCGTGGCGTCGGATTCGGCGTGTGCTGACCCTTCACAGGCGGAGCGCCTCCGACAGGTCCTCGACACCCGGCTGAGCGCTGATGTGCCCGCGGATCACGAGCCGCCAGTGGGTGTCGATCAGTCGCCGCAGGCGCGCGGCCGATCCGCTCTGCAGCAGCTCGATCAATTCACCGTGGTGATCCTCCAGCGCGCAGTAGTCGAGCTCGGTCTTGAAGACCGCCGTGACGATCCGATACCGCAGAAGCAGCTTGCGTTGCGCGTCGATCAGCAGGGGGTTGCCCGTGAGCGCGACCAGCTCGCGGTGAAAGTCGATCGCGAGTTGTTCCGACAAGCGCATCTGTTCCTTTGCATGCGCCTTGACTTGCTTGCTGTGAACGCTCTTGAGGCTGTCCAGGGCCGGCAAGGCCGGCGCTGCGAGAACGATGTCGACCGCCGACCGCTCGTTCGCCGCGATGGCTTCGAACAGAAAATGGGCCTCGTCCAGGGTCGGCTTGGCAACGAAGGCCCCTCGGTTGACCTCGAAAGAAACCAAGCCATCGTGATGCAACCCCAGCAACGCGAAACGCACCAACGAGCGGCTGACGCCCAGGAGCCTGGACAACTCGAGTTCATTGAGCCTGCGGCCCGGGATGAGCCGTCGCTCCAGGATCGCGTCTGCAATGATCCGCCCAATCACTTCTGGCTGCATGTCGGTCAGAGTTGGATTCGCTTGATCCGATGATTGCGTTGCTTCATTCTACGGACGGCAATTCTCGACAAGGCGTCGGTCGTTGCAGCCGCAAGCGGACACGCCGCCCTTCAAGGAACGAAGCGATACCCGATGCCCGTCTCGGTGATCAGATGGCGCGGCTGCGCCGGGTCGGCCTCGATCTTTCGGCGCAGGTGGCCCATGTAGACGCGCACATAGTGCGTGTCTTCGGAATGGTTCGGGCCCCAGACGGCGTGCAGCACCTGCCGATGTGTCAGCACGCAGTGGGGGTGCCCGGCCAGGTGCGTCAGCAGCCGGTATTCGATCGGCGTCAGGTGCAGCGGCTGACCGGCGCGCTCGACCGTGCGGCGCTGCAGATCGATCTTCAGCTCGCCGAACTCGATGACGGCGCTGCCGTCGGTCACGCCGGCGCCCGAACGGCGCCGGAGGTGCGCGCGCACGCGTGCCAGCAGCTCGCCGGCACTGAAGGGCTTGACGAGGTAGTCGTCGGCGCCCGCGTCGAGCGCGCCGATCTTGTCGCGTTCGGCCGTGCGCGCCGACAGCACGACGACCGGCACGTCGGACCATCCGCGCAGGTCGCGGATCAGGTCGACGCCGTTGCCGTCCGGCAGCCCGAGATCGAGGATCACGAGATCGGGGCGCCGCGTGGCGGCCTCGATCAGCCCGCGCTTGACGCCGTCGGCCTCGCTGACGTCGAAGCCGTCGAGCTCGAGCGACATGCGCACGAAGCGCCGGATTTCGGCCTCGTCCTCGACCACCAGCACCTTCGGCGACGAATCACTCATAGGCGTCTCCGCGGGCTTCGTCGATGTCTTCGAGATCGTGCAGCGCGGGCGGATGGCCGCGCGGCAGCTCGAACCTGAAGCGCGCGCCGCCGAGCGCGCGCGTCTCGCCGCGGATCGTGCCGCCGTGCGCCTCGACGATCGCGGTGCAGATTGCCAGCCCGAGCCCGACGCCGGGTGTCGCGCTCTCCTTGTGGCCGCGTTCGAACTTCTGGAAGATCGCTTCCTCGCGGCCCTTCGGCAGCCCTGGCCCATGATCGTCGATCGTCACGATCACGCGCTCGCCCGAGGCCGTCGCGCCGATCTCGACCGGGCTGCCCGGCGGCGTGTACTTCGCGGCGTTCTCGAGCAGGTTGCACAGCACGCGCTCGATCAGCACCGCATCGATGTGAACCAGCGGCAGGTCTTCGGGCAATGACACGCGAACGCGCTTCGGATCGAGCGTACCGCTCATCGCCTGCAACGCGCTGCCGACGACCTCCTCGAGCGGCTGCCACTGCCGATTCAGCTGCACCGGGCCGGATTGAAGGCGCGCCATGTCGAGCAGGTTGTTGACCAGCGAGTTCATGCGCTGCGCCGCCTCGCCGATGCCCTCGATGATGCCGCGCTGCGCGTCGGTGGGCGCAGGCTGCGTCATCGCGAGCGATTGCGCCATGCCCACCAGCGCCGCGAGCGGCGTGCGCAGGTCATGAGAGATCGCCGCGAGCAGCGAGTTGCGCAGGCGCTCGGATTCCATCTGCACCGTGCTGCCCTGCGCGACATCGACGTAGTGGATGCGCTCGAGCGAGATCGCGAGCAGCGAGGCGCAGGTGTCGAGCAGGCGGCGCTGCTCGGGGCCGGCCAGGCGCGCCGGGTTCTTCGGTTCGATCGCGAGCACGCCGCGCACGCGCATCGGCGCCTTCAGCGGCAGGTAGAGCACCGGCGCGGCGGGCAGCGTGTCGGTGCCGTAGCCGGCGGGCTCGCTGTGATCGAAGGCCCATTGCGCGATGCCGGCCTCGATGCCGGCGGGCATGTTCGGCACCGGCATGGGTGGCGTGACCCGGTCTTCGAGGTCGGCGACCATCAGGCCCGCGCGCGCCTCGAACTCCGACTGCAGGAAGCGCGCCGCGATCTCGGCGATCTGCTCGTTCATCAACGCCCCCGACAGATCGCGCGACATCTCGTACAGCGCGCCGACACGCTCCTCGCGCAAGCTCGCGACGCGCGCCTGAAATTTCAAACCCGCGGTCAGCTGGCCGATGACCAGCGCGACGACCAGCATCACGGCAAACGTCAGCAGGTACTGCGCGTCGCTGACGCTGAACGTGAAGCGCGGCGGCACATAGAAGAAGTCGAACGCGCCGACGCTGAGGAACGCCGCCAGCACCGCCGGACCGCGCCCGAAGCGCAGCGCGACGATCACCACCGCGAGCAGGAACACCATCACGATGTTCGAGAGTTCGAGCACCGAGTGCAGCGGCGCGGTCAGCAAGGTCACGCCGGCGCAGATCGCGGCACTCCACACGTAGGCCCACCAGTCGTTGCCTGGCGTGGCGGCGACATCGCTCGTGACCGACGAGGACGACCGGTTCGCTGCGCGCGCGCCGCGTTCACGGGCCGGCAACGCGATCTGGATCACGTCGAGGTCGGTCCCCTGCATGCCGACCGCCGTCGCGAGCGTCGTGCGCCAGGGGCGCGGCAGCCGGCCGGTATCGCGGCCGAGCACCACGCGCGAGAGGTTGTGCTCCTGCGCATACCTGACGATCGTCGTCGCCAGCAGCGTGCCGGTCGGCGTGGCCGTCGTCGCACCGGCGTCCTGCGCCAGCTTCAGCACTTTCAGCACGCGCTGGCGCTCGGCATCGCTCATGCGGCGCACCTGCGGCGTCTCGACGAAGATGCAGTGCCACGGCACGTCGAGCTGCGCCGCCAGGCGCGCGGTGCCGCGCACGAGCTTCTCCGAGCGCTCGTCGGGGCCGATGCACAGCAGCAGCGCCTCGCGCGTCTGCCAGACCGGCGCCAGCGTCAGGTTGCGCCGGTACCGGAGCATCTCGTCGTCGACGCGGTCGGCCGTGCGCCGCAGCGCCAGTTCGCGCAGCGCGATCAGGTTGCCCTTGCGAAAGAAGTTGCGCACCGCGCGCTCGGCCTGCTGCGGCAGGTAGACCTTGCCTTCCTTCAGGCGCTGCAGCAGGTCGTCGGGCGGCAGGTCGACGATGACGACCTCGTCGGTCTCGTCGAAGACGCGGTCCGGCACGGTCTCCCCGACGCGGATGCCGGTGATGCCGCTGACGACATCGTTCAGGCTCTCGAGGTGCTGTACGTTCATCGCCGACCAGACATCGATGCCCGCGTCGAGCAGCTCTTCGACGTCCTGCCAGCGCTTCGGGTGGCGCGAGCCCGGCACGTTGGAATGGGCCAGCTCGTCGACGAGGATCAGCCGCGGCTTGCGTGCCAGCGCCGCGTCGAGGTCGAATTCCTTCAGCGTTCGATCGCGATAGCTGACCGCTGCGAGTGGCAACCGTTCCAGTCCGCTGACCAGCGCCTCGGTCTCGGCACGGCCATGCGTTTCGATGACGCCGATCACCACGTCGACGCCCTGCTGCCTTGAAGCCTGCGCGGCCGACAGCATCGCGTAGGTCTTGCCCACGCCTGCCGAGGCGCCGAAGAATATCTTCAGCTTGCCGCGCCGCGCCTGCGCGTCCTCTTGTTTGAGTCGCTCCAGAAGCTGGTCCGGGTCAGGACGGGTATCGGTCATTGGATTGCCCTCGTCACAGCCACCCGGCGCGACGGAAGCGCCAGTAGAGCAAGCCGCAGGCCGAGGCAATCAGTCCGAGTGCCGCAGGGTAACCGTACTGCCACTTCAGCTCCGGCATGCGCTCGAAGTTCATTCCCCAGATGCCGGCAAACGCGGTGGCCACCGCGAAAATGCCTGCCCACGCCGCCAGTCGTTTGGTGGTCTCCGATTCCTCGATCGTCACCATCGACAAGTTCACCTGGATGCCGGTGCCGATCGTGTCTCGCAAGGTGTCCAGCGCCGCGTTGATGCGCATGAGGTGGTCGTACACGTCTCGGAAGTATTCCCTGCTGCCTTCGCACACTGCTGGCACACGTCCGCTCCACAACTTTCCCGCCGACTCCATCAGCGGCGTGACTGCGTGCTTGACGATCATGATGCGCTGCTTCAGGCCGTAAAGCTGCTCGATGTTCGTGCGGGCGGCGCCCCGGACGAAGATCTGCCCCTCGATGCCCTCCAACTCGCTCTCCAACGTGTCGATGACGGGGAAGTAGCGATCGACCACGGCGTCCATCAACGCATAGAGCACGAAGCCGGCGCCATGGCGCAGCAGATGCGGTTCGCGCTCGGCCCGGTCGCGCACGCCGAGCAGGCTCTGCAGGCTCCGGTTGCGCACCGAGAGCACAAAATTGCGACCGACGAAGACATTCACCTCGCCAACCTGCAATTCGCCCACGGGGTTGGGCTCCACTGTGTGCAAGACCACGAACAGGGTGTCGCCGTATTCCTCCACCTTCGGACGCTGATGACCATGCCGCGCGTCTTCGACGGCCAGGTCGTGGAGCCCGAACTCGTGCTGCATCTTCGTCAGCTCCGCGTCGGTCGCGTCGCGCAGGGCCACCCAGACGAAACAATCCGGCCGGCCAAGATAGTCGCTGATGTCCTCGACGTCGATGTCGGCGAGCTTCTTGCCTTCCTGGTAGGCGACGCAGTTGATCAGCATGGTCTTGTCTCGCTGTGGAATGGGTCGGCCCATTCTTGCGCAACACAACCCATGCAGATCAATGGACAGCCCCCGCGCTAGAAGCTGCGCCCGACCTGCAGCACCACGACCGGCCGGTTCAGGTCACGGGTGTCGCCGTTGGCGAACGAGAGTCCTCCGATCGGCGGACGGAAGAAGGTATCGTTCGTGGCCCCAACCGCTGCGGCCGAAACGTTCCAGCCGCCCGTGAACGTCACGCAGGAGACGGAGCGATAGGGGTTCATTTCTTTCGTTTCTGAGTACGCGACGGCCCACGTGTGTCCGTCTGCTTCGCACAGAGAAACCACGCCAGCGCGAGCGGCGCAACGACCACCGCCAGGGCCAACAGAATGCCGAGCCCGTCACTCACTGCTGTTGTCAGTTCAGTGGCGAGTGGTCTGGTCCAGCTCGAGGTTGAGCTCGAGCACATTGACACGGGCCTCGCCGAGGAGGCCGAAGAGGCGGCCCTCGGTGTGGTGAGCGATCAGCGTCGTCACCACGTCGGGGGCGACACCGCGAACGCGGGCCACGCGTGCGGCCTGGTACTGCGCCGCCGCGACGCTGATGTGCGGATCCAGGCCGCTGGCCGACGCCGTGACCAGGTCGACCGGCACCGGCTGCGTGTTGCCGGGGTCGGCCGCCTTCAGCGCCTCGACGCGGCCCTTCACGGCGTCGACCAGCACCGGGTTCAGCGGTCCCTGGTTGGAGCCGCTGGACCCGCTGCCGTTGTAGGGCATCGGCGAGGTGGCCGATGGGCGTCCCCAGAAGTGCTTCGGATCGCTGAAGTTCTGGCCGATCAGCGAGGAGCCGACGACCTTGCCGTCGCGCACGAGCAGGCTGCCCGCCGCCTGCTCGGGAAAGGCCGCCCGGGCGACGCCCGTCACCGCCAGCGGGTAGACGACACCGGTGATCACCGTCAACAAGACGAACAGGCTCACGGCGGGACGAATCAGAGTTTTCATGGTGTTTCCAGTGTCAGACCAGACCGACGACGCTGAGCACGAGGTCGATCGCCTTGATGCCGATGAACGGCACGATCACGCCGCCCAGCCCGTAGACGGCCAGGTTGCGCCGCAACAGCGTCGCCGCACCGATGGGCCGGTACTTCACGCCCTTCAGCGCGAGCGGAATCAGGAAGATGATGACCAGTGCATTGAAGATCACCGCCGACAGGATGGCTGACGACGGGCTCGACAGATGCATCACGTTCAGCGCGCCGAGCTGCGGGTAGGTCGTGACGAAGGCGGCCGGGATGATCGCGAAGTACTTCGCCACGTCGTTGGCGATGCTGAAGGTGGTCAGCGAGCCGCGCGTCATCAGCATCTGCTTGCCGGTCTCCACCACCTCGATCAGCTTGGTCGGGTTGCTGTCGAGGTCGACCATGTTGCCGGCCTCCTTCGCGGCCTGCGTGCCCGAGTTCATCGCCACGGCCACGTCGGCCTGCGCCAGCGCCGGCGCATCGTTGGTGCCGTCGCCGGTCATCGCCACGAGCTTGCCTTCGGCCTGGTACTGGCGGATCAGCGCGAGCTTCTGCTCCGGCGTCGCCTCGGCGAGGAAATCGTCGACGCCGGCCTCGGCCGCGATCGCGGCGGCGGTGAGCTTGTTGTCGCCGGTGATCATCACCGTCTTGATGCCCATGCGGCGCAGCTCGCCGAAGCGCTCCTTGATGCCGCCCTTGACGATGTCCTTCAGCTCGATGACGCCCAGCACCCGGATGCCATCGGCCACCACCAGCGGCGTGCTGCCGCGACGCGCGACGTCGTCGACGGCCGCGTTGAGCGGCGCCGGGAAGCTGCCGCCCAGCGACTCCACGTGCCTGCGAATCGAGTCGGCCGCACCCTTGCGCACCTGCCGCATCTGGACCGGCGTGTGATTCGCGCCGACCGCGAGCGGCACCGCCGCGGCCAGCGGCAGGTCGATGCCGCTCATGCGCGTCTGCGCCGAGAAGTGCACGAAGTGTCCGTTCAGCGATTGCAGGTCGCGCTCACGCAGGTTGAACTTCTGCTTCGCGAGCACGACGATGCTGCGGCCCTCGGGCGTCTCGTCGGCCAGCGACGCGAGCTGCGCTGCGTCGGCCAGCTCGTGGTCGGTGACGCCCGGTGCGGGCAGGAACGCCGAGGCCTGGCGGTTGCCGAGCGTGATGGTGCCGGTCTTGTCGAGCAGCAGCACGTCGACGTCGCCGGCCGCCTCGACCGCGCGCCCGGAGGTCGCGATCACGTTGGCCTGCATCATGCGGCTCATGCCGGCCACGCCGATCGCCGAGAGCAGCCCGGCGATCGTCGTCGGGATCAGGCACACGAGCAGCGCGATCAGCACCGTGACCGTGATCGGCTGAGACGTCACGCCCTGGGCCTTCGCGACCTCGACGCTGAACATCGAATAGGGCAGCAACGTGACCGTGACGGCCAGGAACACGATGGTCAGCGCCACCAGCAGGATCGTCAGCGCGATCTCGTTGGGCGTCTTCTGCCGCTTCGCGCTCTCGACCATCGCGATCATGCGGTCGACGAAGGTCTCGCCCGGGTTCGCGGTGATGCGCACGACGATCCAGTCCGACAGCACGCGGGTGCCGCCGGTGACGGCCGAGAAGTCGCCGCCCGATTCGCGGATCACCGGCGCGGATTCGCCGGTGATGGCGCTTTCGTCCACCGAAGCCACGCCCTCGATGACCTCGCCGTCGGCCGGGATCACGTCGTTCGCCAGCACCAGCACGACGGCGTCCTTGCGCAGCTCCGACGACTCGATCGGGTGCCACTTGGCGCCGTAGTGCGGCGCTTCCAGAATCTTCGCCCAGGTCTGCTTCTTCAGGCTGCGCAGCGACGCGGCCTGCGCCTTGCTGCGGCCCTCGGCCAGCGCCTCGGCGAAGTTCGCGAACAGCACCGTGAACCACAGCCATAACGCCACCGCGCCGGCGAAGGCGGCGCGTTCACCGCCAGCCAGGATGGAGTCGGAGCGCGCCTCGCCCTGGCCGCCCAGCGCCTGCACGAACAGCAGTGTCGTGATGATGCTGCCGACGTAGACGACGAACATCACCGGGTTGCGCCATTGCACCCGAGGGTCCAGCTTCTTGAACGCGTCGACGATGGCCGGTTTGGCGAGCGTCGGGTCGAACAGAGTGAATGTCTTGCGAGTCATGTCGCTCTCACTTCCAAAGCACCAGGTGTTCGATCACCGGCCCGAGGGCCAGCGCGGGAACGTAGTTCAGCAGGCCCACCAGCAGCACCGTGCCGACCAGCAACGTGATGAACAGCGCGCCGTGCGTGGGCATGGTTCCGCCGGTGACGGCGATGCGCTTTTTCGCAGCCAGCGAGCCGGCGATCGCCAGCACCGGCACGATCACGCCGAAGCGCCCGAACCACATCGCGATGGCCAGCGCCAGGTTGTAGAACGGCGTGTTCGCCGACAGGCCGGCGAAGGCACTGCCGTTGTTGTTGGCGGCCGACGTGAAGGCGTAGAGGATTTCCGAGAAGCCGTGCGCCGCCGGGTTGGCGACGCCGGCGCGCCCGGCATCGGCCATCACCGCGATGGCGGCACCGAGCAGCACGAGCAGCGGGGTGACGAGGATGGCGATCGACGTCATCTTCATCTCGTGCGCCTCGATCTTCTTGCCCAGGTACTCGGGCGTACGGCCGATCATCAGGCCGGCGATGAAGACGGCCATGATCGCGAACACCAGCATGCCGTACAGGCCGGTGCCGACACCGCCGAACACGACCTCGCCCAGTTGCATGTTCACCAGCGGAACCAGCCCGCCCAGCGGCGTGAAGGAGTCATGCATCGCGTTCACCGCACCGCACGAAGCATCGGTCGTGATGGTGGCGAACAGCCCCGAGTCGGCGATGCCGAAGCGCGTTTCCTTGCCCTCCATGTTGCCGCCGGCCTGCGTCGCGCTCACCGTCTGATCCACGCCCAGCGCGGCGAATTGCGGATTGCCCTGCTGCTCGTAGTACATCGTGGCGATCGCACCGGCCACGAACAACACCGCCATCGCGACGAAGATCGTCCAGCCCTGACGCTGGTCCTGGACCATGCGACCGAACGTGAAGCACAGACCGGCCGGGATCAGGAAGATCGACAGCATCTGGATGAAGTTGCTCAGCGGCGTCGGGTTCTCGTACGGGTGCGCCGAGTTGGCGTTGAAGAATCCGCCCCCGTTCGTGCCCAGCATCTTGATCGCCTCCTGCGAGGCGACCGGACCCATCGCGAGCGTCTGCTTGTCGGTGGTCTTGTCCTCCATCACCGGCTCGCCCTTGGCATCTTTCAGCGCCTGGCCATCCGGGCCGAGCTTGGGCGCCTGGTACTTGACGACCTCGAGCGTCTGCACGTCCTTGTAGGCGTCGAAGTTCTGCACCACGCCCTGTTGAACCAGGAACAGGCCGTAGACGAACGAGATCGGCAGCAGGATCCACAGCGTGACGCGGGTCAGGTCGACCCAGGCGTTGCCGATGCTCTGCGCCGTGTGCCGCGCAAAGCCGCGAATCAGCGCGATGACCACGACGATGCCGGTGGCGGCCGAGAAGAAGTTCTGCACCGCGAGGCCCAGCATCTGGGTCAGGTAGCTCATCGTCTGCTCGCCGCTGTAGCCCTGCCAGTTGGTGTTCGTGACGAAACTGACGGCCGTGTTGAACGACGAGTCCGATGCCACGTTGGCCATGGCTTGCGGGTTCATCGGCAGCCACAGCTGCAGCCGCTGCAGTGCGTAGACCGCGAGCACGCCGAGGCCGTTGAACAGCAGGATGGCCAGCGCGTATTTCAGCCAGCCCATCTCGACGTCGGCCTCGATGCCGCACAACCGGTACAGGCCGGCTTCGACGCGGCCGGCAAAGCGCAGCCGGCCCTCCATCACGTTGGCGATGTAGCGACCCATCGGAATGGCCAGCAGCAACAGCACGAGGCCGTAGACCGCCAGCAGGGCCCAGGCATGGGTGGTCATGAAAACTTCTCCGGTTGCAGGAGTGCGACCACGAGGTAGACAAGCAAACCCACCGACGCGACGCTACCAAGTACATACAGCCACGTCATTTGGCAGGCCCTCCCAATTTGGCGCAGCCCTCGGCCATGCCGACCAGCAGCAGCCAGAGCACGACACCCAGCGCGAGATAAACGACATCCATCGGACGTCCCTCCTTCACAAGATGGACAGATCGTAAAAATCGGCGCGTCAAGATGTCGGCAAATTCGCGGCGACCCGTATAAAAACGGCATCAACGCGGCCGCGGCGACAATGCGCCGGCACGAACGGGAACCCGATGCTCCTCGAACGCGATTCACCGCTGCAGACCCTGGCGAGCCTGGCGCGCTCGGCGGCCGCCGGGCGTGGCGCGATCGCGCTGATCGAGGGCGAGGCCGGGATCGGCAAGACCGCGTTGCTGCGCGCGTTCGCGCAGCGCCTCGGGCCCGATTGCCGCGTGCTGTGGGGCGGCTGCGAGGCGCTCTTCACGCCGCGCCCGCTCGGGCCGCTCGAAGACATCGCCGGCGAACTGGGGCCCCGCGTCGTCGCGCTGCTCGATGACGCCGCGGCCCCATCGCGCCTGTTCCAGGCCGTGCTCGAGTGCCTGCGCGAGGCCCGCGGCGCCACCGTGCTGGTGTTCGAAGACGTGCACTGGGCCGACGCCGCCACGCTCGACCTGCTCAAGTACCTGGGCCGGCGCATCGCGCCGCTGCCGGTGCTGCTGGTGCTGAGCTCGCGCGACGACGAAACCGGCGCCGAGCACCCGCTCGTGCAGGTGCTCGGCGATCTCGGCGCGCTGACGCGGATCGCGCTGGCGCCGCTGTCGTCGCAGGCCGTCGATACGCTGGCGCGGCAGGCGGGCCGCTCCGGCAGCGAGCTGCACCGCGTCACCGCCGGCAATGCCTTCTTCGTGACCGAGCTGCTCGCGAGCCCGGAAGGCGCGTTCGGCCGCATCCCCGGCTCGGTGCGCGACGCGATCTGGGCGCGTCTCGCGCGCATGAACCCGGCCGAACGCGAGGTCCTCGAGATGGCCTGCGTGGTGCCCGGCGCGGTCGAGGCGCGCCTCGTCGAGGCGGTGCTCGGCGCGGCCTCGATCGCGGCGCTCGACCGCTGCGTCGAGCGCGGCATGCTGGTGCGCGGCGAGCCGGGCCAGCTGATGTTTCGCCACGAGCTGGCGCGCCAGGCGACGCTCGACCGCCTCGCGCCGGCACGCCAGCGCGACCTGCATGCGCGCGTCGGCGCGGCGCTCGCCGACGAGGGCGTCGGCCTCGCGCGCACGGCACTGTCGCGGCGCGTGCACCACGCCGCCGGTGCCGAGGACGGCGCGCTCGTGCTCGCACTGGCGCCGCGCGCGGCCGCGCAGGCCGCCGCGCTCGGCGCCCATCAGCAGGCCGCGGCGCACCTGGCCGCCGCGCTGCGCTTCGTCGCGCAGGCGCCCGCGGCGCTGGCCGCACAGCTGCATGAAGACTGGGCCTACGAGGCCGGCCTCGCGCTGCGCATCGACGACGCGGTGATCGAGGCGCGGCACCGGGCGTGCGCGCTGTGGCGCGAGGTCGGCCGCATCGACAAGGTCGGCCACAACCTGCGCTGGCTGTCGCGCCTGCACTGGTACCGGGGCGAACCGGCGCAGGCCGAGCGCTACATCGCCGAGGCCGTCAGCGAGCTGGAACGCCAGCCGCCCGGCGCCGAACTCGCGATGGCCTACAGCGTGCAATCGCAATGGCACATGCTGCAGGACCATGCGGACGAAGCGATCGCCTGGGGCGAGCGCGCGATGGCGCTGGCGCTGCAGCTCGGCGAGATCGAGACGCGCGTGCACGCGCTGAACAACGTCGGCACCTCGATGCTGTTCGCGAACCGCCCCGGCGGGCGCGAGCGCCTGCAGGAAAGCCTCGCGCTCGCACTCGCGAACGGGTATCACGAGCACGCGGCGCGCGTCTACACCAACCTGTCCGAATACGCCGTCGTGTTCAGAGACTTTGCGCTCGCCGAGCAGGTGCTCGCCGACGGCATCGCGTTCGACACGCGCCACGACCTCGACGCCTGGACCCACTACCTCGTCGGCTGGCAGGCGCGCCTGCGGATGGAGCAGGGCCGACTGAAGGAAGCCGAAGCCATCGCGCGCGAGGTGCTGCGGCTCGAGCGCCTGACGCTCGTGATGCGCCTGCCCGCGCTGACCGTGCTCGGCCATGTGCGCATGCGCCAGGGCGAGGCCGACGGGCTGCCGCTGCTGCAGCAGGCGCTCGCCGGCGCGATGGCGACCGGCGAGGGCCAGCGCATCGTGCCGGTGCGACTCGCGCTGGCCGAGGCCGCGTGGCTCGCCGGCGACCTGGCGCAATGCCGCGCCGAGCTCGCGGCGCTGCAGGCGATCGACACCCACGGCCTGAACCTCTGGGACCAGGGCCAGATCGCGGTGTGGCAGCGGCGTGCCGGGCTCGCGATGCCGGCGTCCGTCGCCTATCCGGCGCCGCACGCGGCCGAACTGCGCGGCGATGCGCCGGCGGCCGCGCAGGCCTGGCTCGCGCTGGGCCTGCCGTGCGAGGCGGCGCTCGCATCGATGCAGGCGCCGGATCGACCGGAGGCCGCGCGCGCCGCCGGGCTCGCGCAGGCGGTGCAGCTGCTCGACGAGAGTCAGGCCTGGGCCGCCGCCGCCTGCGCCCGCGCGATCGCGCAGCGCCTGGGTCTGGCGGCCCACCTGCCCCGGCTGCGCCGCGGGCCGTACAGCGCCGCGCGCGAGCACCCGCTCGGGCTGACGCCACGCGAGCTGCAGGTCGCGCGCTTCATCGGCGAAGGGCTCAACAACGCCGACATCGCACAGCGCCTGTCGCGCTCGGTGCGAACTGTCGAGCACCACGTCTCGGCGGTGCTCGCGAAGCTCGACGCCGCCACACGCCTCGACCTGATCGCGCGGATGCGGCGCGAGCCCGGGCTGCTCGGCGCGGGTGCGCTGCCTGACGAGTGATATTCACCCCCTCGCGAGGCCGAGTTCGGTCAGCGCGACGCCGACGTGCCGGAACTCCTGCGCCAATGCAGGCTGATCCAGCTGCTGCGCATGGCGCTCGAACTCGGCGCCCATCAGCACCAGCTCGAGCATCCCGAGACCCGGGCCGTGATGCGGCCGCGGCGCGAGGATGCCGTGCGGCAGGCGGTCGTTGCCGCAGTCGTCGATGAAGCGCGAGAGGTAGCCGCTGACGATGATGATGCCGCGCTGCTGGCCTTCGCGCGCGATGCCGTCGGCGATGTCCTGCATCAGCCCGGCGCGATCGATCACCGTCTGCGCGAGCGTCACCGCAAAGGCCGCGCGCGGCGGCAGCGGCTGCGGATTGAGGCCGGCCTCGACCGCCGGATTCGTCAGCTGGCCCAGCAGGGTCGCGAACGTGCGGCGTGAGAGCTGGAGGGTGTCGTTCATCGCAATGTCTCCGTGAGGATCGGGTGTCTTCACTGTAGGCAGCTGCGCCGGGGCCGACCGCGGTGCGCGCACCCAGTTTTGCGCCGCGACCCACCCAGTTTTCGGCAACGCGCGCGACGCGACGCCCGGCGCGCCGAAAAGCGCGTACGCCACTGACGAAAATTGGGTGGACGCACGCAAGCCCATCGGCGCGACCGACCCTAGAGTCGGCGCCGGTGAAGCGCGATGGCGAGCGCGTCCGAAGGCGACCGGATTTTTGGCCGCCATTCTTCGACGGCGATGGCCGGTTCGCGGCGCGAATCGCGTTTCAGTGACCGAAGCCCGCGCCGTCCGAAGCCGAGGCGGCCAGCGGCCCGATTCTGTTGCGAGGGAGGAGAACACCATGATGAACACGTCCGTCTGGCCGGTATCCGCCTGCGTCCCGCCGCCGCCGCGGCTCGGCGCGGCGCCGCAGGTCCTGCTCGTCGACGACCACGCGCTGTGCCGCATGGGCACGAAGGCGCTGTTCGACAGCGCCGGTATCGAAGAGCCGATCGAATGGATCGAGGCCTCGACGCTGCATGAAGCGCTGCAGCTGCATGCCGACAACCCGGGCGTCGCACTGGTGCTGCTCGACCTGAACCTGAGCGACTGCAAGGGCCTGCAGGGGCTGAGCCAGTTCCTCGCGCTGCACCCCGACGCGCGCGTCGTGATCCTCAGCGGCACGCAGGACGAGTTCGTCGTGCGCCAGGCCAAGGCGATGGGCGCGGCCGGCTACCTCTACAAGGGCTCGGCGCCGACGCTGACGCGCGACGCGCTGCTCGAGCTCGTCGCCGGCGCGGTCGGGGCTGCGTCGGCGGCGCGCGCCACGCACTTCCCGAAGTGCGCGCCGGCCTCGAAATACGATCTGGTCGCCGAACTCGGGCCGCGCCACCTCGACATCCTCGAGCTCGTGCTGTCGGGCTGCAGCAACCAGGAGATCAGCAGCTCGACGCAGCTCTCGCTCGGCACCGTGAAGAACTACGTGTCGACGATCCTGCTGGCGCTCGACGTGAAATCGCGCTCGCACCTGATCAGCCTGTTTCGCTGACCGCGCCGGCTGACCCGTGGTCGAGACCGATCAGGCGGCGATGAAGATCGCGCGCCTGCCGGCCCAGGGCGGCGCGGCCGGCGGCTCGCGGGCGCGCCCGTCGAGCGCGCCGGCCCCGTCGGATCCGCAGATCGACCTCGCGGTGATGCGCGCCGAGATCGACAGCCTCTACGGCGCCGGCTACGCGAGCGCCGCCGGCGGCTTCGCGACCGGGCTGCTGTTCTGGGCGTTGTTCTACCGGCAGACGCACAACACCAGCGTGCTGCTCTGGGCGCTGCTGCTGCACGCGACCCAGGCGCTGCGGCTGACCGCGCTCGTCGCGTTCAAGCGCGCGGCCGATGTACCCGCGCGCGCGCCGCTGTGGCTGCAGCGTTACCGCTTGACGCTGTTCGCGACCAGCCTCGCCTGGGGCCTCGCGCCACCGATGTTCATGCCGCACGACGATCTGGCGCTCGCGCTGCTGATGATGCTGGTGCTGCTCGGCATGGCGGTCGGCGGCCTCGCGGGAAACGCGACCGACCGCTTCTCGGTGTACCTGTGGCTGCTGCCGCTGGCGTTGCCGCTGCCGCTGGCGCTGCTCGGCATCGACGGCCCGGTGCACCTGGCGCTGGCGGCGTTCGCGCTCGTCTTCGTCGCGCTGAGCCTGCGCGCGGCGCTGGTGCAGAACGACGTGCTCAGCACCGCGTTGCGCGCACGCTTCGAGAACGCCGCGCTGGTCGAGCGCCTGCGCGAGCAGGTCGAGCTCACCGCGCGGGCAAGCCGCGACAAGAGCCGCTTTCTCGCCGCCGCGAGCCACGACCTGCGCCAGCCGCTGCACGCGCTGAGCCTGTTCGGCGGTGCGCTCGAGAAGCGCATCGCCAATTCGGTCGATCGGCCGCTGATCTTCAACATGATGCGGTCGATCGAGGCGCTCGACAAATCCTTCGAGGCGATGCTCGACATCTCGCGCCTCGACGCGCGCGTGATCGAGCCGCACCTGCAGTCGTTCCCGGTGCGCGACGTGTTTCGCCGGCTGCAGATGAACTTCGCCGGCGTCGCCGAGGAGGCCGGCCTGCAGCTGCGCTTCCGGCCGGGCGGCAAGGTCGTCAAGAGCGATCCGCAGCTGCTCGAGCGCATCCTCGCGAACCTGGTGCAGAACGCGCTGCGCTATTGCCGCAGCGGCGGCGTCGTCGTCGCGGCGCGCGAGTGGAACGGCGGCTTCAACATCGAGGTCTGGGACACCGGCATCGGCATCGCCGACGACGAGCTGCCGAAGATCTTCGACGAGTTCTACCAGGTGGCGAACCCCGAACGCGATCGCACGCAAGGCCTCGGCATGGGCCTGGCGATCGTCAAGCGGCTCACCCTGCTGCTCGACCACACGCTGACGGTGCGCTCGCGCGTCGGCTGCGGCACGCTGTGCCGCCTGCACATCGAAGGCACGGGCCTGGACCAGATGGAGGAGTTCACCGTCGGCGCCGAAACCGTGCCGCCGGTCAGCGACGAAGCCGGCACGCTGATCGTGATCGACGACGAGGAGGCGATCCGCGCCGGCATGGCCGAGCTGCTCGGCCAGTGGGGCTACGTCGTGCACGCCGCGGCCACGATCGAAGAGGCGCTCGCGCTGGCGCGCGCGCACCACGGCCTGATCGACGTCGTGATCTCGGACCTGCGCCTGCGCGGCAGCGAAGACGGCATCGACGCGATCGAGCGCGTGCGCCAGGCCTGCGGCCACAAGGTGCCGGCGGTGCTCGTGACCGGCGACACCGCGCGCGAGCAGCTGCTGCGCGCGCACGCGAGCGGCAACGTGGTGCTGTTCAAGCCGGTGCAACCGAAGGAACTGATCAACGTGCTGAAGCGGTTGCGCTGAAGGGCCGAGAGGCGATCGGCGATGCGGTCCGCAGTCACTTTGGTCACTTGTTGCGCCCTGGCCCGCACCGCATCCTCGGCCTTGCCACGCGAGGGGAAAGCCCAGTGATTCATCCGTCCGATCGAGACAGGCTCCAGACCCGGGTCGCGCCGGCAGCGCTTTCGCGCGGGCCGCGCCTGTGGGCGACGGTGGCGCTGCTGGCGCTGCTCGGTGGCGCCGCTGTCCATCACACGGCGGCCCGCGCGCAAGCCAGCGAGATCGCCGCGCCGGGCGCCGCATTCGAGAACGCCGTCGCGCGCAAGAAGGACGCCGAGACGCTGCTCTCGCTCAGCGCCGAAGGCCGTGCCCTCTACGACCGCGACCTCGTCAAGCTCGACGGCTACGGCTACTGCGGCCAGGCCCTGGCACTCGCCGAGCAGGGCGAGTTCCGCCAGAGCATCCGCGCCGCGAGCAAGGCGCTGCACCTCGGCCAGCGCGATGCCGACGACGCGCTGCAGGCGGTCGCGCTGCGCGATCTCGCGATCGCCTACAGCTACGCCGGCGTGCTCGACCGCGCCGAGGACTACGCGACGCGCGCGCTCGCCGTCGAGGGCCGCAACCCGACCCAAGTGGCCGCGCCGGCGTTCAAGGTGCTCGGCGACGTGGCGACGCGCCGCGGCCGCTTCAGCGATGCGGCGGCGCGCTACCGCGACAGCCTGGCCACCGCCAGCGAGCGCTATCGGCCGCTGGTGCTGGTCTCGCTCGCCAACGCGTACACCGCCGCGCAGCAACCCGGGCAGGCGCTCGCGCAGCTCGGCGAGGTGCCCGCGGCGACGCGGCTGCAGCCGTTCTTCCTGCGCAGCCGCGCCAATGCGCTGCTCGCCAGCGGCGCACTCGGTCCGGCCGCGGCCGACTTCAACGCCGTCGCCGGCAGCCCGGCCAACCCCGACGCCGACTACCACCGCCTGTGGGCCTACGAAGGCCTGGCGCGCGTGAACCTCGCGCAGCACGACCCGGCCGCGGCGCTGCTGGCCTATCGCCAGTCGGTCGCGCTCGCCAACGGCCTGCGCGCGCGCTTTCGCAGCGACGAGTTCAAGGCCGGCCTGTTCGGCGACGTGCAGCAGATCTTCGACAGCGCGCTCGTACTGAGCGTCGCGCAGCAGGACTTCAGCGCCGCGTGGGAGCTCTCGGAAGCATCGCGCGCGCGTCAGCTGCTCGACACCGTGCGCGATCGCGCGACCGACACGCTGTCGCAGCAACTCTCGCTGCGCGACGTGCAGGCCAGCCTCGCGGCCGACGACGCGCTGCTGCAGTACCACGCGGTCGGCGACGCGATGGTCGTCTGGGTGATCCGTCGCGACGGCCTGCAGGGGCACCGGCTGGCCCTGCGCGAGACCGATCTCGCGACGCAAGTCGACGCGTTCCGCCAGAGCATCGTCGAGCGCCGCGCCGACACGCGCGCGCTCGGCCAGGCGCTGTACGACAGCTTGGTCGCACCGGCCGCGCTGGGCCCGGCGCGCCGCGTGTTCGTGGTGCCGCACGGCCCGCTGCACTACCTGCCGTTCCAGGCCTTGTCTAACGGTGGCAGCTACCTGACCGAGCAGTTCGCGCTGTCGGTGTGGCCCTCGGCGTCGGTCGGCGTGCAGCTGCGCCAGCGCGGCGCGGCGGGCACGGCCTCGCTGCTCGCGTTCGGCAACCCGACCACCGACAAGAACGTGCCGCTGCCCGGCGCCGAACGCGAGGTGCAGCAGCTGGCCACGCTGTTCGCAACGCACGCGGTGTTCGTGCAGCGCGAGGCGACGAAGACGCGCTTCAAGGAGACGGCGAACAGCGCGTCGCTGCTGCACGTCGCGGCGCATGCCGAGGTCGACGAGGTCGACCCGATGTTCTCGCACATCCTGTTCTCGTCGGGCCCGCAGGACACCGGCCTGCTCGAGGCGCGCGAGATCTTCCAGCTCAAGCTCGGCGGCGTGAAGCTGGTGACGCTGTCGGCCTGCGAGAGCGGCCTCGGCAAGGTCAGCCGCGGCGAAGAGATCGTCGGCTTCACGCGCTCGTTCCTGTCGGCCGGTGCCGACAGCGTGATCGCCTCGCTGTGGCCGGTGGCCGACGACTCGACCGAAGCGCTGATGACCAAGCTGTACCAGGAACTCGCGGCCGGGCGCGACCTCGGCAGCGCGATGCAGGCGGCGCAGATCGACGTGCTGCGCAACCGCCGCTTCGCACATCCGTTCTTCTGGGCGCCGTTCTACGTCATCGGCAACGGCCAGCTCAGGCTCGCACCCCCGTCCTGACCGAGGCGCATTCGATGCACATGCTGGAACGCCGAATGACGCGCCGCGCGATCGACCTGATGCGCGCGCTGCTGTGCGCCACCGTCATCGCTTCGGCGCTGCCGTGCGCACGCGCGCAGCCCGCGCCCGGCGCCGGCGACGTGGTGCGCACCTTGCCGCCGCCGCCCGCGCT